>CAZWYB010000001.1:0-31766 GCA_964637745.1 uncultured Pseudomonadota bacterium
CGCGCGGGTCGGAGTCGGAGCCGTACTCGGCGATCTTGCGGTAGTTGATGTCGCCGGTCAGTTCGGTCGAGTCCTGATTCTTCTCGTCCTTCGGCTGGAAGGTTCCGATCCCGACGCGGTCCTTCTCCGAAAGCACGAGCCTTCGGACGCGGATGTGCGACATGACCTTCGACCAGTCGCCCTGGTAGAAATGCATCAGCTCCCGGAACATAAAGCGGCACGGCGGGCAGAGATCCCCTTCGATGTGAATCCGACGGTCTTCCGTCAGGCGTTCGTTCAGTTTATCTAGGGCCATTCGCCGGGCCTCCGCGGGCACCAGGCGCATGGGCTCTTCGTGCATGGGACAGGGGATCTCGTCCGCCGCTCCAAAGATGTGGCCTTGCTCCAAGCCGTTTCTCTTCCAGACGAACGTGTAGAGGGCGCCCTCGGGCGTCTTTGAATAGGCCTCGAGGCCCTTCTTCAAGAGACGGACGATGGTGCTCTTGGCGCTGCCGACGGGCCCGTGCAGCAGAAGGACGCGCTTTTCCGGACCGTAACCTTTCGCCGCGGCCTTGAACATATTGACGAGCTTCATCAAGGGGATGTCGAGCCCGAACACCGCGTCTTTCCCGTTCTCGAAGGGGTCGCGGAAGAAGTGGTAACGCGTGATCTTCTTCTTGTGTTCCGTGTATTCCTCGCTGCCGTGCGAGAGGATCATATCGTAGATGCGCTGAAAAGCGGTCCGCGCCGCGTCGGGGTTCTTTTGCACGATCCCGACGTAGTCGGAGTAACTGCCTTCCCAGTTCAGCTCCTGAAATCCTTTGATGTCGTGGAGCCCCTGGACGAGGCGCATGATGTCGGTCTGTTCCATATTCTCTCCCTCTCTTCCTTTGCAGGAAGCGACTTAAAGTCTTTTAAAAAAATTTGACTGAGATGGAAGTGGACTTGAGTTGAGAAAGAACGGAGCGCTCCGCGGAGAAAGTGTTCGTTCAATCAAGTTAAATTATATCAACATCTCGGAGACGTGTCTATATATCAAACCGGCGATTGCCGGCGATTGTATGACGCGGTGAGCGAATTACGGATTCTTCTCCAATTCCAGGTCCTGTACGCGGCTTCGGATGACGTGGGTGAGGATTTTATTCCGTTCCACGCGGGCGAAAAGCCGCCGGATGTCGTAGTAGAGACTGGGGTCGGCCAAAAAGGCGCCGATCGTTCCCTCGCCTCGGTTCACCTTTTGAAGGATCTGGCGAAGCTCTCGCGAAGCCCCATCGAGTTCGCCCGCCATTTCTCCAAAATCCTTGGCCAAGGGCCTTTCCTTGCTCTCATAAATGAGGCTGTGGATCAGCCCGTCCCCCCCTTGAACCTGGTCCATGACCTTGGAAACCGATTTCGCGACCTTGCCCAAGTCGTCCATGACCGGCCCCACCTTTTCGACGATCGAATACAAGGACGGACTCTCCACCACCGTCACGACATCTTCGTCCTGTAGAATCGGCTGGTCCGGGCTTCCGAGACCAAGCGAAACGAATTTGTCGCCCAAAAGACCTTGGGTGGTGATCTCCGCCGTCGAATCCTTGCGAATGCGTTCTTGAAAATCCCTATTGATCGAGAGGCGGACCTGGACCCTCTTGTCGCCCAACTCCTGGCTGAAGGAGATGCTCTCCACCATCCCGACGTTCAGGCCCGCGAGCTGGACCTGGGCGCCGACCCGAAGCCCGCTGATATTGTGAAAGTAAGAAACGAGTTTGTACTGGCGTTTGAAAAGCTGCTTTTCACCACCCAACATAAAAATGATCGCGGTCGCCAGAAATACGCCCGTGAAAACGAAGATGCCGACCTTGATGGGGACCGACTCACGTGGCTGCATGGGTGGGCTTCATCCTCCGTTGATCATTGTTTACCGGGGATTCCTGCGAGACCGGCTTGGCCGCGTCCTCCATCTCGCCGCGAATGAAATTCTGCACGATCGGATCCTTCGAGTTCTGAACTTCGTCTTTTGTCCCGACAAAATGAATCTTAGCACGATAGAGCAACGCGAGTCGATCGCTGATGGCAAAGGCCGAAGCGATGTCGTGCGTCACCACGATGGACGTCACCTTGAGCTTCGCCTGCAAATCGAGGATCAGGTTGTCGATGCGGTGCGTGTTCGTCGGATCAAGCCCCGTCGTCGGCTCGTCGTAGAGGATCACCTCCGGGTCCGTGGCGATCGAACGGGCCAAAGCGACCCTCTTCTTCATGCCGCCAGAAAGATCCGTCGGAGACATGCTCTCGATGCCCGGGAGCCCCACCATGGCCAACTTTTCCGCGACAATGCTGTCGATTTTGTCCTCCGGATACCGGAAATGTTCCCTCAACGGGTAGGCGACGTTCTCCTTGACCGACAAAGAGTCAAAAAGCGCCCCACCTTGAAAAAGCATACCGACCCGCCGACGCACCGAATGGATCCCCTCGTCATCCATCGTCACGACGTCCTTTCCGTCAAAAAGCACCTTGCCCTTATCCGGTTTCATCAGACCCAAGAGCGTCTTCAAAAGAACCGTTTTGCCGGTGCCGCTGCCTCCGAGCACGGTGATCGTCTCTCCCTTCCGGATGGACAACGAGACCCCGTCGTAGACCAAATGGTCGCCGAAGCTCTTGTCGATATCGATGAATTCGATAAATTCCGTCATAGGAGAATCAACAACTTCGTCAGAAAAAAATCCGAGATGAACACCATTAAGGAGGCGATGACGACCGCGTACGTCGTGGATTTCCCGACGCCCGCCGTCCCGCCGGAGGTCCTTAAACCCTGATAGCAGGCGATGAGTCCAATGAAAAAACCAAAAAACAGGGTTTTCACCATGCCCGAGAAGAAATCGTCCACCTCCACCGTCTTACGGACCTGGTCGAAATAGAAACGAGGCGTCACGCCGGCTTCCAAAACCGTAATCCAAAGTCCTCCGATGGTTCCGATGATCGAGCCTATGATGGAAAGAATCGGGGCCGCCAGGGTCGTTGCCAAGACGCGGGGCAGGACCAACTTGTGGACGGGGTTCGCCCCCATGGCCTCGATCGCCAAGACCTGTTCGGTTACGACCATGGAGCCCAACTCGGCCGCGATTCCGGCCCCCACGCGCGCCGCCAACATTAAGGATACGAGGACGGGCGCCAGCTCGCGGGTAATCGCCAGTCCGATCACCTGTCCGATATACATCTTGAGCCCGAAGCGACCGAGACCGACCGCAAACTGAAGGGCGAAGACCATGCCGGTGAAGACGGAAATCAGACTGATGAGGCTTAAAGACTTGTTGCCGACGAACTCGCACTGCTCGATGAAGTCGCGAAGGGGAAAGCGGTAACGGAAGAGGGCGCGCAAAGTCTGCACGGCGAGCAGCCACATCCCCCCCAGATACTCGAAGACATCCAAGGTGCGCTCCCCGACCGTACGGAAGAAATGGACCCACACGCCTTCCATAACATCGTGGGCGGACGCCTTCGCCTTAACGGGTTTTGAATCCATGAAAGTAGGCCTCGAAATCACCTGTGCCGGAGGCAAAGGTCTCCGGCGGCGCAAAATAAATAAAGTCGTAAAGACAGGAATCCTTCTTCATCACGACGACGTCCATCCGGATGGGCACTCCATCCATCAACCCTTCGCCCTGGGTACGCACCGCTTCCCGGCCGTCGAGCGTCAGATTGGTTTCCTTCGTCATCTTCCTCGACTGCAATCTTTGGTAAAGCTCTTGAGAGAGACGCGGAAGAGGCCCGTCATCGTATTTCGGCCCGCAGAGGGCGTCGGTCACGATCGTCGCCTTTAAAGGATCGTTTTCATGAACCAATTGTTTCAACTGAATCTTGGGCCCCTTCCAGGGAGGGGGAAGCCGGGGCACGGTAAAGCAGCCGGTCCCCGTCCTCACCTCACCCGCGTGATAGGTCATGATCCCGCCGCTACGGTCGATCCCGAAACAAGAGGTCAGAAAAGGAGCCACAGCAAGCAGCCACAACAGTCGTTTAATCATGGTTTCCGACTCTCGTCTCCAACCATTCCCGCGTCCACCCAGCTTCGTTGGGTACCCGGACTTGGTCACATTGCTAGACAAAGTATCTGACATTACTTAGGGTTTCAATGCAGATGATTGCGGATCAGATCTTAGAGGTCAAAAGGAAAATCGGCGAGGCCGCCCGGCGCGCGGGCCGCGAGGAAAAATTGATCACCCTCTTAGCCGTTTCCAAGGGCCAACCGATCGCAAAAATCCAAGAAGCCTGGCAGGCGGGCCAGATGGATTTTGGGGAAAATTATGCCCAGGAATTGCTGGAACACGCCTGCCAGATCAAAGGAACGTGGCACTTCATCGGCCATCTCCAAAGAAACAAGGTCAAATCAATCCTCCCTATCGTCACCCTCGTTCATTCGGTGGATTCTCCGGATCTGGCCAAGGAAATCGACAAGAGGGCCGGAGTCCTCGGAAAGATCCAAGACGTACTGATCGAACTGAACTTGGCCGACGAAACTTCGAAGTCCGGCTTAGATGCCGATAAAACCGAGGTCTTGGTCCGAGAAATGAACGCCTTTACAGCCTTGAACGTCAGAGGACTTATGGCGATCCCGCCCGATTTTGCGGATCCCGAAGCGGTCCGCCCCTACTTCCGGCGGCTTCGCGAAATTCGTGATGCAATCAACCGCCAAAACCTTTATAAGCACCCCCTTACGGAACTCTCGATGGGGATGACCCACGACTTTGAAATCGCCGTCGAGGAAGGTTCAACGATCGTGCGCGTTGGAACGGGGATCTTCGGTGAAAGGCAAAAAAAATAAGAAGGTCAAAATCGGTTTTATCGGTGGGGGGAATATGGGGGCCGCCATCATCGCCGCCCTCATCCGCAAGAAGGCCTTTAAATCCTCCGAGATCGGGATCCACGAGCCGGATCCGGCACGCCTGAAGACCCTTAAGAAAAAATTCCCTGTCGCGGTCTTCGCCTCGAACGCCGACCTGGTCGCTCACGCCTCCAGCGTCCTCCTGGCCGTCAAACCCCAGCAGATGTCGGAGGTCTTGGAAGAAATCCGATCCGCGGTCACGCCAAAACATCTTTTCCTCTCGATCGCCGCCGGCCTCGACACGTCCTACTTTCAAAAGAAGCTCCCTCCCGGGACGCGCCTCGTCCGCATCATGCCGAACCTGGCGGCCTTGATCGGCGAAGGGGCGGCCGGTCTCTATGCCGCGCCGGGCGCGACCCGTGGCGATCGTTCGCTCGCCTTGAAGATTTTTTCCGCCGCAGGTCAGGCCGTCTTCGTCGACCGGGAGGAGCTTTTGGATACCGTGACCGCCGTCTCCGGCAGCGGACCGGCCTTCGTCTATCTCTTCATCGATGCCCTGCTGGAGTCGGGGATCGCGCGCGGACTGCCCCGGGAGCTTGCAAAAAAACTCGTCCTCCAGACCTTGCTCGGCGCCGCTAAAATGGTCGCGGCCTCGGAGGAACCGATTCCAACGATGATCGAACGCGTGGCCTCAAAGGGGGGAACGACGGAGGCGGGGCTTAAAGTTTTGACCGAACAAGGGTTTCGCGACTTGATTTCCCGAACGATCGACGCGGCCACCAACCGGGCCCAGGAGCTGCGATGCATTTCCTAGGCCTGATCCTCCTCACCTTCGCCAAGATCCTTCGAATCCTGATCAACCTTTACACGATCATCGTCGCCGTCTCCGTCCTGATCAGCTGGGTCAATCCGGATCCCTATAACCCGATCGTCCGCTTTCTCGATCAGGCGACGCGCCCCGTCTTGAACCGCATTCGGCGCATCATGCCGCGCGCCCTCTTCCGGACGGGGCTGGATCTGTCACCTCTTCTCCTTTTTATCGCCCTGATCGCGATCGATACGATTTTGGTGGGACTCCTGTTCGAGCTTGCGGGTCAAATGCTCTCAAAATGATAATTCTCTAGGACTTAACTGAAACTCCCCTTGCAACATTGAGGCCTGCCGTTTAGAATGGTGACAAAAGTCCCAGAGGGTGGGGAAAAATCCCCCAGGAGGGGCTCGAAATGGTAGAGAGAATCGTCAAGGTCGACTCCGGCACAAACCGGGTTCAGGAAACCCAGGACGACGAAGGCCGGCACGGCGGTCAGCAACAAGAAGAGGAAGAGAAGAAAAGGGAAAAAGACAAGTTTGAGATGGCCGACAAGCCAAGGCTGCCCACCGGGGCCTCGAGCGGAAAGATCCCCGAATCCCCCGAATCCGAAGCGGAAGCCAGCTTCACCATGAGCCAGAGAATTCTGGTGTTGTGGGGCATCCTGGACATGAAGGGTAAACCTCGGGTGCCGGTCATCGTCACCTACGGCGTCGTCGCCGCGGTGATCCTGACCTCGCTGATCGTTATTTTGAACATCATATGGCGGTAAGAGAACAGACCAGCTCTTTCGAACCCAAACCCTTCGGGCGTTACGTCCTGTTGGAGAAGCTCGCCGTCGGCGGAATGGCCGAGATCTATAAGGCCAAGACCTACGGCGTCGACGGTTTTGAAAAACAGCTCGCGATCAAACGCATCCTCCCCCACTGCGCAGCGGACAATGAATTCATCCGCATGCTCGTGGACGAGGCCAAGCTCACCGTGCTGCTCTCCCACGCGAACATCGTCCAGGTCTACGACTTGGGCAAGGTCGGGGATGACTACTTCATCTCCATGGAGTTCATCAGCGGCACGAATCTCCGCGAAGTCGTCACCCGCCTGAGGGACTCCCAGGAAAAGATCCCGGAAGAGATCGCGGTCTATGTCATGAGCGAGGTCTGCAAGGGCCTGGATTACGCCCACCGGAAGACCGACACCCAGGGCAACCCCCTGAATATCGTCCACCGCGACATCAGCCCTCAGAACATCCTCATCTCCTTCGAAGGCGAGGTCAAAATTGTGGATTTCGGCATTGCGAAGGCCGCGATGAACGTCTCCCACACGATGGCCGGCATCTTGAAGGGCAAGGTCGCCTACATGTCGCCCGAACAGGCCTTGGGTAAACCCATCGACCACCGGACGGACATCTTCTCGGCGGGCGTCCTGCTCTATGAGATGCTCACGGGAGACAAGCTTTTTTCGGGAGAAACCCAATTCGAGGTTTTGAATCAGATCCGGACCACGCGCATCAACACCTTGATGCTTCCGGATCATATCCCGGGGCCCCTCAAGGCGATTCTCGCCAAGGCCTTGGCCTACAACGCCAAGGACCGCTACCAGACGGCCGGCGACTTCCAACTGGATCTGACGAAGTTTCTCTATTCCTCCTATATCGACTTCAGCCCGCGCCAACTGGCCGCCCTTCTCTCAAAACTCTTCGAAAGCGAGATGAAACGGAAGGAGATGCCGGTCCAGATCGACGAAAAGACACGGTCGGTCTTGATCAACCAGGCGGCGGCCGAGAGCATCGTCGTCCATTCTCCGGCCAAGGTGGCGGAAAAGGCCTCCGAACCGCCGCCCCCGAACACCTCGGTATCCGGTCTTTATGCCGCTCCCACGGAAAGAAAGAAAAGCAACAAGGCAGTGCTGGCCGGGGGCGCCGTGATCCTCACCCTTTTGGTCGGCTACATGGGATACCGTTACGGTCTCAAACCGCTCTTGCATAAAAGGCCGCCCGTCACGACCCCGACGACGCCGACCAATCCCGAAGAGGAAAATCCAGTGGAGCTGGGGAGCATTCAGGCGGACAGCACCCCTCCAGGCGCCAAGGTCTTCGTCAACGGAAACGACACGGGGCTTGTGACTCCGACAACGATCGCCAAGTTGAACGTCGGCGAGGAATATCAGGTCAAACTCCAGAAGGAGAACTATCGGGATGTGTCGAAGACGGTGGCGGTGACCTCGCCCGAGGAAGCGGTCAAGATCCAAGAGACACTCTCTCCCCTTCCGAAGGGATCGATTGATATCGACTCGAGTCCGCGCGGCGCCAAGATCGCCGTCAACGGAAACGACACGGGCCTCGTGACGCCCATGCGCGTCGAGAACCTCGAGATCCAAAAAAGCTATCAGGTGAAACTCTCCTATCCGAACTATTACGAATGGAACGGAAACGTCGACGTGAAGGATTTCGATCCGGTGAAACTGCAGGCCATGTTGAACCCCGTTCCACCGCCCACGCCGACGACGCCCCCCGTTCAAACGCCACCCGTCCCGACCACGCCGCCGGTACAGACGCCGCCAACGACTCCGACGACACCCGTCGTGACAACACCACCCGTGCAAACGCCGCAGACGCCACCCGTCCCGACCACGCCGCCGGTACAGACGCCGCCAACGACTCCGACGACACCCATCGTGACGACGCCACCCATTCAGACGCCAACGACACCTCCCATTCCGACGACGACCTACGGCAAATTGACGATCACCTCCGATCCCTCCGGAGCGCGCATCCTCCTCAACGGCTCCAATACGGGCCGCGTCACGCCGGCAACCCTGGATCGGCTGGAGGCAGGAAAACGGGTCACGATCGGCCTTCAAAGAAAGGGGTATACCGACTGGAGCCGGACGATCGGCATCGAGACCAACAAATCGACGCCCCTCTATGCGGCCTTGAAGAAGGAAGAATCTGAGGCGCCCATTCCGATTCCTCCTTCAACGCCGCCGCCGGTCAAGGAAAAGCCCACGCCTCTCGAGGAGCGCACGACCTCAACGGGAGGCACCCCGGCCACCCTTTCGATCAGCTCGGACCCTTCGGGCGCGGAGGTCTACGTCAACTCCGAATTCAAGGGAAACACGCCCGTCCGCGTCGCCAATCTTTCTCCCGGCACGGTCCGCGTCTCCGTCAGCAAGGACGGCTACATGAAGACGACGACCTCCGTGAGACTGGCGCCTGGCGAAATGAAATCTTTGGGGACGATCAAGCTGGGCGGTATGTACGGAGAGATCAGCATCAACTCCATGCCGGCGCGCGCGAACGTCATTTTTGACGGCGAATCGATCGGGGCCCGGACACCGGTCACGATCCGCCGCGTCCCGCGGGATAAGACGCATTCGCTCCGGATCCGTTTGGACGGCTATCGGGAGTGGGAGACTTCCGTGAATCTGTCGGAGCAAGATTCCAAAAAATTCGACGTCCAGCTGGAAAAGAATTAATAAGAGGAGAACGCATGGAAGAAGACGCCAAAGAGGAACCGACGACCTCCGAGTTCGACACGCAGTTATTGAGCGTCGAGACCGACAAAGAGGTCGTCTTTCAGAGAAAATGCCAACTCGTGGTTTTGAATGGGGCCGCAAAAGGCAAGAAGCTCGACCTCAACCGGCCCGTCACGAAGATTGGAAAGAAAGAGAACAATGATCTGATCCTGGACGAAAAGACCGTCTCGCGAAACCACGTGGAAATCGTCCAGTCGGAAAACAGCTACGTGATGCGCGACTTGGAGAGCACCAACGGCACCTTCATCAACGACATCCGGGTGAAGGAGGCCTACCTCTCGCCGGGCGACATCATCCGGATCGGAACGGTCCGGATCGAGTTCGTCGCCTTCGACGAGAAAGTTTCGATCGAGCCCTCCTCCAGGACGGAATTCGGCCCCTTGATGGGCCGCTCGCGCCGGATGCGGCAGATTTTCAGCCTTTTGGAAAAAATCTCACCGACCAACGCCACGGTGCTGATCGAAGGCGAAACGGGAACGGGCAAGGAGCTCGTCGCGCGCGCGATCCATCAAAACAGCCCGCGCAAAAACAAGCCTTGCGTCGTCTTCGACTGTTCGGCGGTCGCCCAGAACCTGATCGAGAGCGAACTCTTCGGCCACGTGAAAGGTTCGTTCACCGGAGCCGTCGCGACCCGCAAGGGCGCCTTCGAGGAGGCCAACGGCGGGACGATCTTTCTGGACGAAATCGGGGAACTCTCGTTGGAGTTGCAGCCCAAACTCCTGCGCGCGCTGGAGCAGAGGGAGATCAAAAAGGTCGGATCCAACGAATCACTCCCCATCGACGTACGCGTCGTCTGCGCCACCAACCGGAATTTGAAGAAGGAGGTCGCCGAGAACCGGTTCCGTCAGGACCTCTACTACCGGCTGTCCGTCGTCAAGATCAACCTCCCGCCCTTGCGCGAGAGGCCGGATGACATCCCGTTCCTGATCGAAAAACTTCTTGCGAGTGGCAAGTTCAACATCCTGCCGGACGGCAAGCTCAAAGTGACGCGCGTCGACGACGACGCCCTCAAGATGTTGTCGCGCTACCAGTGGCCGGGCAATGTCCGCGAGTTGGTCAACATTTTGGAACGCATCGTCCCGATGGTGGACGGCAACGCCATCACCGGACAGCACGTCTCGATCATTTTTGAGGAGATGGAGCGCGAGGAGGAGGCCACGGAACGGATGTCGGTGGACATGGGACTTCCCTTCAAGGAGGCCAAACAAAAGCTGGTCGAATCGTTCGAGAAGGATTATCTGGCGGCCCTCCTGCGGCGCAACAACTACAACATCTCCAAGACGGCCCGCGAGGCGGGGATTGACCGCAAGCACATCCGCAATCTTCTGAAAAAATACGGGATCATCGGAGAGGATGCGCCGGATACGGACGAGGATTAACCTCGAGGGTGCCCGAAGGGCGGGTGAGGTCCGCTAGCGCCTCCGGGTCGAGCCCGACGATCTGCCTGGCGTGGCGCCTCCGCGGGGGGGCATGCCCGGTTGAGGCCTTTGAGGCATCGTCCCATCACGTTGCATCTGGGCTTTTGCGGCTTGGGCCTGGCGCGCCGCCTCGATCTGGGCGGCCTTCTTCTTCAAATCCATGCTGCGTTTCAAGGCGATGACCAAGGACCGCGCCCGATTCGCCCAGAGATTGCGGCCGTCGGGGTCCAACAAAATCGCGCTTCGGAAATCCTCGGCGGCCTTCTTGAAGTTCTTGTGCTTGAGATAGATCTCGCCGCGATTGACGTAGCAACACATCTCTTTGGGATTCAATCTCAGCGCGCGTGTGTAAGATACGACCGAATCGACGTACTTCCCCATCTTCTGGAGCACACCGCCCAGGGCCGTGTGGTAATAGGTGTTGATGCTGTCCAGGGTCGAGAGCGTCTTGAAGATCTGAAAAGCCTCCGGATACCGTCCGTATTTGTATTTGACGTAGCCGATCTCGGCCAACTTACCGAGTTTTTTGCGTGGAATGTTCGAGAGGTCTGCCACCGAAATCCGGTGCGTGAGGAATTTAAAAAAAGCCTCCGTGACATAACGACGTCTTTCGGGATGCGGGTCGAGCACCCGACCCTTTTCTTCGTCCGAGAATGGATGGCGGGTTTCTTCGCGAGGCATGGGTTTAACCGCCTCTCAGGTTCCTCAAAATGTTCTCAAGGCTCTGGGCAATGTCCTTGTTCGTCGTATGCGTGTCGTCCGTGACCCTTTGATAATCCGTCATCGATTTCTGCAGGACCTGGAACATCGAGTTGATGTCGCCCATGAGGCTTCCGGACTTGATGTTCATGTCGATCATCTGCGCTTGAGTGACGTTGCCCTTGGAAGACTGGAGATCAAACGCCGCCTGTAGATGATCCAGGCTTTGCACCTGATACGAATAGGCCTCCACCACCTTGCCCATGATCTTCATCGCCTTTTGCGCGTACCGAAAGCCGATGATGGAATTGACCGCCTCCGGATTGCCCTTCGCGGCGGCCATGGCGTCCCAAAAGCGCTTTCTCTCCTCTTCCGTCTCCTGAACCATGTTGCCGGTCATCATTTGTTCCAACATCTGCGAGGTGGCATTGCCGGTCCCCCCGCCGGAACCGGATTTGGCGTTGAAATATTCCGGATGGGCCGTCTGCATGTCGTGGATGTGCTTTTCCATATCCTGTTCCAATTGCGTCAAATCCACGCTGCCGGACTGAGTCTGAATCAGGCTGCCCGAATGGGTCCCATCGCCAAAAGACTCGTTATGCCAATCCGTGAGGGAGGCGCGTTCGTCCGAACTCAATCCGACGGATTGAATCCCCAAGTGTTCTTCGCTGCCGAAGATATATTCGGGAATCGAACCCGACTCCATCTTGACCAGGGGTCGCTCGGTGATGTCCTTCATCCGGGCGTATTGCCCCGCCAGGAAAGGCCCCACGCTTTGCGGGCTCAAGAGGACGCTGTCCGGAACCTTGAGCTGTTCCAAGGTCGTCGTCGACGTGAGGATGTCTCCCGGCGGTACCGTAACGGGTCGTTGGGAAACGTTCTCGCGCGCAATACTCATTCTGGTCTGATCGATCGCCATAAAACTCTATTTCTTCTTACGTTGCTTCATGAGCCGGATCTGTTCCCGCAGCATGCGCGAACGGTTGGCCCACTTGTCTTCGCTCTTCTCATCCAAGCCGATGGCCTTGTCGAAATCCGCATTTGCCAAATCGAGGACGCCCAGCTTCATGTAGATCTCGCCCCGATTCGTCATGGAGACGATGTCCTTGGGGTTCAAATCGGCCGCCACAGAATATTCGACGATCGCCTCCGCATATTTCTCCCGGCGTTGAAAGACCGCCCCGAGCATCTGGTGATAGTAGTAGTTGCCCGGATCGATCACGGTCAGCCCCTTAAAGAGGCGTTCCCCGCTTTCGTATTGCCCGAGGCGAAACTGATTGAACCCCATTTCCGCGATCTGAAAAAGCTTTTCGGGTGTGTACTTGGAAAGGTCCGCCCAGGACAGATCCCCCGAGAGAAGCTGATCGGTTTCCTTTCTAGCAGCCGCAAGTTTGTCCGCCGGCAAGGTCTTCAAGGCCTCTTCCAGCTTCGGAATATTGAGGGCCAAGGCCTCTTCAATGGTCGCCGGCTCCCCTTCAACCTGCTGAGGTTGCGCAATAGAGGAAGCGGTTGATCCGGGAGACGGTTTCTTTGCGGATGGGGGAACATCCTTTTTGACGGCCACACTCACCTCTTGTTCCCTCATACAGCCAAGTCCTCCACTCAAACTCCAATTGGGACTTGCAGTACTAAGAGTCGGTTAGGGAACGTTCTCTCGAACGATCTTATTTTATTACCGATCTCTTAGTAACGTATCACTTTCATCCCAAAATGACAAAGGGTTTCAATCAGTTGTCTTCGCCTATGTGATCTTCTGCGTCGTGGCGCGGTCGGCGTCGAGAACGGATTTGGTGGCGCTCATGATCTCTTCCTGCATGTTCATCGTGTCGCGGAGGAAGTTGGATATCGCCTGCCGATTCATATTATACGTATTCATCTGACTATTGATTTGCGCCAACTTGGAATTGTAATCGGCGGATTGCGCATCGAGCTTGCCCAAACTGGCGTTCAAAGCCGCCATCTGCTTTTCATAATACTGCATGGCCTTGACGGTGGTCGCTCCCATGCCGATAGTGATCTGGCTCGCGCGCTTGTCGAGGAGGATCAGGGCCGTTTTGACCGCCTCCCAATTGCCGGCCATGGCCGCCCTCAGAAGTTTTTTGATCAAGCCATCGGTCTTCTTGGCGTCGGATTTCATTTGATTGGACGTCGACTGAATCGCCAACGTCGTTCCGGTATAATCATTCGCCGCCAAAAGAGGAACGCTGTTGGAAGTGACGAGACCGGCCGGCGATTCGGTCGATGTCCCGCCCGTCGGTACGGACTCCGTCGTCAACGTACCGCCTGTGCTGGGCTCAGTGTTCCCGGCGCCGGCACCCACATAGGAATCACCCTGCTGTCCGGTCGCGGATTGGGTTCCCAAGAGAGGGCTGCCGGCTCCCGTCGCTCCCGTTCCCCCCGTTCCCATCGAAACGGATTCCGTTCCCACGGTGCCCGTTGTGCCGCCACCCGTCTTTTTCGCCTGAGGCGCAGGGGCCGTCTTCTTTTCGGATTTCATAACCGTCTTTTCATGATGGGTCTCGCCGCCCAGGTCCACCGACACCTGATGCGCCAAAATCTGATCCGCAACGGCGCTGAACTTCGGGAACCCGGTGATCAGCTGCTGTTTCCTCTGATTGAGTTGATTGAGCTGGTCGGTGATCGTCTTAAGCTGATTCTGGAGGGCCTCTTTTTCGGGCGACGTCGCCGTCTTAAGCTTCGTATGGATCGCCGTCCCTTCCTCGGTCAGCGACTTGATCTTCGCCTGGACGCCTGACAATTCCTTGCCGAACTTTTCGGTGACGGTGGCGCGGACGCGTTCGATGTCATGATCCGAGAGGTCACCCACATCGATCCCGAGGCTCTTCAAAACCGACTGCAGATTGTCCCACAAAGCGGCATTCTGACCGCCCTGAGGCGAGCCGTTGTTGGCGGTGGAGGCGGATTCGGTTTTGATCGTGGTCGGCTGAGAGGCGTCGGGCGCGGCCTGGACGGCCAATAAATTCCGAGCGGCCTTTTTCAGATTTTCCTTCTTCAGTTCGAGCCGGTCTTGTTCTTTAGGATCGTCGCTGTTCGCGATCTCTTCGTCCAATCGGGTGACCAAGGCCTCGACGGCTTCCTCGCTGATCGTTCCATCCTTGCCGACCTGCCCGCCGGCCGCGAGGAATGCTTTTTTAAGCTCCGCGGAGGCCGTTTTCAAACTTTCATGCTTGGTCTGGACTTTTTTCGTCGGAGAAGGCCCTTCTGCAGGGCCGGCCGTTCCCAGTCCGGTGGATTCCACGGTCAAGGTATCCACGACACCTTTGGTGATCGCCTCGGTCTTTTTGACCTTGCGGTCGTTCTCTTCGATGTCCTTGGCGGTCACCGAAGTGACGTTGACGGTAACTTGTGGGATCGGTTGTGTGCCCATATTACGACCACCTGTAGAATCCGGCCTCGCGGCTCTTGACGTCGTAGAGCGATTTTTCCAGGTTGCCCATCTCTTCGATCATCGACATGATGTCGCGGAGGTTATTCGACAGGGCCTGCCGGGCCATGCTGTACTGGTTCATCCTGGCGTTCGCCTGGGCCAACTGACCGGAGGCCTGCGGACCTTCGCCAGCGATCCGGCCCATCTGGTCCGAAATATTCTGCATGTTGTGATCGTATTGCTGCATAGCTTGAATCACGTGCATCGAGGCGCCGATCAAGGTTGTCTTCGCCTTCAGGTTGCACATCGTGATGGCGCTCGCGATCATGTCCACGTTGCCCATCATGATGGCCGCCAAAAGCTGGTTGATCATGGCGTCGATGGCCCGGCCCCTGCTGCGGGTATCGCCGCCCATCATGCCGATGCTGAAGCCGGTGTTGGAGAGGTCCATGCCGCCGAACCCTCCGCCGCCGCTGAAGCCAACTCCGCCGAAGCCGCCAAAGCCGTTGATTCCAAGACCACCTGGGCCAAAACCGCCGCCACCAGCAAAGCCGCCGCTGGAGAAATACGGCCCCTGGGCACCGAACTGCGTTCCATACATGCCTCCGCCCCCAAACATGTTAGCCGCAGTTCCCGCAATGGCGAGGGTGCCCCCCGCCGCTCCTAAAAATTGATTGTACCGCGTATAACCGTCGGGGCCTGGAGGGGGTGGAGGGGCATCTGTGTGGCCACGAACAGGCTGCCCACCCGGAATTGCCACGGTAAAATCGGTGTCAGCGGGAACGCCCGCTGCACGAGCCGCCGCCCTAAGATCCGCAGGAGACGCATTGGCTCCATTGGGAAGGGCCGACAGGGGAATGCGATGGGGTTCTCCACCCGAATAGAAGGTAACCTGAGGGTAACCGCGTCCGCCCGGAGGGGGGGGAGGCGGTTCGCCCTGAGGAGAAGCAGCCGCGGTCAGTGTTACGCCGGGATCTTCCGTCGCAGAACCGGTTCCTCAACTAAAAGTCGCTCCATCAGCAATTCTGGGGGCGGTGTTAGTGTCGGTGGTATTGTTCCGTCGGATCGCTGCTCTGACCGTATCATCACCGGGCGTCTCACCGGGCTGGAGTCTGACATCAAAAGTTTGTCCTCCAGACGATACGTGAACGACCGGTCCCTGTCCGCCGCCACCAGGCGCCACTGGGGCTGCAGCGCCTGCGGCCCATGCTCCGTTGGTTCTGTTACCAACGACGTTCCCACCCTGGAGAACTTCAAAGTTAGGATGATCGGTGGCCCACTGACCTAAAGCATTTACGAGAGCTGTTGTTTCTGCAGAATTGCTGGGTGTAAAAACATTATCGGAACCCACTTCGACGGTAACTGTCTGAGTGGCTCCCGTAGCATCTCTGACCGTCACTTGCTGCTGCGAGAACAACCCAAACCCATCACCCGGTAATGTTTGTCGACTTTCAAATCCCCAAAATTCCATTTTGGCCTCCGATTCTTTCCTTAACGAGGGCGATCACAAGGATCGCCCCTACGGGAGGAGAGTCTCCCTGTAATATATCATCGGAATAGGCACCCTATCCAGTTGTCTTTCGGAGAGTTTTAACCCTTAAGGAAACGGTTCTCATGACGTAGCGCGTTAAATTGAACATTGAAATTGACTATTTTGATCAATTTGATCATTATTTGATTCATGAAGTCCGTTTCCGCCACCCAAGCCAAGGTCAAATTCGGTGAAATCCTGTCGGATGTCTCCGTCGGGAAGACACATATCCTCATCGAAAGGCAGGGGAAAGGGATCGCCGTCTTCATGCCCAAAGAGGACTATGATGAGTATCTTCACTACAAATCCCGCCAGGAGAAACTGACCCGGCAGGATATCTTGGATCGGATCAACCGCTGGAGGGACAGCCTGCCTCCTCTTCCGCCGGACACGCCGGACGCCGTTCAAATTCTTCGCGAGATCCGCGATCACGACCGCTTCAAATGAAAAAGAAATCGACTCAAAGCCTCAACAATCTCTGCCTGGACGCAAGTCTCTGGATCCGTTGGTTGACGCCCGAGGCCGGCACTCACGACATGAAAAACTTCATGACGCTTTGGATGGATGAATACAATTTTTTCATCGCCCCTTCCCTCTTGGTCTTTGAGGTGACCTCCACGCTCCGAAAAAAATTCCGGTTCGGGCATATCCCTCTCGAGACAGTGCATGAAGGTTTGAAAGCCTTTTACAATATGCCGCTGATCCTCGTTCAGTCCGAGGCCTTTCTAACGGAAACATATGCTTGGGCAGAACGCTTGAATGAAACGGTCGTCTATGACGCCAGCTATCTCGCCTTGGCGGCCATGCAACGGGTCCCTTTGTTGACGGGCGACCAGAAATTTTATGAGAAGGCGAAAAAGTTTTATACGGACATCCACCTCGTATGAAACCCATTTCAAAGAAGCTCCGCTTCGACGACCGCTTCCTCGACAAAAGAATTCCTGATGCCTGCCGGATCCTCAATGACTTCGATTCGGACTACCCTATTTTTCTCGCCGAGGGATTTCTCTCCAAAGACGTCTGCGACCGGATGGCGGCCGCGCTTCGAGCCACGGCCCCTCTCGGGAAGGCGGCCATCGGCGTCGTCGGGTCGGACGGCTATTCACCACGGTTGAAACCGAAAGAGCGCGATACGGACGTCCTTATGCCGGGTCCGTTGGATCTGATGCCGTATATCGATGCGTTTCGAAGGATCGCGCCGAAGATCGAGTCTTTCTTCCGCATCAAACTGATTCGCGGCGAAGGACCTTTCGCCTTGGGCTATTCCAAGGGCTGTCACTACCGCCTTCACGCCGACAATTGCTCCGTGGAGTTGGACTGGCTGGGGCGTGTGAAGAAATGGGTTTTGACCAAACCGGACCGGATTATTTCCACTATCTGTTTCCTCTCAGAGGCAGTGGAACGCGTGACGGAGGCGAATCAGTGCGTCGGCGGCGACGTGAGCTTCGACTATCTCCGGGATGAAAATAACAAGCCGCTCCGCCTGAAGACCCGCAAAGGCCTTCTGGCGGCCTTTCCCAGCACGCCGTACTTTTCGCATCGGGTTTTTAAGGTAAAAGGTGGATACCGGATTTCGCTGGTTGATTGGCACAAGGCGGAGTTACTTAAACCCACGGTGCTTTAGACTTTATCTCAACCAGCCGGCGTGGACGGCGCGTTCCCAGGCCTCGCGGAAAGTACGGCTCGTGTTGTTGATGCTTTCCATGGTCGAGGTCGTCGTCTGAACCATACTCACGATCGTCTGACGGGCATAGCTGTTCTGCTGCAGCGACTGCTGCAAGCGCGTGATGTCCGCCTGACGTCGGGTCGTGGCATCGGTACCGGTGGCGCTCTGACCCATGACACGATTGAGCTCTTCTCCCAAGCGGCGCGCTTCCTGATCGTTTTGAATAAGCATGCGCGCCGTCGTAGCCGAGACGATAGCGACCGTCGCCTGGCCTCTCGTCGCAATAAGATCCATGATGCTGGTCAGAACGTCGGTGTTTCCGCCCTGGAGGGCCGCCATCAACATGGCGATCAAGTCGCCGATGGAGGCGCGCTTTCGGTCGACCGCCTGCATATTCGACTGGGACGGATCGTTGATGAAACGTAGGATGGCGTCGTCGCCGGTCATCTGGAAATCGGGGTTGCTGGTCGCGGTGCCATCAGGGCCGATAGGATTGGTCTGACCGATCCTCGCGCTCGAAGGGGCTCGTGAATCCGCACGTGCCGCAGTGATCACATCATCCAAGGTCAAACCCGCTCTTCCATCGGAACCCATGCTGACCTCTTGAGTCAGCAACTCTCTCACGCGTCTCGCATCGTCGGTATCGGGGTTGGGATGGAGAATGCCGGGGTTCTCCAGGTATTGCGTTAAGGTAAAACCATGCCGTCTCAGGATACCGTCGGCGACTTCCCAGGCTTCAGCCGCGCTCGTGCCCGCAATGCCATCCGAGTGAAAACTAATTTGCTCTCCTGAGTCACCGCTTCCCACTATCGCCTTATAAGGGGAGGACTGGCCCGCATCGACCCTCTGGTTGTCAATTCTGAATCGGAAGATGGAAGGCATCTGCGTGCGATGATTCTGATCCGCGTTCCACTGCGTCGGGCTCGTACGGTATCGGAAGGAATCAATGGCAATCTCACCCGGGAGGTAAGTACGATCGCCCCGTGTGAGCTGCTCCTGCATCTTGCGACGGAGGGCCTCACCCGCTTGTGCCTCAATCTCATCCGCCTGGATACCGGCCTGACCGTTATTATCTTCGATATCAACGGTTTCGGTTCTCTCAGTCCCGGAGGATGTTCTGTAATGTACTTCTACCTGGGTCGCCATAAATAGAGGTATCCCTCACACTTATTATCGTTAATGATACCTCATTGAGTTGCTGAGGGCAGCAACAATCTTAAGTATCTGAAAAAACGCTTCTTTTTCTAATCTCTAATGACGCGGCGCCCATTATTGGTGACGGGCCGAGGATTGGGACGATTGCCATGATTAGCTGGATGGGCTGACCCGGCGGGCCTTGGCCTTGGAACCGCTGATCCCGAAGGGGGCGGATTCGGATTTGCTCCCTGAACAGACTGAACAGGACGCGGGCCATGATTAGCGCCCGGGGCTGCAACTTGGGGCCGAGGCGATGCACCCGGGGTCGTTGCTAAGGGCCTCCATCCGGCCGTAGCGCTGGTACGGGTCCAGAGTTGCGGGGCCCCGTCAGAGCCATTCGGATAGGATCGACCGACGAGGGCTCCCGGCGGCCCGATGGGTCGAATATCCGTCGGAGGCGGAATGGTTACCGAAGGAGACCCGGCGGGACGCGCAAGGACTCCATTAAAAGAAATTGGGGGGCTTGGCGGGAAAGCCACGCCATTTAGGGTCTCGGTCAATATAAAGGAATCGCCATCAATCTGGGCCCCTGCAGGGAGGGCATAGTGCTGAGAAATATAGGTTCGGGCCCGGTTCTTTTCGTCATCGGTAAAGGTACCGTCGTCCGCAACATTAGGAATATTATCCATGGGGACGGTTGTGACGGTCCCATCCGCGGCCCTTACTCGAAATTCGGCTCTAGCGCTCATTGGATAAATCCCCTCAAAAGTCCTACCCCAAACTTCTTATCGGTAACAACACGATTAAGTTGCGTTTCTGTTTAGAATGAGACCTGAAATCAATCACGAATGACCGGTCTTGGAGGAGGGGCAACATAACCTCCTCCACCACCGCCACCTGGATGCACGACCGGATGATCGGAGTGTTCAGGACGTGGAGGGTGATGATCCCCCTCACCTCCAACGGCGGGAGGCGCCCCGGCATCTTGTCCATCGACCGACGTCGGCGGCTGTGCGGCCCCGCCCGCCGCTGCTCCCACCGCCCTCCAGGGTGCAGTGGCGCTCGCGCGAGTCCAAAGTTGCTCGGGACCATCCAAACCTTGAGGAAAAGACCGTCCAACAAGGGACCCCGGTGCAAGGGCCCGAATATCCGTCGGGGGTGGTACGGTCGGAGTCCCGGATGCAGAGACATCGGGCCGGGCCAAAACGCCGCTAAAGGAAATTGGGGGGCTTGGCGGTAAAGCCACTCCATTTAGGGTCTCGGTCAAAGTAAACGTGTCGCCATCGATTCGCGCCCCTGCAGGCAAGGCGTAGTGTTGAGAAATGTAGGTGCGGGCTCGGTTCTTTTCCTCATCGGTAAAGGTGCCGTCATCCGCAACATTAGGAATATTATCCATCGGGACGGTCGTGACGGACCCATCCGCACCAATCACGCGAAATTCAGCTCTAGCGCCCATAGGTAAATCCCTTTCCGGTGTTTACCCCCGGAGGGATTATCGGCGGGAATTGGCTGGAGTTGCTTTGAAGTTTAAAAAATTAGTGGGGGGACGAGCTTTTAATCGCGAATAGGCTTTTTGGGCTGAGTATTCGGGGAGTTTCCACTATAACCGTTTTGCGCAATGGGCTTAGGAGAAGCAGGAGGAAAAGGCTCTAACTCATTATTTCCGTTAACCACATACCAGCCACTTCCGCCATCGCTCCGGCGCCATAACTCGCACCTACTGTTTGGATCGTCCGGCTTATAAGTCCCAACATATACATCATACATAACCTTTTGACCGTTCTCCTCCAAGAACTCCCGCCGCGTCGATGCCACATTGATTACTAGTTCTTTTCCATCGCCGTAAGGAAATCTTATCGTAGGAGGCGTAAAATATCGGCCTATTCCTCTAACCATTCGACAGTCGGCGACAACACCCTTCTGTGTTGTTGCAGCTTCGATCAGCGTATAGGAGTTATCGAAGATTTTCTCCCCTTCTTTTAGACCATTGCCAATACAGAGATCCACTACCATCACTTCATCATCAGAGACAATGCCGTCTTCTTTTAGCCCATCACTGGCTATATCTGTTTGCCTCTCTTCTACTCTGCCATCAGCCAGTTGGACTTGATAATGGACTGTTATGCTCATAGATAAATCCCTTTTAATGATCGCGAGACGCGGATAGGCACTTTGTTGAGCAATCAAAGTGCCAAAGGAGATTGGGCTGAAATGATTGGCTATTCTTGTATGATGATTAGGAGTCTCACACAGGCTGTGTGTGGTGAACAGTCTGCGCTCATCGCACAGTTTGAGCGGAATTAATCCCGAATGATCTTCTTTTTAGACGGGACGCCGGATGCCAGAGCGATCGTAGGGGTTGCCGACCTCTTAATGCCCCGGTCCACCAATTTTTTGGCAATCAACTTCGCAGGATCATCAATGAAGACGGGCCCTTCTTCTTTCCCATTATAACAATAGACGACGGGGAGCTTTTTGGGGAGCTGATCGACGGCGGCATAAAGACCTTTGGCGTCAACGGTGTCGTCCTTCGTATAATCTTCAACCAACTCATCGACGACAAGATCGAGGGCCATATCCTGGGCGATGGCTGGGCGTTTGGCATTAACTCCCGCAAGAGGATTGATTCGCAGGTCGCCCACGGACACGAATTTTTTATCACCGGTTCCCATCAACCCCGTCGGAATCACCGATTTCTCATCGGCCTTGACCCAGCTTCCATCCGAAGCTTGAACTTCAAAGGGCGTCTTTCCGATCCAAGACTTGTCCGCGGAATCTTCAGGCCGTACAAATCGGAATCTCTGGCCGTTGTCGCCTTCCAGGAGAATGTATTTCCCTTCCGTCGCCACGGCCTTCATCGACACATAGAAGGCATTAGGCTTTGCTCCGAATTGCTGGTAATAAACCGATGGGATGTTCCCCGCGTTTCCAAATTCATCCTGGCCGTCGGGAATCAAGACCGTCGGCGGTTTTGCGGTGGAAGAATCGGCCTCCGGTTTTTTCTTGGGAGCGAACAGCTTTTCCGCATAGGGGCGCCATTGACTTGCCTTAAATTTATGATCTTTGAATCTTGTATACCACAGCGCCCTTTCCTTCACCGGAATGAAGATCGCGGCGTTTTCGTTGACCGTAATTCCGTTGGCCTCCGCGTGGTTGATCCTCTCGGCAACGGCTTCGGCTGCATTTTTCAGATCTGCCTCAGAGACATCCGTGGGGTCATCGTCCGCGTCAAAATTCGCGGCTAAGAGGTGTTCCTTGCCCTCTTCGTCCACCCCCGTGACATAAACGGTCTCGACATGACTTTTTGAGACCGGACCTTCGACGCCGTTGATTCCGCCCATGATACCAACCTCCAAGAGATCGATTGTGATCTCTGAAGAGTGGATTGAGCAACAGACGTGCCATGTATTGCCACAGAGGCGTTAATGGCTCAAAAATAAATTTTTTAATTATATTGTATGGTTATAAGAATATCAAAATATGGCGGCCGTCTGAATTTGGTATCAAGATGTTACTTTCAACACACATGAAAAACGCAATGTGTGTTTTGAAGGAATATTGAGAGGAATTAATCTCGAATAATAACCCTCGGAGCCGACGGTCTCGGCCCAGCCGCACGAGTTCCGCCGTTCCCATGGCCCGCAGGACCTCGGGGAGGACGACGATCCGCAACAAGGGGTGGAGGAGCAGCGGGTGAAGCAGGTCTTGAAATTCCCCGCTCTTGTAAAAGCGCTTCTATCCCGGCCCGAGGAATGGTGACATTGGGCTGACTCGCTCCGTTGTAGGAATAAGTCACGGTAATCGTTTCAGGCCAATGGTTCAACTCCTCATAAATACCAGCGGCATCCGTCACGGGATCAGGCAGCGGATCACCCTCGCCACGCGTCGTGTGATCGGAGATAAGCCCATCGATCAATATTCGCGCAGCTTCGCGCTGGGCTTGATTCGGTCGGGCGGCGTCAACACCTGCGGCGGGAATTCGCCTCAAATCGCCAACAGCCACGACCTGCGCTCCCCCGACCGTTCTCCAGCCCGTGGGCAAAGCCGTTGTCGCATTAGCGGCAACCCATTGGCCGTTTGCGTTCAAGACCTCAAAATTCAACTCTGCATCTCTCGCACCTGGGTTGGCCGGCCTGCGAAAGCGAAACTGCTGACCGTTGTCGCCTTCCAGACGAATGTAATCCCCTTGGGTGGCAACCGGCCTCATTAAGACACTAAAAATATTCGCCCGGGCTGGATCATCCGCCGGTAGAGGGTTACCGTCCTGCCCTCTCGTACCAAAAGCGACAATATAAGAAGTGCGTAGATGGTTTGGACTCCGAGGCCTTCCGAATTCGTCCTGTCCCGAAGGGATGGGGACCATAGGCGGTTCCGTGCCCCCGTCAACCACCGTCGGAGAAGCGCCCGCATCCGTGCCGCCTGGAGCCGGCGAAGGGGCCATGAGACGGACGCCCGGCAATCGGTTCAATCCAGCCCAGGGCTCGTGGGCCGTCGCATTGCCCCACCAATCGTGTTCTTCATTGATGACAATATCCGCGCCTTCAACAACTTGGACCCCATTAGGATACAGAGCGGCGATTCTCCCTGCGATGGCGGCGAGTGCATCCCTTCGCTCATCGGCTGAGATATCGGCGCCATTGCTGTCTTCGTCGAACGGCGCGCTGATGGTCCTTTCCTGATGCGTGGTCGAATCAATGACGCGAAGAGACACCCGTCCCATTCAATACCCCTCTCGATAAAACAAATCGATGGTCGAAAGGCTCGACCACACCCCGATACTCTGAAAGACTATCAATCCCGGATGAACCCCCCGGTAAGGCCCCGTGTCTGGCGAGGACGGATAGTACGGTGAGTGACTCCCGCAAGGGCGCCGGGAATATGAATCGACGTCGGCATGACTGGAACACCCGTACTTAAGGAAGGAACTCCATCCGCAGCCGTCGCATCCCGTAAGCGTCCGTTCTCTAATATTTTCACTTGGTCAGGATGCGCCAGAGATCGCCTCGCCCATCTCGCACTAGCGCCTTCTCCCAAACGATAGAATTGATTTCCCCCATGATTCCAGATCGTCCATGCGGGCTGAGGTGGCGGAGGCGGGGGAGAGGCCTGTTCTTGAATCCCCATGGTTCTGAGGGCTTCCCGAATCCCATTCTTAATATTTCCCCTGACGACATCATGTTGACCGCTGGCGTCCTGATAGCGGACGGCCTGCGTAGCCCCATCCGGCATCGCGCTCAATTCGGCGAAGAGTGCCTGTCGATTGAGCTGCGGTGGATCTCCGCTCGTGTGTCTTCTGACCAACTCGCGAGCGAGAAAGGCGCAGGTCCGCAAATGAAGTTGATTCCCTAATTGTCCATCAGGAACGGTTGAAAGGTCTCCGAGTACGAGCACACCGTTTTCCATCCTGGGGCCCGCTGGAGGAGGAGGACTGATACCGCCCGCAGGTGAGGGCGCGAGCAGACGAACACCGGGGTTCCTACTTAACGCAGCCGCCGGTTCATGAGCCGTCGCATTTCCCCACCAATCGTGTTCTTCATTGATGACAATATCCGCGCCTTCAACAACTTGAACACCATTAGGATACAGAGCGGCGATTCTCGCCCCAATGGCGGCAAGTGCATCCCTCCGCTCATCAGCGGAGACGTCGGCGCCATTGTTGTCTTCGTCGAACGGCGCGCTGATGGTCCTTTCCTGATGCGTGGTCGGATCAATGACGCGCAGAGACACCCGTCCCATTTCTGAAACCCCTCTTCACAAAACGAATCGATGGCCGAAGAGCTCGGCCACACCCCGTTGCGTTTTTAAAGCAATTGGTATGCCAGGATGTAGAGGCCATCTCAAAATAGATGGTCAAAAAAGACAATAGTTTCAGTCAGTTGTAAGACGAGACTACGCAAATTCTCAGGCCGTGTTAATGGCTGGGGACGGCCCACATCATTTTTGATGACTATGGGGACTTTTCGCCTCTCCTTAATCAAACCCAATACTTGTCAGTCACGGATAGTATGTTTGGCCGATGACCGATCATTATCATCATTACCTATGCCCTTGTTTCCGCGATATCGCCGTGGATGCGGATCGTCATCCGTCTTAGCAACGGTCTCAGGTCGCCCCAAACCTTTTTCCTTGAGGTAATCCTCCATGGTCGATCGAGATATCGGAAGCTGCATTTGCTGCATCCTGTCATTCAACGCATAATTAACCGTGATCATCGGGTTCTCGAAGGCGCCGGAATCGATCTCCTGATAGAGCGCGTTCAGATCGACCTCTCCGTTATCTTTCGTATGCCGGTCGATCAGCTTTTCCGTATAGAGCGCGGTCGCCTTCTTCTGAATGTGACGAGGCCTGTCCATTTGGGAAACACGATCCACGGAACCGACCGAGATGGCGTCGGAACCCGGAAGGCCGCCGGTCTTGATCACCGTCTGCATCGTCGCCGCCACCCATGTCCCATCGGCCTTCTGGACCTCATAAGACGAGTCTTTATCCGGACTAAAATCCGCGGTGCGCGTGCGGAAAAGCTGGCCGTTATCTCCTTCGAAAACCATGTAGGCATTCTCTCCCTTGCCTTGATTCCACTTCTGAGTCATCGAAACCATCAAGAAGTCCTCCGTTCCGGGAGTCCCGAAACTCTGAAGGACGTTGGCGACATGGCTCACGGCAATTGTCTTTGTCACACCGTCCACATCAACCGGTTCATTCGTATATCTCTCGTCCTGCGTTAAGGCCCTCATGGGGGCTTGAAACAGTTTGTACACGGACGAACTGTGAAACGCCGTGGTCGCAAGGACGGGGGTGCTTTTTTCCTTTACGTCTTCGAAAGCGTAATCATTTTGAACCCAACTAAATTCAGCGTTCTCGGGCGCCTCTTCCACCTCCACCGTCGCATCGCTCAAATCGACACCTTGAAAGCGCGGGTCGTTCGGATTGATCGCCCCTTCCAAAGTGGAATAGGCGTTTTGGATATCCGTAGGCGAAAGGGGTTTCTTATCATCGTCGTTGAAGGGGACCGACAGCAAGACCGTCCCGTCGCCATTTTTGAGCGTCACTGTTCCTTGATGCGACATAAAATCTCCTGCATCAAAGAGGAGCAATCGCCATGCCATCGAATTTGAAGCGGAATTCGGCCTAAAGGGCCGTATTTTTGTTTCCGGAAGGATACGAAGTGGGGTTCATTTGGGCGTTGTCCAAAACACAGTCCTTAGGGTATGTTTAACGGATGGGAGAGACCACAAGCACGCCCTCGCCACGGCTTTCTATCCAAGGCCTGGATCTCAAAAAATATGAGACTCAACGATCGAATCTCATAAGAAAGTGGGAAGCGCGTGGAGTCAACGTAGGTCAGCTTTTATTAAACTTGTCAAAAACGCCAACGGAACGGGTCGAAGAGAATAAACGGAAACTCGAATTGATTGAAAAATATATCGCAGGTGGCCTAGAAGTAAAACGTTAGTATTAATCTTACGAAGGACCAGCGGGCGCCGCCAGGAATTTGATGATCCGGTCCACTTGGTCGACCATCCCCATCGACATCTTCCCCATCTGCGTGACGACAAGCCCCAGAGACAGGAAGTAGATGACGACGCCCAAGATACCGCGGATGGCGAAGCCCAATTCGTAAACGTTGATCGCGGGGGCCGCCTTGCTCATGATGCCCAAGACCACGTCCACGACGAAGATGGAGATCAGAACCGGGGCCGTCAGTTGCAGGGCCGTAAGCAAAACGCCGCCGGTGTTCTTGATGAAGTCCTCGGACATGGCAAGCAAATCGATGCGCCCCTTCGGAAGCTCCAAGAGCGGCAGATATTGATAACTCTCCAGCAGAGCCTTCAGGAAGAAGATGTGGCCGTCGATGGAGAGAAAGATCACGGCCCCCATCATGAAATTCAGGTTGCCGAACAAGGACGTCTGTTCACCCAATTGCGGGATGAGCAGCCGCGCCTGGGCCGCGCCGCGCTGGTTGTCGACGACACTTCCCGCGGCCTCGAAGGCGTGAAAGATGATGCCGGCGGTGATGCCGATCGCGAGCCCGTAGAACGCTTCCTTAAAATAAAGGAGAAAGAGCATCATCGGGGCAGTCGGGAGGAGACTGTGATTGTCCGGTGCGAGGTATTTGTAGAGAAAGATCGTCATGACCATCGAAAACCCCAGTCGGATCGTTCCCGGCACGGGTTTGCCGACCAAAAAGGGGATCGTCGCCGTCACCATCGTGAGACGGATCAAGATCAACGTCCCGATGTTCATCGTGAAATTCCAATCGACGTTGATCCCGACGGTTTGAAAAAAGGAATTCATCTAATGCACGTAGTTGGGAAACGAGTCCATGAGAGACGCCGCGAAGGTTAAGAGCTGCACCATGATCCACGGGCCCACGATGGCCAGAGCGACCATAACCCCGACGAGCTTGGGCACGAAGCTCAAGGTCTGTTCCTGGATCTGCGTCGTCGCCTGGATGAGACCGACCGCCAAACCGAGCGTCATGGCGGTCGCGACCGGCGGCGCGGTGAGGATCAGCGTCAGGAAGAGGGCTTGTTTGGTGATCGAGATTAAATAGGCTTCCATGAGTTAAGTGTACCCCATAATCAATCCCTTGGCGATCAGATGCCACCCATCCACCAAAACGAATAAAAGCAATTTAAACGGCAGGGCCACGGTGATCGGCGAGATCTGGAACATGCCCAAGGAGAGGAGAATATTCGTCACGACGATATCCACTACGAGGAACGGCAAAAAGATAATGAAGCCGATCTGAAAGGCCTCGGTCAATTCGGAGATCACGAAGGACGGCACAAGGATCTCAAAATCCTTGTCGGTCACCGCCTCGCGGTCTTCAGGCTTGCGCATCTTCTTCGCAAGACCCGTGAAAAGCGTCCTTTCCTTTTCGTGGGCGTGCTTGAGCAAAAAGTCCCTGACCGGTTCCTTGGCCTGCTTGATCGCCTCGACCAAGAGATTCACGGTTACGGTGGATAAAACCGGTTGGTTCGAACCCTGATTGATGGTCGCCCCCGCCGTCTTGTAGATCTCGATGCCGACGGGCATCATGATGTAGACGGTCAAGATCATCGCGAGCCCCGTCACGATCGGGTTCGGCGGGATCTGCTGCGCCCCGAGGGCGTTCCGAACCAGGGCCAAGACGACGGCGATCTTCACGAAGGAAGTCGTCATCATGATGACGAAGGGCAGGATCGACAGAGCGCCCAAAATGAAGATGAGAAGGAGCGGTCGGGAGACGGCCTGCTCGCCGCCGGTCCCGCCCACGAGGCTCGGGATCTCGATCGCCTGCCCGTAGGCGCTGTGCGAGAAAAACAGGGGCAAAAGAAGAAGGAGTAGAGATAGTTTTTTCACGAGCCCTCCCCTTTCAAGGCCTTTTCCCCGTCCTCGCGCGAGAGCTCCGCGATCATCTGCAGGGAGTGTTCCGCGGTCCCGAGGATGAAGTATCGCTCCACGATTTTCACCAAATACAGGCTCCGCGTCTGGTCCAGCCGGATCACGTCCAGCAAATGCGCCCATCCGCCCTGCCCTTTTCTCCCGAACCGCGTCCGCGGAAGAATGACCCGCAGCGTGACGACCGCGATCCCCAAGACGAACAGGAGCCCGATCACCATCTTGATGAACAGCCATGTGAAGTCGGGGGTTTGCATTATTTGAACAGTTTAAGAATGCGGACGCCCAGGCCTCCGTCGATCTCGACCAATTCACCCTTCCCGATCACCTTGCCCGCGGCGACCAAATCCACCGGTTCGCTCGGATTGCGGTTGAGATCGACCACCTGCCCCATCCGCATCCCAAGCAAATCCTTGACGGTCATGCTTTTGCGGCCCATGACGACGATCACCGGCACGGAGAGATCGGGAGAAAGGTCCAAAAGCTCCTTCACCAAGACCGGCCCTTCCGGGACCGTTTCCAGGTCTTCTTCGACGACGGCCTCTGAGCCTTCGGTCACCGCCGTGGGCTCGGATTCCACCTCGACCTTCGGAGCCGCTTGTGCAGGCCGAGACGGCGGCACCTTCATATCGATTCGGGTCGGCTCTTCGCCTGCCTCGTCAACCGACTCTTGTGGGGGCGGTTCAAGGTCCCCCATGGCGTCCAACTCCGAGAGATAGGGGTCTTTTTTCTGCGAGATGTCGTCCATATTAAACGGGATGCTCTCCTTCCATGCCTTCCAAGGTCACTTGAAGCGTGTCTTTCCGAGGGAGGATCGTTCCGCGAAACGCGCCCCGGTCGCCGCGTCCGATGCGGAGCTGCAAGGAACCCGACAGACGGCCGGCCTCCGAATGGGCCTGCGTCTTCTCCAACCGGATCACGTCGCCGACCTCCAGGGCATTGATGTCCCGCACGGCCAGGACCGTTCTTCCCAATTCCGCCCAAAGCGGCGCCTCGACGAACCCTAGCTTCGCCAAGCGATCATAATAATAATCCAAATCCTTCGAGCGATCGGCCTGCCCCCCTTCCAGCGGTTCCAAGAAGACCTTCTTGGTCATCGTATTGGGCAGGAGCAGTCGCGCAAAACCGGCGCGCTCTCCTAACTGCAAGCGAAAGGAGAGAAAGATACCGATGTCGGCCGCACGATAGAGCTTCAGGACGTCGCCGATCCCCGAACGGATCCCTTCCATGCGAAAATGGACACGGGCGGACGCCCCGCAACGTTCAAAAATGAGGGAGAAGATCTTGAGAAAGAGATAGGTCAGCACGCCGTCTTCGATGTCCGTCAACGAACGACCCGAAACCTCGCCCGCGCCGGTACCGCCCAATAGCTTGTCGATCGCCATGTGAGCCAAGAACGGGTCGATCTCCAAGACGCCTTTCTGCTCCAAGGGGGCAAGACCGAAGACGATGAAAATCCCTTCTTGGGAGAAATGGCGGAGTTTTTCCGAAATCTTTACCGTCTCGAGGGCGTCGTTTCGGAGAGAGAAATTCATCCCCAGCTCGCGGCCCAAAAGGATCTTGATGGCGCGGCCCAGTTCGTCCGTAAAACCGATACGGGGAAAGAGATCCTTCAAGGATTCCAAAATCTGGACTTCTTGTCGGGAGATTTTGGGTAGTTTTGTAAAATCGAATGGTTTGGCTTCCATAGGTCCTATTGGTCCTATAAGTCCTATAGGACCTATCTTCCTAAGTACCTTAAACCATTATAACATTTACGGAGTTTACGGCAATTCCTTTTTCCTGGAGGGCCTGTGTCAAGACGGACTTTTGGGCGTTGAAGAGATTTAAGACCTCTTCCGACTCCGTTACGAAGGTGGCATCCACCTTCCCCTTCACGACGGAGACGCGGAGCTTCAAGCCCTTGAAGACCTGTTCATGTAACTGCATGTCCAGCTCTTTGTCGCCGTCGGTCTTGGTGACGATGCGGCAATACTGCACGATTTGATCCAAGACCGCCTTGGTCAGGACGTTCGGTGGTTTTTGGGTCGGCTTGGGCGGCGTCGCCAGCCCCGATTGCGCAACCGACTGTGCGGCATGAAGCTCGATCTCGAATTTTCCGCGCGTCACCTTGCCGCCGGCCGCTCCGGCGGTCCCTTGCATCGCCAGCGGAACCGCGGTTCCGGAACCGCCTCGGCCGCGTCCCGAACCGGCTCCCGACCCAAAGCCGCCGCTATCGCCTTCATGACCGCGCTCGGAGGTCGCGTTTCTCCCGATCACGCGCTTTTCGGCCTCCTTAGCGCGGGGCGTTGCCGTTGATTTCGATTCTCCCGGTTTGGCCGAATCGTCCCGATCACGCTCTCGGTCCGAGTTCCGCTTCTTGTCGTCGTCTTTCTCCTGTCCGCGCTCCTCCTGGGATGCGCCTTGGCGGATCGCCTCCTTCGTCTCCGTATTCTGGGGTTGACCGGGTTGGCCGGAGTCCGAAGGCGAAGATCCTTTTTGATCCGAACTTTCCAATATTTTTTGGAAGTCGGACTTGCCCTGATAATTGGGCATGAGGAGGCTGCTGCTCTTGCTGTCCGGACGTTCGGGCCGGTAGACCTCCTTGGGTCGATTGTCGACTTTCGTGTCGCCCATCTCTATGCCACCTTCCTTAATTGATGGATCACGTTGCCCAGTTCATCCATCTCGCGTTCCTCGATGCGCGTGAGCTCCTTCTGAACCTTCTTCTTCCACAGCTCCTTATGCTTTTCGATCACTCTCAATTCCTTGACGGCGTCGATGTAATCCCGGCGCGCGCGCTTCACCTGCAATTCGCAGGTCTCGATCAATTGCTTCTGGTTCCGAATTTCCTCGTCTTTTTTCTTCTCGTCCTCTTCCAGCTTGCGGAGGACGTTCACCCGGACGCTCCCGTCGCTCGCGTGGGCCTGGCCCGCCAGGATCTTTTCATGGAGCTCGCGGCGGGAATCGCGGCGGCGCTTGATGATCGCCTGCTTTTCCTCCTCCAAGGTGATGAGCCTCTTCTTCTCCTTCTCCAACCGGACGATGGCCTGGGCGAGCCGAATCTCCGCCTGTTTCTTCGCCCGCTTTTTGATCTCCAAAAGCGGTTCGAGGCGATATTTGAGAAACTCCTTTTTCAACCGAAGATCCCCTTCAATTGGGCGATCGCCTCATCGAAACTCACGTGTTCGTTGATGCCCTGTTTCAGGAAGGCGTTCACCTCCTCGATTTTTTCGATCGCGTAGTCGACGCGCGGATCGCTGCCCGCCTCGTAGGCGCCGATCAGGATCAAGTCTCTTTCCTTTTCGTAGGCGGCGACAACCCCGCGAAGCTTCCGCGAAACCCCCAAATGCCCGGGAACCAACAATGCACCCCACCCCCGGCTTGATCCCCGCGAAACCTTCGCCTTGGGCCGCTGCATGATGCGTAAAAAACCACCTCGCCG
>CAZWYB010000001.1:31776-35672 GCA_964637745.1 uncultured Pseudomonadota bacterium
GGCGACAACCTCGCGAAGCTTCCGCGAAACCTCCAAATGCTCGGGATCCACGATGGAGCTCATCACGCGGCTGATGCTCTCGGAGACGTCGATCGCGGGGTAATGCCCGCGTGCCGCGAGTTCACGCGACAAGACGATGTGACCGTCGAGGATCGAACGCACTTCGTCGGCCACCGGCTCGTTCATGTCGTCGCCCGCGACGAGCACGGTATAAAAGGCCGTGATGGATCCCTTGTCCGAGTTTCCGGAACGTTCCAGAAGCCGCGGAAGGGTGGAAAAGACCGACGGTGTGTAACCTTGACGCGCCGGGGGTTCCCCGACGGCGAGCCCGATCTCACGGAGGGCGCGCGCAAAACGGGTCACCGAATCCATCATTAAAAGCACTTTCAAGCCCTGATCGCGGAAATATTCGGCGACGGCGGTGGCGCCATAGGCGGCCTTGGCGCGAACCAGGGACGGTTGATCGGAGGTCGCCACCAAAACAACCGAACGCGCCATGCCTTCCTCGCCCAGGTCGTGCTCCAGAAAATCCCGGACTTCGCGACCGCGCTCTCCGATCAGGCCGATCACGTTGACGTCGGCTTCCGTGTTTCTCGCGATCATGCCGATCGTCGTGCTCTTACCGACGCCGGCCGCGGCGAAGAGACCGACGCGCTGGCCTTCCCCGCAGGTGAGGATCGCGTCGATCGCCTTGACGCCGACCGAGATGTGCTGCGTCACGCGGCGGCGTTTCATCGGATCCGGAGGATCCGCGTGAACCGGATAAAATTCCGCGCTGACTAATGGGCCTTTGGTTTCGGTATCGAGCGGTTCTCCGAGGCCGTCCAAAACGCGGCCTAACAGGTTCTGCCCAACGGGGACTTTCAGGCAATCGCCCGTGGCCGTCACTTCGCTTCCGGGGGCCATCCCTTCTAGATTGCCCAAGGGCATCAGAAGGACTTCGTTGTCCCGGAATCCCACAACCTCCGCTTTGATCGAATGCCGGCCGCCATTAGCTTCGATGAGACAAAGTTCTCCGACCTTCACGTTCGGGATGACGGCCTTGGCGACCAGACCCACCAATTCGGTGATGCGCCCCTTGATCTTGACGGTCGCGGCCTGGTTCAAATTTTTTTGGTATTTATCGAAATTAATGACTGACATAATTTTTATTTTAACATGATCAACCTTCCAACCCCAGCGCCTTCTTGATGGCCGCCAGCTGGGTGTCCAGACGCGCGTCGACGGCCCCCATTTCGGATTCAACGATGCACCCGCCCGCCGGAATCGCCTCGTCCTCCCGGACGTTGACCGACTGATTCTGCTCCAAAACCGTCAATAGGTCCTTCTCTCTCCCCTTCACCAAGACCATATCGGCGGGATTCAAACGGACGACGATCTTCTTTCCCACCGCCTGCGTAATCGTCTTTTTGACGACGTCGACGATGGCCCCTTTCTCGATTTCACGTCCGATCACCTTTTCCGAAATGTCCATCACCATGCGGATGATCTGCGGCTCGGCCTCGTTCAGGACCTTTTCCTCGGCGCGTCCTGCATCCATGATCTTTTGCGTCAACTCACCCAAGCCCTGTTCAGGCCCCTCCTCATAACCGCGTTGACACTCCCTTTCACGCTGCACCTGGGCATCCTTCAGAACTTGGGAGGCCTGTTGGCGGATTTTTTGGGCATTCCGGTTCGCCTTCTGGACGATCCCCTTCGCCTCTTCGAAGGCCGACACGACCCGATGCTTGATGACGGGCGAAATGTCGAGAGGCTGGAACGTCGGATCGAAGACGGCTCGTTTGATGATCTTACCTTGCGGTTTCATTCCTTCCCTGCCTTCCCCGCCTTCTCTTTCTGGGAACCTTTCCAATAGCGGCGGATCTGCCCCTTTTCCACGAGATGATAAATTCTACCTAAAATCAGATCTTTTTTCGTCTGGAGGGAAGGATGAGACTTGGCTGGCACGGTCTCCGTCATGACGCGCTTCAAACGGTACCCTTCCTCCGGCGGCAGCTTTTGGTAGACGATCTCGGCCCACTCGAAATCCTCGGGGCCGAGGGCGCGCGCGAAGACGGAGTAACCGATCTCGACGAACAGACGCTCCACGGGAAGCTTCTCCAACGGGAGGGTCACCAAATGCTTTTGGGCCTCCTGGTGCACATCGGTCGGAACCGCTCCACCGTATTGAATCCGGTCCCGGATCTCTTTCGCCATTTTCGGAGAAAAGCGGGCCAGAAAGGCCTTGAGGACGTTGGGATCCGAGTCCCGAAAGGCCTTTCGGATCTCCTCGAGGCCTAAGTCCCAGAATAAAGTTTTCAGATCGTCCGGCTTGATCAAGGTCACGTGGGGCAAGGAAAAGGATGAATCCACGGCTTCCGGAAGATTGTAGGCGAATTTTCTCTCGACGCCCTCTTTCACGATCTCGGCGATCTGGGACGACACGTGATAGGATTCACTGACTTTGGGGAGACGCCTTCGCTCGGCTTCGGGCAGATGCTCAATGAGGTATTTAACCTTGTCGCCGGAGAGATTCCGGCAAACGATTCCCAATACGAGGGGCGACTCGCCCTCGAGTTTTTCCAAAATCCATCCCGGATGGACCTGATCCAATCCGGAAGTCAGTTGCGTGCGTTTCGTCTTTTGGATGCGAGCGAGGACGTCGTCGGGGTCGATGGCCCCTTCCTTGCCCAATCGGGCGGAGATGGCGATGAGATCCTTCTCGTCTTGGGGTGAGGCGAAGGCGAACAGGGCCGGTCCCGTCTCCCCTTCGTGCATGAGGCACAGGGCCGCCACCAGTTCATTCTTCCGGTTATTTGCGCCCATTGAGGCTTTATAGCATATTTACGCGAAGTTGGTCTGGAGTAACTGTTTCACGCCGCTGTTGACCTGTTCGACGATCTTGCCCGTGAGGTCGATGCCCAAGGCGATCTGGTGCATGCCGGCCTGCATCGCCAAGAGCTCGGCGGGGCTGAATTTGCGGCCGGATGTGGTCAATTCCATGAGATTGTCCATCTGGAGGGCGCCGCGGTTCACATCGGACAAAAGATCCATCGCCTTTCCGTTCGTGCGGATCTCTTCGTGAACGGTCACCTGGGACGGCTTGATCTCCAAACCTTCCGCGGAGACGGCCTGAAGCTTCTTGTCCTCGCCCATCCCGAAGGCGCTCATGATCTGCTTGGTCATCTGAGATTGGGAATCAAGACGCGAGGTCAGGACCTGTTCGAAATTCGAATAAGGGCCGGCGGCGGAGCCTTTGGACGCATCGGTGACGATACGCTCGGCGATGGACTGTCCGACTTTTAATGCGATATCCGCCATGAAATTCTCTTACCTTCCCTGAGCGACGCGGTCTTGATCCACCGTGCGATCGGCTCGAACGCGTCCGTTGATTTTCTTAAAGAGGATTTCCAGAGCCCGGGCGTGGAGACGGGACGTCCATGACTTGGACAACCCGAGGTCCGAACCGGCCTCTTCCAAGGTCTTGTTCTGGAAGTAGTACATCTTGATGAGTTTGCGCTCTTTGTCGGGGAGCGATTCGATCGCTTCCTTCATGTATTGTTTGATCTGCTGGAACTCGGCCGATTGCTCGATGTCCTTGTTCTTCTTGTCTTCGAGCTCCATACCGTCTTCGGCGGCATCGACCGAAATGACGTAGATGGAGGCCAGGGAATTCACCGTATCGTAGACCTCGGACATTTCGTCCTGAACCAGGCGGGCCGTCGGACCCGATTTCTCCGACATGTACTGGAGGTATTCGTTGGTGGCCTGCTCGAACTTGATCCGGGCGTACAGGGAGCGCGGGATCCATCCGGTCTTGCGGAGACCGTCGTAGATCGCGCCCTTGATACGGTAATAGGCAAAGGTCTTGAAATCGACGTTGAGGGAGGCATCGAACTTTCGGGCGGCCTCCAAGA
>CAZWYB010000002.1:0-34561 GCA_964637745.1 uncultured Pseudomonadota bacterium
CAGTATTCCGGAAGTAGAAAATCGCTTTGTAATTTACGATAATAAGGGGTTTTCTTCGTTTCGTGAGGGTCCTTTAAAAATCACGCACGTCGGGCCTGTTTCCTTGAGGGAGTGGATTCAAAAGAAAATTGAGGCTTGATTACTTTTCCGGCCTCATCAACGGGAACAAGATCACATCCCGAATCGACGGCTGATCCGTCAGAACCATCACGAGCCGGTCGATTCCGATCCCCTCGCCGGCCGTGGGCGGCATGCCTTGTTCCAAGGCTCGGATGTAGTCCTCGTCGTAGGGCATCGCCTCTTCGTCGCCCTTCGCGCGCGCCTCGACCTGCTTGCGGAAACGCTCCTTCTGGTCGACCGGATCATTGAGCTCGGAGAAGGCGTTGGCGACTTCCATGCCGGCGACATACAGCTCGAAGCGATCCACGATCTCCGGATCTTTGTCATTCCTCCGCGCGAGCGGTGACTCGGCCAAGGGGTAGGCCGTTACGAAGGTCGGCTGAATCAGACTCTTCTCCCCCACCTTCAACATCTCGTCGTAAGAAATCCTCTTGAAGGGTCCCTGAAAATTCAAGGTGTGGCCTTGATAGACGAATTCCGTCTTGCCGTGGATCTGCCGAGCCAGTTCCGCGAAGAGCTCCTCGGTCAAATCCATCATGTCTTCGAAGGTCGCGTAGGCCTGATAGAATTCGATCATCGTGAATTCGGGGTTGTGTTGCGTCGAGACGCCCTCGTTCCGAAAATTGCGGTTGATCTCGAAGACGCGTTCAAATCCCCCTACAACCAACCTTTTCAAGTAGAGTTCGGGGGCGATGCGCAGATAAAGATCACGGTCGAGGGTGTTGTGATGCGTGACGAACGGCCTTGCAGTCGCACCACCGGCGAGCGTGTGCATCATGGGGGTTTCGACCTCCACGTAGTCGCGCTTCACGAAAAAGTCCCTCAAGCTTTGGATGATCTTCGAACGCTTACAGAAGACCTCTTTCACCTCTTCGTTGGAGATCAGGTCCAGATAGCGTTGGCGATAGCGGATCTCGACGTCCTGAAGGCCATGCCATTTTTCCGGGAGGGGACGGAGCGACTTGGCGGCGAGACGGATCTCATGCGCCTTGAGAGTCAATTCATTCGTCTTCGTCCGAAAGAGTTTTCCTTTCACCCAGGCGAAGTCGCCCAAATCGATCATCTTCGTGAGTTCAAAGGTCTTCGGATCGAGGCTCTTTTCTTCGACGAAGACCTGCAGGGTGCCCGTCCGATCCCTCACCTTCCAAAAGCCGGCCTTGCCGAAGGAGCGCATTAAAATGATGCGGCCGGAGATGCAAAAATCGTCTTCGATCTTCTCCACGTCTTCCTTGGATTTGGGGTCGTGGAGATCGAGGATCTGCCGGGCGGTGTGCGAGACGCGGAGGCCGTTCGGATAAGGTGCGATCCCTTTCTCTTTTAGTTCTGAGAGACGCGCTTGCCTTTGCTGATATTGTTCATCGTCCTGTGACATGACTGCCTTTCGTAAGATCTTCAACTCCGGAAGTCAACGAATCTTCAGGCATTTTCCCCTTGCCTTTCCGGGATTGGACCCATAAAAACCCATTCCGACCTCAACCCATAACTCTATGATCTCCTTCGCTATGATAAAAAAAGTCGATCGCTGGAAAGAGTCTCTGCTCAATTATTTCTTATCCGACTTGGGGATGGATTTGAATCAGACCATCTCCCTTCCGCGCGTCTTTTTGAGGTGCGCCTCCCACTACCACACCAAGGTCGCGCTGACGGAGAAGCAGAACGGGCGTTACCAGGGCATCACCTACGCCCAACTCGTGGATCAGACAAAAGCCTTCGCCTCGGCCTTGATCGACGTCGGAGTCGACCTGCACGATCGCGTCGCCATCTTTCTCAAGAATTCGCCCGCCTGGGTCATCTCCGATTTCGGAACGATGTTCGCGGGCGGAGCGACGGTGCCGATCTACGAGACTCTGGTCCCTTCGGCCATCCGCCACATCCTGAAAGACTCGGGGGCAGTCGGAATCGTGGTCGAGGACAAGGCTCAATTCGAAAAGATCAAGGAGATCTGGCCGGATCTCCCGAGCCTCAAATTCGTCGTCCTTCGCAAACCGGAAGGCATGACCCTCAAGAAAGATAAAATCCTAAGCTTCGAAGATTTTCTCAAGAAGGGTCAGGAGGCGAACAAGAAAAACCCCTCCGCGGTCAACAAGCGGCTGGACGAGTTGAAGAGGGACGACATCGCCAGCATCGTCTATACGAGCGGAACAACGGGGGACCCGAAGGGCGTCATGCTGACCCATCGGAATTTTCTCTCAAACGTCTACGGCGTCACCTCGGTCACCGACGTCAACTCACACGACACAATGCTGTCGATCCTGCCGCTCTCCCATGTCTTCGAACGGACGATCGGCTACTATGTTCCGATCCTCTTCGGCGCAACCATCGCCTACGCGGAGAGCATCGACACGGTGGCCAAGAACCTGCAGGAGGTCCGTCCGACGATCTGCTGCGCGGTCCCACGCCTCTTTGAAAAGATCTACACGCGGATGGTCAAGAACATGGAGGCTGCGAGCCCGATCAAGAAGCGTCTTTTCAACTGGGCCCTGTCCGTGGGTCGCCAGGTCTGGGACGACCAGCTCCAAGAACGGAAGGGTACGGCCAAGGATCGACGGCAACGCCATCGGCCGGAAGACCGAAACAGCGACTCGGACATCGTCATCAGAAATCCCGGCATGAGACTCGCCTACGCCATGGCGGACAAACTCGTATACAGCAAGCTCCGCCAATCCATGGGCGGACGCCTTCGCTTCTTCGTCTCGGGGGGCGCGCCGCTCTCTCCGGAACTCATCGATTTCTTCCGAAACCTCAATATCGCAATCTACGAAGGCTACGGCCTCACGGAATCCAGCCCCGTGGTCAGCTTCAATTTCGCCAACAAATTCAAGTCCGGCACGGTGGGTAAGCTTCTGCCGCATGTTCAGGTCAGGCTTTCCGGCGAAGGGGAGATTTTAGTGAAGGGTCCGAACGTCATGATGGGCTATTTCAACAACCCGAAGGCGACGGTCGAATCGGTCGATTCCGAAGGATGGCTCCACACGGGGGACGTGGGCGTCTTCGACGACGACAACTATCTCCGCATCACCGACCGCATCAAGGAACTGATCGTGATGAGCAACGGAAAGAACGTCGCGCCTTTGCCGATCGAGAACAAGCTGACGCAATCGCCCTTGGTCGCCAACGCCATGGTGATCGGCAACAACCGCAAATTCATCGCGGCCCTCCTCTTCCCGAGCCTCCCGGAACTCCAGGCGTTGGGGAAAAGCCTGGGGATCAAATCGACCAAGTTCGAAGATCTTTGCAAGGACAAGAAAATCCGCCAACACTTCGAAAAACTGGTGGAGGACGTGAACGAGGATCTATCCCGCTACGAGCAGGTAAAGACCTTCGAGCTCGTCCCCGAGGAACTGACCGTCGAGGGCGGGGAGATCACCCCCACCCTCAAACTCAAGCGGCGGATTCTGGAGAAGAAGTTCTCAAGCCTGATCGAGGGGATGTTCCGGGAGAAGGAATAGAATTCCTCTACAAACTCCAGAGTTCCTCTAGAAATGTCTTAACGGGGAGTATTTCGACTTTTCCGACCTTTCGCGGCGCTCGATCCATAGAAACGATGATCTGACGTTTCGGCCTTATGTCTTCCGAAAGGGCATTGAGCCCCCGAAAATGTCGTTCCGAAACATTTTCACTCCCCTTCACTTCGATCGCCAGCTTATCTCCAACAACGAAATCCACTTCAAAACCTGAAGTCGACCGCCAAAACGCGAGCGGATCGGATATCTTTCGATAATCCGCCCACGCTCTGAGCTCCGTAAATACGAAATGCTCCAGCGTCTTTCCGAAAAGGTCCGTCTTCGGAGCGATCCCCTTTCTTCCCGCGAGAACATTACAAACACCGACGTCAAAAAAATAGAATTTAGAAGTCATGATGGCTTTTCGTTTACGAGACCGGGTGAACGGCTCAAGAAGACATCCGATCAAGGTATCTTGAAGAATCTGAAAATACTCCGAGATGGTTCGGGGAGGCACCCCGGCGTCGGATGCCATATTCGCAAAATTGACCAGTTCCGCATTTGAAAGGGCTGCCGTTTGAAGAAATCTTGAAAAATTTTCAATCTTACGCGTCAGCCCCTCCGCCTGAATCTCTTCCCTCAGATAGCTCCCCACATAAGCTTTCAGATCCTCTTCCGGATCATTCGAATTGTAGATGGATGGCAGAGATCCATAGTTCAGAATCTTCATCAAATCATAGTGAGGGATTTCCGCCGTAACGAGCGGAAAAAGATGGCGCGTCCAGGCTCTCCCCCCCAGGAGATTCGCTCCACCTCTCTTAAGCTTGCGAGCGCTGCTCCCCGTCAGAATGAAATGGAACCCCTTTTCTTCGATGAGATGATGAACCTCATCCAGAAGCACCGGGAGTTTTTGAATTTCATCGATAATGACCGGGATTCCGACCTTGGGAGGCCGAGCAAGCAGTTCCTCCCGAATCATTTGAGGGCGCTGACTGACACGGAGGAACAAATCCGACAGCAACAGATTATAAAACGGGGATTTCGGAAACGTCTCTTTCAATAAATGTGTCTTTCCCGTCTGACGGGGGCCAAAGACGAAAAGACTTCTTTTCCGAACGTCCTCTTTGAGATTCAGGAGACGCTGAAAGCGCATGGAAAGGACGTTAGCAGGGTCTATTTTTAATAGCAATAGTTATGCTGATTATCATGATATTCAGCGTAGCTATGTCGTTCCGGAAACCCACCCTCAAACTCAAGCGCCGGATCTTGGAAAAGAAGTTCTCCAGCCTGATCGAGGGGATGTTTGGGGAGAAGGAGTGACTTCTTAACGTGGTATTTTTTCGAATGAAGGGCACCCCCATCCGACCGGAATCGAGACCGAGTGTCCGCTGTAATCAACGCCCGAGAACGTACACGTCAGATCCGTATCCACGGCATTCCCCTTGATGTAAAAACCCTGAGGAGCATAAGAGTCTGGGTTGAAGCCCGTTGGGCTCGTCCTGTCGATCCATTCGACCATCTCAAAACTGTGCCCCTTGCAATCCACGTGGAACTCCTTGAGGTTCTGAACCCGAATGCCCTGAGCAAAATCGGTGGAGTCGTAGGTCCAACTGCCGGAACCGGCTTCAAAAGTTCCGGGATGATAGTTTGTTCCATGGCAATATTTGTCATAAGATCCATCGATAAATTTAAATGCCGGGTTATCCGCATCGCTATTATAAGGAGCCTCAATGCGATTAGAGTAAATCATGGGAGCCCCTATGATTCTTACCTGCCAAGCCCAATGGTTATGATCACGTACGGCTCCATTGACGGGAATCATTTCAGAATGCCCCGAGAGAGGAATGTCAAGGAAGCTGGTCCAGTCGTTGAACATGACATAGGTGATCCCCGCCGTGGTCTCACCGCTCAAGACGGTCACTGCGTGGATGGTCTCTTTGATATCAAAGGGCCGACCTACTTTAACCACAAAATTATGGGTCTCCGGACCCGTTCCCCAAGTGCCGTTCTTGCAAATGTCGTCTCCGCAAATCAATTCAGTGTAAGGAGCACCCAGCGAAAGCTTGAAGATACTTTTCGCCGTATTGTGCATTCCATATCCTTGCACATTCATGGTGATCGGATCCGTGTCCGAATAGTCGCAGGCGTAAGACGCGTGGCCGCTGCCGTCTTTCCTAAAGTCATTGGTCCCGCTTTCTACGCAGCTCTTTCCTCCGATCACAGCTTCTGAAGTCGCATTCACATAATCAAAACTCACATGAATCTTGCTGTCGACCTTGATCATCGCCTTCACATCCGTCGTAATCTGAACGTGATCCGCCACGACCTGATCACAGACGGACCTGGACGTCCCGTCCTCATCCACCACCACCAGGCACACATCGCCGCTGTGGACCAAACTCCGCGTGTAGATCTCTCCCGATGAAGCCGGCAGATCGATGCGGCAGTCCGGATTCGGCTCGTCCGAGGCCGGCGTCAGGCCACTGATTATGGCGCTCGCCGCCGGATTGGTCATCTTCTTGTAACCGGAATACTTTCCGGAAGAAGGCGATGAGGCCGGCGTCGCGTAGGGAGCCGCCGGTTTGCGCCACGTAAAATCGCAGTCGTCATCGGTGGCCGTGTTGCCGTTATCGCAGACTTTCCCTTCCAGATATTTTTCGTATTCGACATGAACGGGGGTCGAGGGATTCGGATCGATCTCGACGCCATTCGCGGCAGTCACGAGATACCGTTTGTCGAGGGTCAACTTGCAACCTGTATCCGTCGCCGTTCGATTGAAAAGATTTCCGGCCAGATAAATCGCCTTGACCTTGTCGTCCGTCTTCCATGTGATCTTCACCGTTTGTTGTTTAGAGGCCCCGGCCATATCTTCGACTTTGAGATCGAGAGGTGTTGGAGCCGGAGCTCCGGTTGTGCCGGTGGCGCCTGTCGATCCCGTATCGCCGGTGGCCCCCGTGGAACCCGTCGAACCATCGGCAGCGGGTGTTTCGGAACTTCCCGAGTCGCCCGTGGGTGCGATCACGTCGCTGTCCGTTGCGCCGGCGCTTCCGGCGCCGGCCATCAGGACTCTCTTCACGGTCATCTTAGAAATCAGAATCGCGTTGCCGGATCCGCCTTGCGACACCACGCGGACATCCATCTGATTGCCACTGATCATGGGGAAACTGGGCATGACGAACGTAACGTTGTCGGAACTGCCGTCGTATTGAGAAGCCACCGGAATGCCATGTGTGTTGCCGGTTCCTTCGATGGAAACGGTATCCCCATCTTCGAACGAGAGACCGGACACCGAACAGGTCACCGTGTCGCCCATCGCCACTGGATTCGGAGTGCAGTTCCCACCGGCGGCCGATCCCGTCGCTGAAGAGCCTCCTTTAGAACCTTTAGAAGAAGAGCAGGCAACCGTAAGCGTGGAAGCGAGGATGAATAGGCCTATGATAATACGTTTCATGAGTCCCCCTTGTGTCGGGAGACTTAAATAGCAAGTACCATGCCATGACTCACAAAAAACATACATTTATAAGTATTTAATTTTATTAACTATTTTATATGTAAGCCACAAAAATTGGTAACAACATGGTCAAATAAAACACATGTTGTTACCAAAAAGAGAGTTACATGGGGCATTTGGGAGAACCCGCCGGGGCCCAGGCATTGATACCGTTGGTCAGAGCTTGCGCCCCCGTCAGATCGACGTTCATCCAATAGAGCTGGCCCTTGGGGGCTGGGTTCTGCACCATCGGGTTTCCCGTGGGAACGATGTAGAAAATCTTACGGCCGTCGCAGGACCACGATGGAGAAACGGCATCCGACTGGGTTTCCTGACAATTCTGGAGCTTGGCGGTCGTCAGGTCCGAAGGACTCGGGACGGAAAGGTCGCAGACATCGATGCGATAGATCGTGTTGTTCACATTGTTGGGATCCTTCTTGGAAACGGAATAAGCCACTTTCCCACCATAGGGTGAGAAGGACGGTTCGGTATGCGTAATGAGGTCATTGGGACCGGGATTGGATATTGGATTTGGCGTGAGGTTGAAAGCATCATCTAAGGTGCCGTCGATCTTATTGATCCAAACATCGATTTCCGAGTTCGCGCTCTGACTGTGCCCCATGGAAAAAAGGATCAAGTTATACAAAGGATCCGCAGGATTCGTCACGGGAGACGCGGCCACGCCGAAATAATATTCGTTCGGCGTATTGTTCGTCTTTCCCGCGTCCCGCACGACCGTCGACGCATTCCCATCGATCGTAAATTTTCTTAAAGTGCAACCGCCGGTGCTGTCATCGGCACTGGCGAGCACGTGGGCGTTATCCGCAAGAGGGACCGCAAAAAATGTGATCAAAGAATTTTGGACGGATCCCCACGCCGTCGGTTTCCCGATCGGAGCGGTCAAAGAGTTTTTAATATCCAACGAGGCCACGCTAAATCCGTTTTGTCCGTTGATCTGAACCGAGGCCGAATAAAAGAGTTTCGACGCGTCTGGTGTCATGGCGAGAGTATTCCAGAACGGAAGAGCCATACCGCCGTTTGCGATAAAGTTTGACAACGGCTTCGGTGCGGATCCTTTCGTATCGCCCCAAAAAAGATTGGCGATCGTCGTGTTGTTGTTCGCGGGATCGACCTTCACGAAGGCGTATTCATAATACGAAGGAGCGGGGGGCTGCGTGGTTCCCGATGCTCCGGTGCTACCCGTGTCGCCCGTCGTGCCTGTATCTCCTGAGCCGCCGGTGCCGGTGGGAACGATTGCCGTCCCCCCTGAGCCTCCCGTCGCTCCCGTCGTCCCTTTCGCACCCGATGCGCCGCTCTTGTTCCCTCCGGCCGTGATGGTATTGCCGGCGTTCTTGGAACCGCCGCAACCGGAGACGGAGATCATCAGCCCTTGAAAGCCCAGGGCGATTGCAAGCAACAAGACCACGGAGGTTTTCGTTCGATTTGTTTTCATCTCAATTAAGCTCCTTTTTTATCTTTATGGGGCTTGCCAATTGCTGGATGCCGCCTGGTGACAGAATCCAGGCCATGCGTTTCTCCCCTCGCAAGGCGTGCAATTCCAAGGGATCGTTTGGTCCTTGGACTTTCCATCAAAAAATGTGGCTGTAATCGTGCAAGATCCCGTGTGCTCTCCGGCCGATTCACCTTTCAGAAGATAAGCCGTCTTTTCGAACATGTCCGCCTTATTGGTCAAATCGCAAGTGGACGCTCCTCCCTTATAGGTGGAGCAAATCTCGGTCTTACCATCCACCGAATTGAGGGACAGGAAAGCACCATTTTGCTTCCCGCAATCGATCGTCAATCCCGTCACGCCCTTCAAGTTCACCGCATAACTGAAGTCGACATATTTATGATGATAGACAGGCAGGTCGTCACAGCTCCCAAAGGTGCTCTCCATGAATTTATCGCATGGGTCGTCAGCGTAGGCATCCCCATAGCACTGATTGTTTGCCCCCACCTTCGCCGTGGAATCCAGTTCGAAGGCCTCGGCCTTGGACGGATCCGGCGTCCAATCCCACGTCTTCACCCAATCGGGGTCGGTGACATCGTAAACGGACATCTGTTCCGTCTTGCGGAGGCCGAAGATAAAATGCATGCAGTTCGGCTGCAGAAAAAGCTTCGTGCGGTATTTGGCGAACCCCTGAGTCTGATCGACGACCCATCCGTCGGCGGAAGGATTTTTAATGAATTCGCTTTCGCTGGCTTCCTTGTAGGAACTGCAGGAGTAGTCCTGCTTGCCGCCGGGCCCTCCGTTATTGAAATCGAACCAGGCGTCGACCCACGGCACGTGATCCGTACTTCCGAACTGCGACCATTGATTGGTCTGGGGATCCTGCTTCCAGAGACTGACGTCGCGGGTCACGGACCCCGTCATGTCGACAAGCCCGCCGTCGCCGCAATGTTGATCTGCGTTCTGACACACCTGGGTATAGGTGACATGGCCTTGACCATCAACACTCGCCTTATAGGTCCCGCCGGGAATCAAAGTCGCGATCGCTTTGGTCAAAGAGACCTTGAGGGAGGCTTTGGCGTCTTCTTTCGAGGTAAAACCGGGACACGTCACCGTATAGACCTGGTCCGATTTCTCGAGCGGCGCCGAGAAGGAGCACTCCACATCGTAGGCCGTGTTGCCGCCGGTGGGAAAAGGCGTCAGCTTGCAGAACTGCCCCTTGTCACCCTCCACGGTCGCCGGCTTTGACTGAGCGGCGCAGGCAAAATGGATGAAGACCGACTGCTTGTAGGGATGAGGCGACTTGGAAAGCTCGATCGTCGGGTCCGTCGCAAATTTTGTCGCCTTGATCTCCACGTCTTGGGTCTTCACCGTCCAGTTTTGGTCGCCCTTCGCCCGGTAGGCGATCGTGTACATCGCCTTGTTTTGGGCGTTCAAGGCCTTCGGATCGATCTTCGTGTAAAAGAAATCGGCGGGCTTGTTCAAACCCTGCTGCTGGTCGACCACATCCACGCGGCACAGGGGCACGGGAGGATTGTTGGGTATTTGGGAGCAGGCCGAGCCGTCCTTGCACTCCATCCCGTTGGCGTAGATCCCCCACTGGCTCCAAGACGGCATGTTGGGCGTGATGACAGTCTTGCCGTCCTGCGTGACCGCCATGCTGAGACAATTCTGATATTGCTTGTTCGGATCGGGCACGGAGACGAACGGCCCATAAACATAGGCCTTGAAGACCGCTCCCTGGCACGACCATTTCATCTGCACGACGCCGTCGCTGTTGGACACCACGTTGGTCCCGCTGACGTCGCACGTCGGAGGTCCCGCGGGCTGCGGCGGCTGGGGCGGCGTGACGCACGTCCCGCCCTGACAGGTCTGTCCGGCCGCGCAATCGGAGTCCTGTGTGCATTGAGGCGGAGGATTGTTTTGCGCGAGGCATTGTCCGTTGACGCATGTCTTTCCCGAGGCGCAGTTCGAATTGTCCACGCACTCGGGCGTCGGCTGGGGATTCGGAGTCGGCGGCGGCGTCCCTCCCCCAGCCCCCGTTCCTCCGGAGGATCCCGTCACGGGGTCCAAATGGAATTTGCAAAGATTTTTCTGATTTCGGGTGCCGGCTCCACAGGTGACGATATAATCGCCCGCCGGCATGCCCGGAACCGTCGGACTGACGACCCCCCCTTGGGCATCGCCGCATTGGAAGGCGTAACTGTCGTTGGCACCTTGAGCCGGATGAAAAAAGCCGGTGCAGTCTTGATCGCAGGCGCCGATTTGAACCTGGATCACCCCGCCACGGGCCACGGGGCCGGTCGCATAACAATCGGACAAACCGCTCAGATCTTTGGACGCCGCTCCGCCTTGCGAGTTCGCCCCTGGCTTACTCGCACATCCCCCCAAACACCCCAAAGACACGAACAGACAGAGAACGGCCGCAATAACATTGCGCGTCATGAGAAACTCCCCCCGGCTTGTGTTGAATAGGAATTATCGGCGAACTCACCGACACCGGTTTCGTTTCTAATGGACATTTAAACAAATCTTATCATGAAAATGAGGACTTGCGGGTCTTTATTCCGTTCAGCAGCCATGCGGGCTTTCGCTTGCCCCACAGGTCCACGAAGGGTTCAAGGTGCCGGCTTCTTTTCCGTCATAACCGATGGCGGTAAACGTGCATTCGATATCCGTATTCGATTGATGCCCCTTCAGCTCAAAATATTGCCAATCATAGGAACGCGGATCATTGGCGTCGAAGAAGACATCGTGATCCAGGCCGTCGGGACAATTCACCCGAATGTCTTTAACGTGCCTCGCCTGGAACCGGATCCCATAATCGGTGCTGCCGTATTCATACCAACACTCATTGTCCCAGGTAATGTCGCTGTTGCATCCGCTGAAGCCGACATACTTGCAGCTGTGGTGATTGGTCCCGCTGCAACTCCCCCACCAGGTGCCGTCGATCACGTCGAAGCGCACGTTGAAGGGTTTGTCGATCTTTTGGGGAGCCGTCACGTGGGAGCCGTCGTAGTCGTCAATGATCAGGATCCATTGCGTGGAGTAGTAGTTTCTAGTCATCAGGACGGAGCCGGAGATGGCCTCGCCCGCCTTCACGTCCACCTTCGGATCGGTCAGATCAAACGACACCGTTCCCCAAAATCCGAAAGGGTTTGAGGACGGATAAAACGTCATCTTCTTGGCCCCCGGAATCGTCACATCCGATCCGCTCACCTTATGGAAGACGCTTCCCGCCTTCTCCTCCACCCAACAAGACCGCGAGAACCTTCCCACCATGGAGATATAGCCGGACAGATCCAGGTCTTGAGGCGTCGTTCCTCTTTCCGTGGTGTAGTAACCGCCCTCCTGGAGCTTAGCCTGGATGCCTCCGCAAACGAGCTTATAAGTCTTCGTGTCGCTGCCTCCGGCGCCCGTGGCCGCGATCGTGAACTGGGGCGGAGAGGACGGCGTGAACGCGCAGGCGTTACGCAGATAGCTTCCTTGGCCGTCCAACGGTAGCGGGGGGGCGGGCGGCTCGGCGGTCGTACAACCGGTCACCGCGATCGCCGATGCATTCAAGTAATCAAAACTGAGCGTCGCCTTTGGCTCCCGTTCGCTCGTCAGCCCTACCTTGATGTTTGAAACGGACGGGGCCGGGATATCGAAGTCCTTCTCATCGAACGTCCACACCCCGTCCTTGCCGTGGGCCGCGAGGATGAATTTGCCCTGGGGAACCAACAAGTCCGTGTAGAAAACGCCCGCGAGCCCGGCCGCTGTGAGATCGATCTTGCAGATCCGGCCTTCGCCCGCGGTCGGCGCGTAATTTTTACAATTGTCGGTCGAGGTATCGCACTTCTCGCCTTCGGCGAATTTTTTATATTCCGTAGCCCAATTTGGCATCACGGTGGTGACGTCGTTGCCGACGTCGGTCGTCACGAGGTAGCGCGTGCCCGTCAGGACGCAGTCCGAATCGGCGACCGTGCGGTTGAAAGGCCCGTAAATATAGGCTTGGTCGGCATTCTCGATCTTGTAGTTCAGACGGATGGCGTTGAAACGCGCGGTCGGAGAGACGACCTTGCCCGTCGCATCGGGGCCCGTAACGACGAATTTCGCCGTCGCCGGAAGAGGCGGAGGCGGAACGGCGCAACTGCCGTCCGGTTTGCAAACCTGACCCGAGGGGCAATCGCCGTCGGCATGGCAGACGAAGGGCGGCGGCGAAGGAGGCGCCACGACCTCCACGCAAGAACCGCCCTGGCATTTCTTGCCCGCGATGCAATCCGAGTCTGCCGCGCATTCGGGGGTCGGAGGAGACGGCGGACCGGCCGGGCCCGTATTTCCCGTCGCTCCTTGAGAGGCCGTCACCGGACTCAGATGAATTTTACAGAGAGAGATTGTCGCACCGTCTTTGGCGCCGCATGTCACCGCGTAATCCCCGGACGGCAGATTGGGGACCGTCACTCCCCCCTGAACGCTGTCGCACAAAAACGCAAAGGAGTCCGGTGCCGATCCGCTCAAGGGATGAAAAAAACCCGTACAATCCTTCTCGCACTGATCGACGGAGATCGGGACCGATCCTCCGCGAACGACCTCCGCTCCGGAGGCACAATCCGGAGCGGCGTTTAAATCTTTTGAAGCCGAACCCGTACCGGAACTCCCGTTGGAAGAGCCGCAACCGGCGGACAACAATAGAAAAAAAACGGCGATAATGACGTTCCGCATCATGATGATTTCACCCTTTATCGTTGTATTTCAACTTATCGGCCGATCGGGGCACCCAAGTTGCCCCGCCTGCCACCCTTAAGGGGATGCGTGAGGGGCGGGCAGGATCCAGTCCGCATGCCCGAACCAGGGATAATCGACCTCGGCGAGATTGATATTGGGGTCGATAAGGGCCTTGGGGAGGCCGAAGTTCAAGGTGACGGAAGTCTCCGCCTTGATGATGGGGCGCTCCATCCCTTCCGACTGCAGCTTTCTTTTCAAAAATTGAGCGTATTGCCAGATCAGATCCGGTTTGACGGCCATTTCGTCGATCTGAGAGGGGATCAGGTCCTCGCTCAGATCAATGTCTTTCGTTTCATTTGTCTTAGGGTCGGTCAAAGTCAGACGGATCAGACCTTGTTTATGGCGCAGTTTCATCCGCCACGAAAAATAATGCCCCTCTTCCGTCCAGGCGACATCGCCCGCAAAGAGCCAATGCCGTAAAGGGATCAGGATCTGCAGCAGGAGATACAGTGAAATCAGGCAGACGGCCAAACTTCCGCCTACCCTTCCCTCCGGCGATCGTTCCCTCGGAATAAACGGAGCGGACGAGCCGAAAGCTGACCGCAGGCGACCGAAGAAGCGGCGCGGCGTGTCGGGTTCAAGAAAGACGACCGTCGCGGCGATCATCAAGTAAGGAAAGACGCCGATGTGAAAGAGCCAATTATTCGTCACGTTGAAAAACAGGACGCCGCAAACGGCGAAGGGCCGGGTCTTCTTCCAGCAGAGAAGAAATCCGATCGTCAGATCGAAGAGGAGCCCTCCGTAACAAAAGAACCAGACGCCCTTCTCCACCCCCAGGAAACTGGCCAGGGTTGAGGTCTCTTGAAGCTGTTGGAGCCAATGCCGGATCGGCTCCCCATGCAGCCAATCGCGGTTCAGCTTCGCTACGCCGCCGAAGAAATAGACGAGAAAAAATTGGGCGCGAAGGAGAAAGACGTTCCAGAACGGGACCCGCCCCGTCGCGACTTGGGGACGACGCCATCCGTCGAGGGAGGCCCATCTCTGGGCGCCCATCGGAATCAACAAGAGAGCGATCAGCGCGGTCAGATAATAATGGTTGTTGTAAAGGGTCTTATCGAGAAGAAAAAAGTACAGATAGGAAATAAAAAAAACGACGCCGGCGACCCGATAAAAAAGTCCAAGACAGAGGCAAAGCGCGGCCAGGGCGATGACCGCTAGATGCCAGTAGATGGCGTTTCCCGGCAAAGGACGCACAAAGGGAAGAAAGGGAAAATGAAAAAAGGGATGGGAAAAGTACGGCGCCTCATGGATCCAGAATCGGAAGACCTGGTCCACCATGATCGCGCCAAAGAGGATGCGGAAGACGGCCAACGAAGAGGCGTCGACGGGGCGGTTTAAGAGGCCATTCCATTTCTTAAGGCGTGTGGCCGTCGTTGTGGAAGCCGTCGTCATCGCAGTGGAATTTGAATGTATAATTGGTGGTCGGCGGCGTGCGGTCCTCCATGGCGCACCAGCCATTCACGCAGGTTTGCCCGGCTCCGCAACCCGAATCGCAGGTGGAATTCGTCGATCGCCAATAATGCCCGATGAGGGTGCACGAAAACTGATCGCCCCAGTCGTCGTCCTGCCCCCCTCTATGGAAGTCAGCAGCCATCGTGCCGTCGAGAGAAGGTTCGAGGTTCGGCTGCTGGCTGACTGTCGGAGAGCCCTTGTCGCAGGCGGGTTCGATGTGGGTCAGGTTCGTCGCATGCCAATGGAGGGTGGCGGTGACGTGAACGTCCGAATCGTCATTGCAATCGCCACCGTCGCCGTTGACCGTATAAAAACCCGGCCCTTCGACATACTCAACCGTAAGCGTCCCCGGCTGGGGCGGCGGGGTCGGAAAGGGAGCGTAGATGTCGTTCGCAGCCGGAAGAATGGAGCCATCGAGATCCTTCACGACGAACTTATAGCCCGTGCAGGGACTGTTGTTCCTGGGGAGCTTGACGTTTTCAAGCTTCAGGGTCGAACCGAAGACGCTGACGTCTCCGTTGTTCCCCGTGGGCAAAGCGCCTTTCCAAGGGAAAATGTTGAACACCCCCGAGGTACCGCAAACGTTGAACTTGTTTCTGTCGAAGGCCTGGATCTCGAGAGACCCAACCCAAGGAACGTCTTTTTGCGCGACCTGATCGTAGTTTCCGGAATTATCGTCCCTCTTCTTGCTGATCGTGGCCTTGCGCAGGACGCCTCCCGAAAAGGAAAGTTTGCCTTGCTTGCTGCACTGATTCCAATTCCCGCAGGCGTTCGCCGCCCCGTTCGAGCAATCACAATGCCCCTCATTCCCGTCGAGAGCTCCGTTCTGGAATTGAGGGTATCCGGAACTGGGAGGATCCAACTCCACTTTGTAAGTTGCATCCTTGGAATCAGCGATACCTAATCCCGTCGCCCAGAATTCGATAACCTGGCTTTTGCTGTTCAAAGGACAATTCATCGTAAAAGACGCCAGATTTCCAAGCTTATCCGGAGTGTTTCCCGTCGGTGGCTCGCAACCCATGGGGGGCATGATCGGCACCGAAATGTTTTTCCCCGTGGCTGTCACTCGGATCTTCGGCGCATCGGTCTGTACATCGACGTTTGCGGTGAACGTCACGGGATCCACATCCACGGGATCCGAGTCCACCGCCTTCTCCAAGGTTCCGGCCTTCACATAGAGATGAAACTTCAATTTGTCCGCCAAAACCCGCGTATAGACAAACCCGCTCTTGACGAAGTGACCGGCCGCGTCCTTGGTCGTCATCACGCAAGCAGGAGGTTGATCACAAAGAAAGCAGGGCGTCGGCGGCGTGTAGCCGTGGCAATTTGAGCCGTCGTCTTTGCACTTCACCGCCGAATCCATATAAGTCTTCACCGCATCATACGGGGCCGTTCCGGAAGTCATATCGCCCCCCAAGTTGGCCGCATTGGACTCGTTGCCGTTCACCAAAAGATACCGCGTATGCCCCAGCCCCCCTGCGAACATATCGTCGGGCTTGCCCTTGCATTCATCGCCCGGCGTGCCGCCGTCTATCGTAATCCGATAGAAACCGTCCGACCAGATCTGCAGATCGGTAATGTCCTTGGCGTTGACCCCCGTCACGTTCCAGCTCACCTTGACCAAGCCCAGCCGCGTGTCGAATTTCTTATCGACGGTGAGGGTCGCATCAAAGGTCCCCAAAGGCTCGCAGGTCCCGGCGGTACAAGTCGTTTTTGACGAACAATCCGCATCGCTGGTACAGGACTGGGCCACGCAATGTCCTGTCGGAGAGCAGGTCGTCTTATCCCCCGTCGTACAATCCGCGTCCGTCACGCACTCCAAATCCACGCAGCTTCCCGCCTTGCATTTCTTTCCCGTAATGCAATCCGCGTTCGTCGTGCACGCCACGGGGCCGGCCGGCGCTGGCGTGCAGGTCCCGGACATGCATTTGTCGCCTGTAGGACAATCGGTATCGCTGGAACAGGTCGCCGTAGAACCCGTGCCGCCCGTTCCTCCCGCGGCGATCACGCACGAGCCACCCTGAAGGACTTCTCCGGGCGGGCAAGACGTCGTTTGCTGCGTCGGGGGCTTGATCGTGAATTGATCCGCAAGGATGGTCCTATGGCTGTCGTCGCAATTACCGCCTCCGCAGCAAAAAAGAGTCCCCGTCCCCTGGATCGACGAGGGCATCTGGATATCGACGGGCGTATCTTTTGAGTTTGAGGAATCGGGACATTGATCCAAGTAAAATTGCTGTTTGTTCTTTTCGAAAAAGACCGTGCAATTATCGGGGCAGTCCTTGAGGTTGCATTTGACGGTCGTTCCGACGGCGGCCTGATTGGCATCGCAGGTCGTCAGCGCGCCGAGGTTTTTTGTACCCTTCCCTCCACCACCGCCACCTCCCCCACCACCGCAGGAGCTAAGGAGCAAGAGACCGACGAAGAGAGGAAGGATGGCTGGACGGCCCATATCAAGACCTCCTGAAATCAACCCCGGGTAGTTGTTTTCGGCATGTTACTGGCATGCAGTTTCGTCATCGGTAATTTAAGATGTCATCTTACCAGAACCGAAGGTGGATGAGTGATATTTTTTCACTTAATGCCTCGGATGGACTGCGCAGTTGTCATCGTTACCAGGGCATTCTTCCGAGCGCGTTCCAAGGCCGAGGCGTCCATGTCGGAATGTCGGCTCATGATCCCAACAACTGAACCAAAAACAGCTATGGGACATGACGCAAATTCTTGCGTCACAGTCGGAATATCCATAGGGAAGGGATACGTCGGGATACGAGACAGGATCCCACGATTCGCAAACGAGTTGGCAATTCCTTCCCTCGGCTATCTGCCGGTCATCGATGGCGCCCGACCTCGTTTGATAGGTGGCGACGCCGTCGGTTTCGGAGGGATAGGAAATCGTGTGCCCGCAGGTGGAATACAGCCGTTTGCAATTCTGCGCGTTCGACCAATTCCAATGGTAACGCCTGGCATAAAGCGTGCCCCAGTTGTCCGTGTTGTCGCATTGATTGCCGCCGGGCCAACCGCCCCCGGCTCCGCCGTTATGGTCGGGGGTATATTGGCAGGCGGCGTTTTGCCACTCGGAGTTGTAATGCGAGACGGCCGCTGTCCATCCCCGATCCATCGGGTCGGCGCCTCCCTCCAACGACAAATGCGGAGGGAAAGGAAAACTTTTCAGCGACGGATCCGACTGAAACAGACTTCCATCCGTATCATGTCCAACTATGGCATATTGCGTGCAATGGTGGGTCCTTCCAAGCCGGACCGGGCCGATCGGAGTGGTCGTGATCGAGGTCACCACATCACCGGCTCCACACTCCTCGGGAGGCCCATACCCTCCCCTCGTTCCAACCGGAGCAAAGGCCTTCACCTGAAGATCGCGGACCCATGGGACAGTCACCGAGCTCTCATCGTGCCAGGATCCGTCATCCATGAGCTTGGAGACCGTACACGCGCGAGTGACGGAGGCATAGAAAGTGAGATCGACGGGCGTGTTGCAACTTTCCCACCAGTGATCCAAGGATGTCCCGGAGCACGACAACACGCCTCCCGGATCTCGCGCGCCGGGCGCGTAAATTTCGCCGCCGAGTCTTAAATTCGGTTGAGGGGCCTCGCAGTGGATACGGTATTGTTGCAACACGTTATCGGCGGTGTCCCCCATGGCCATAGCAACGATACTGACCGTCGCATCCTTTTGAAACGGACAACTTCCCGTGATGCTCGCCCGTCCGTCACTGGAGACGTCGTTCACCATGGTCGTCACGAGGCATCCCATGACCGCCAGGCGTTGAACAGTATGGGTCGCGTTCGCCTGCAACTCGATCTTGGGCTCGCGATCGCTCACCGTAACGCTAACGCCCGAGAACGACGGACGCTCCAGCGTGAATTCATGCGTCGTCGACCGCCATGTACCGTCCTCTCCTTGCGCCACCAGGGTATATTTCCCAGGCCACGCCAACTTGACGTAGAACGTCCCGCTCGCGGCCGACAGCTCCACGCGGCAGAAGGTGGCCGATCGATGCGCGTCGGGATGCCAATCGCGGCAGTTGCCGTCGGCTTCCACGCAGGCAGTCCCCGAATTATAAGGATGGTACGTGGCATAGACGGGCGCCCCTTCGACCAACGCATGCCCGTTCGGATCGGTCACGAGGCCTTCGTGCGTCGTACCGGTCACGGTCTCGCTGCAATCCGCCCTCGATGTGGGGAAATAGACGTATTTGGCCCGGAGGGTTCCTCCGCCTTGAATCTGGTAATTGACGTGTGCGAACCCGTAAAGATCGCGAATGGCGTCGCTGCCGTCCAAAGAAACGCCGAAGGTCGTCGGCGTCGAAGACGCCTCGCGCACCCCGCAGGTGTGATCGGAGCGGCACACGTTGCCGCCCGTACATTCGCTGTCGGCGTGGCAAGAGGTCGGCGTGGGTGTCGGCGTCGTCCCCGCCACACAGCTTCCACTGTGACAGACACGGCCGGACGCGCAATCGGCGTCGTCCACGCAGGTCGGCGTCGTCGCGCCGGGCGTGCTGTCCGAGGGGCGGATCTCCCCTCCTCCGCCTGCGGAGCACGTCCCCGCGCTGCAGGTCTGGCCGGCTCCGCAGTCGGTATCGGAGGAACAGGTTGAAGCCGCCCCGGGAACAATCTGGAAATTACGAGCGATCACAAAGGGCCCTTCCGTTCCGCGTCTCCAAATGAGATCGCCGGTGCCCGTCTGGGCGGGAAGCGTCAACGAAAGGCCGCGGTCGTTTTGATTGCAGTCGACAAAAAATTCCATCCGGCCTCGATCCAAAAAACAGCGGGAATCGGCGTCGAAATTGTCTTGAGGGCCGCATTGAATCGTCTGACCGGGTGTTCCCGTCGGAGGACACGAAGTCGCCGTTCCTTGAGGGGATGTCGACGCCCCGCCGCTTTTTTTGGACGACGCGCAGGCGGCAAGACTGACGATGAATAAAAGAGCCAAAACGGCCCGGAATCTCGCAAGGTGGCACGCCATGAGTTTACCTCAGTGTACCACAGCCTGGAGCGGGGCTGTAGGAGTTTAGATTGTCAAAATTGGGGGCGTTTGAGTTATCGGCTGACAAGACCTGGCCGGTTGCGTCCTCTGTAAATCGCTTTATTGCCAGGCACATTGGGCGGGCGGCTCAAAGTTGGGATTCCGTTTCGTCTGTAAACCGTTACCCGATCCCGTCGCCTTGCCGTCAGGACCATCCTCGTAACAACTGCACTCCCACTGTTTATGTGGGATGGACACCTCTACCCTCGTTCCGTCGTAGTAGACGGCCCAGAACTGGCAGGAGAAATCCTGTTTCCAATCGCTCCAATATTTGTTTCGGATTCCATCGTCCGTAATATTGGCGGAAGGCACCGGGATATCGGTCGAAAGGATACCGCTCTGAGGTCCGTAATTCTTAGGGTCGGGCTTATCCCATTTCGAATAAACGATGATGTCAATGTCCGGCGTCTTTTCTCCCCCCAGGGCCAAACGATCATAGGTCGCAATTTCACAATGGTACGCAAAATAACTGAGATGCTGTCCGCTCCAGGACCAAGCAATCGATGAGGACCCGTCGAAACAGGAATGTGTATCCTTCAGGTTGAGCGTCGGACTCAGGGGAGAGGGAGAAATGCTGAAAGAAGGATTATAAGGATGGCTCACGGGGTCGCTTTGATACGTCTTCCCGTCATAATCCTTGGCGACGGCGACCCAGCCCGTATGGCCGTAATCCCGATCCGCGACGAACTCCCCATTCCCGTTTTTCTTGGTCACTTCCTCCTTGAGGATCCAAGGAGCGGACTGCGGCTTGTAATTCGGAGTGAAGAGCGTTTTCTTGGCCATGCTCTTATTTGCGGTCGTGGTACGAACGGAAGAAGGATCCGTCGCTGCATAAACGGATAACGAATCCACCCAGACAACTTCCTTGGAGGCAGCCGGTTTGACGGAGACGCCGTCCTTCTGAATGTCATAGGTACGGGAAACAGTCGGATGGAAATTGATGGTTCCCGGATAATCACAATTATCCGGATCGTTCGCGGCTCCCGTCCCGGAACACGTTCCCCCTCCCTCGTTCAAGGTCACCGCCGGTTTGTGGAGGACCACCGAGAACGTATGGGACACGGCATTCTTGGGATCCAAACCGGAAGCAGCGATACCGATCGTCATGTTCGTCGAGAGCAAGCAGGTCGCAGAAAGCGTGCCGGAACCGTCTTTTGACAACGAGTTGAGCGTGTATTGAATTGAGGGGCAACCGGTCACCGCCGGAACGCTGGAGACGCCCGTATAGGTCGCCTGCAGGAGGACCTTCGGCTCGTTATAGGACAGGGAGACGGCGGCGTCGACGGTCGGGATATCCGGCGTCAACGTCAGCTCCGCGGTCTTCGTCGTTCCCGCCTCATCCGTCGCCACGATCACGAACTTTCCGTTTGCAACCAGGAGCCGCGAGGCGAAATCGCCTGCCGCCAGGGGCTTCCCGTTTGCGTCGACCGGATTCATCAGACACGTCGGCGCCGCAGGCGCACCGGCTGCCGGCGGGGAAAATCCCTGATAGCAATCATTGGCGTTGACGCACGGCTTGCCCGTGGTCAGACCTTTCGACTCGGCCTCCTGAAAATTCGTGGACGGCTGCGCCGGCGGAGTGGGAAGAGGTCCAAAATCCCCTCCTCCGGATTTCGCCGGATTGACCGTGAGCCATGACGCCGTTTTATCGTCGCCGCAGTTGGTATCCTTATCGCTCCGGTTCCAGGGGCCGACCAAGGCCACCGATTTCAAACCCTGTCCCCCTTCGACGTGAAACGTAAAGGTGTAAAGGCCCAATCGGGTTTTGGTCTCTTCTTGGGCCTCGAGAGTCACTTTGAGTTCTTGAGGGGTTCCCGTCGTCGGCGAAGTCGTCCCGGTCGAACCGGACCCGGATGGAGAAGGCGTCCCGGAAGCCACACACGTTCCGGAGGTCTTGTCGCAAATCCTGCCGCTGGCGCAGTCGGAATCGCTCAAACAATTCACCGTGCTCTCCGTGGGAGTCACGGGTTGTCCTCCGGAAGCGGCGGGAGCCGAAGCCGAAGCGGAGGCCGGAGCGATCGTGATCCCCTTTTGAATGACGAAGGGCCCCGCCGACCCTTGGCGGAAGATCAAGTCCCCCTTGCCCGCCAGGGCCGGAAGCGTCACTTGAAGACCTTTATCGGTTTCCTGGCAATCGACGAACAGCTCTCTCTGCCCCTGATCCAAGAAACACTGGCTGTCGCTCGTGAAGTTGTCGGGTTTCGCGCAGAGGATCTGTTCGCCCGGCGTCGCCGTCGTGGGACAGGCCGAGAGCGATGCCGTGCCGCCACCGACGGGCGAAGGCCCCTTGTTGGCGGAACCGCCGCCGCAGGAGGCGGCAAACACCAGCACACACGTCAGGACCAAGACTTTTTGAAACGGGCTATAAAATCTCATGGGTTGCTAGAGTTATCGACAGGCCTAATCCCTCCGGTTGCTAAAGGGATTTTACCATCAGTCCGGCAGGGTGTCATCCGCCTTGGCCGTCGGGCCCTTAAGCAGATAAATGCGGATGAATTCGTCCAAGTCGCCGTTCAAGACGCGGTCGGGGTCACCGACTTCGTAACCGGTGCGGTGATCCTTGATGAGACGGTAAGGGGCCAAGACGTAGGAGCGGATCTGGGGGCCCCAGGCGATGTCACTCTTTCCAGCCTCGATCTTTTCCTTTTCCTGGTTCTTTTTCTCCAACTCCCGCTCATACAGGCGGGCCTTGAGGATCTTCATGGCCGTGTCGCGGTTCCGGTGCTGGGAGCGCTCGTTCTGACAGGCGACGACGATGCCGGTGGGCAGGTGCGTGATCCGGACGGCGGAATCGGTCTTGTTGACCTTCTGGCCTCCGGCACCGGAGGACCGAAAGGTGTCGATGCGGAGATCGGTTTCCTTCACCTCGATTTCGATGTCGTCCTCCACGTCCGGAAGAACGAAAACGGACGCGAAGGATGTGTGCCTCCGTTTGTTGGCATCGAAGGGCGAGATGCGCACGAGGCGATGGACGCCGATCTCGGCCTTCAGATAACCGTAGGCATAAGGCCCCTCGACCATCATCGTCACGGAGCGGAAGCCCGCCTGGTCGCCCGGTGTAAAATCCAGGACCTCGTTCTTGTAGCCGTGTCGATCCGCCCACATGCGGAACATGCGGAGGAGCATCTCGGCCCAGTCGCAGGACTCAGTCCCGCCGGCGCCGGCGTTGATCGAAAGGATGGCGTTTTTGGCGTCGTTCTCTGCGGAGAGCATCTGGCGGAATTCCAGATCATCCAAATCCTTTTCCAGCTGTTCGATCTTGCCGCGCGCCTCCGCCTCGATCTCCGGGTCCGGACCTTCCTGCAAAAGTTCGACGCAGGATCCGAGATCGGCGAGCCCCTTTTCGATTTTCTCGTCTTGGGCGACGGTCTGTTTGAGGGCGTTGAGTTCCCTGAGTGTCAAGCCGGCCGCACGCGGTTCGTTCCAAAATCCTTCGGCCTGCGATTGGTTTTCCATTTCCCGGAGCCGGTCCTTCTTTCGGGGGATGTCAAAGCCGCCTCCGAAGCGGTTCGGACTTGGTCTTCAACTCCTCTAATCTTTCTTTAATTTCTTTTGCCATGGTTTACGACTTCGTCTCCAACCATTCCCGCGTCCACCCGTCTTCGACGGGTACCCGGACTTGGTCATCGCCTCAGCGTTACCAGACCTAGCGCCGCAACACAACACCAAGCGAAGACGTCTCCAAAATGCGTGTACAGCGAGATCGGGCCACCGACCGGCACGTCCGCCGTGATCGCCGCCTCCTGAAAGAGGGGCGCCTCGGCGATGACCTCGCCCGTGGGGCTGAAGAATCCGGTCCGGCCCGTGTTCGTCGCCCGGGCCATCGAGCGTCGGTTCTCGATCGCGCGGTACCGCGAAAAATCGAAGTGCTGGTAGATGGCGGACGAGCCCTCGTACCAGCCGTCGTTGGTGACGTTGATCAGGAAATCGGCGCCCTTTCGCGTGAACAGGCGTGAGATCTCGGAAAACAGATCTTCATAACAGATCGTAACGCCGAACTTCGTCCCCGCCGCCGTCATCACGTTGAATTCCTTTCCCGCCGTGAAGCTGCTCACGGAGGGAGCGACCTTCGAGAGAAAGAAGAAGACGCGCGCGAGAGGGACGTATTCGCCCATCGGCACCAGGTGAACCTTGTGATAGTGGTCCGCGATGAAGCCGCCCGGCTCGATCAAAAAGGCGCTGTTGTGAAGGGCGAAATCACCCGGCTTCTCCGGCAAGGGCGGGGGCCAGTCCTCGGGAATCACGCCGTCATAGCTGACGGCGCCCATCAGGATCGGCTTCTTCACCTCCCCGATCTCCTCGATCTTTACGATGTCGGGTGGAATAACGGCCGGAAAGGCGGCCTCCGGCCAGACAATGAGATTGGGTGATGCCTCTTCGGCCCGATCGGTCAACTCCCGGTGTTTTTGGATGATCTCGGGCATCTTCTCGTCGATCCATTTCTCATCCTGAGGGATGTTTCCCTGAACCATCGAGACCTTGAGCGTCCGCAGACCGGCGACGACCGACCGCACCTGCGAAAGCCGAACCTTGCCGTAAACCACCGCTGCGAGGAGGGCGACGGTGAAAAGCGCCGCCAACCGCGTCGGCGGAGGCGTTTCGCGCCGGCCTTTGACCCAGATCCAAACCTCCCCTCCGAGGACGTTCGCCAGCAGGATCAAAAAGAGGAGACCGGAGACTCCCGTCACGTCCAACATCTGGAGGAGCTCCAGGTGCCCGCTCTGGCTGTAGGCAAGGTTCGCCCACGAAAAACCGCCGAAGGGAAAGTAGTTTCTTAGGAATTCAAAACCGATCCAAGAAAGCGTGAAGGTGATCCAAAGCGGAATCTTTTCCGAGGCCAAGCGGACCGCCGTCCCGCACACGGCCGCCGGAAAGAGGGAGACCAAGACGACCAAAATCATAAGTCCGCCCGCACTGTCCCACGCGGAGACTTCCCCGTAACGATGCAGGGCGATGAAGATCCAATAAAGCGAGAAACCGAAGTGCGCACAGCCGAACGCGAATCCCCGCAAGACTCCCTGCCTCGCCGTGGCGTTTCGAAGCGAGAGAAACAGAGGAATCAACGCCACCCAGGCGAAGTAACCCAGATCGGGCCATCGGTGTCCGGAGAAGGCGACCGGGAGGCTGAACGCCGAAAGAATTCCGGAGAGAAGGGCCGCCGTCATCAATCTGTCCTGGCCTTCCCGGCCTTCCTGGCGGCTTTCTCCGCCAAAGCCAAAAGCTCGTTGGTCTTCCGCCACATCCGGTCCCGGTCCTTCTTCTTTTTATCCCGGTATCCCAGGAGGTGGAGCAGGCCGTGAATGGCCAGGATGATCATTTCCGTCCGGGTCGCATGGCCCTGTTCCCTTGCCTGACGTCTCGCGGTGTCCGCGGAGATGAGAACATCCCCCAAAACTCCCCTTTCCTTCATTTCGAACGCGATCACATCCGTTGCATAATCGTGGCGAAGATATTTTGCGTTATAGCGCCGGATCGCCGCGTCCGAAACGAAAAGAAAATTGACCTCCTGATCGTCGACACCCAAAGACGCGATGATCTTTCGCAAGGAGGCGCGCAGGCCCTTGACGGGGATTCTCACGGACGGATTCTGATTTTGAATCGTAATCGTCATGAAGAAGAGACTTTCGGCCCTTTTGAAGGGGACGCTGGGAGATCCGCACGGAAAGTCGCTGTGAAAAGCGCCCCCTTCCCCGGTTCGCTTTTCGCGGTGATCGTCCCCCCATGGTTCTGAAGAATCAGCCTGCAGACGGCGAGCCCCACGCCCGAGCCTCCCGTCTTCCAGACGCCCCGTTGCGTCGCCTGGCCGAACATTTCAAAGATCTTCTGATGATCCTCGGGGTTGATCCCGACTCCGTCGTCCTCGACCTCGATTGTGATTTGCTCTTTTGAAGACGCAAGCGCGACGTGAATCTTTCCTTTTTGATCGGTGAACTTGACGGCGTTGCTCAGCAGATTGATCATCACTTGCTTGATCTTATCCGCATCGCAGACCGCGTAAAGAGGGCGATCGGGAAGTTCCAGCGTGAATTGAATTTGCTTCCCCGCAATATCGGGCTTCATCACCTCGCAGGCCTCCCGGACGACTTCCGCCATATCGGCCCTTTCGAAGACCATCTGCATCTTTCCCGCCTCCAGGCGCGAGTAATCGAGGACATTGTTGATGAGGCGGGCCAGCCGGTCGATGTTCCTCTTCGTAATCGTAAGCGTCTCTCTCTGGCCCTCGTTGATGGGCCCGTCTATGCCGTCCAAGAGGATGTCGATTCCGGACTTCATGGAAGACAGCGGGGTCCTGAGTTCATGGGACACCATGGAGACGAAGGACGACTTCATCTGGTTTACGCGCTGCAGCTCTTCGTTCGCACGCCTCACTTGCTCCTCGGTGTGCTTCCGTTCCGTGATGTCGACGACGGAACTGATGACGAAGGCCCCTTCATCGGTTTCCATGGGATTCAAACCGATCTCGACCGGAAATTCGCTGCCGTCCTTCCTCCGGCCGAAGAGATCGCGTCCGGCGCCCATCGCGCGGGTCTGGGGATCTTGGAAAAAATCACGACGGTATTCGGGATGCCTCGCCCGGAACCTTTGAGGGACCATCATGTCGATGGAGCGTCCGACAAGCTCCTCCTTTTCATATCCGAACATCTTCTCGATCTGCGAATTGGCAAGGATGATCTTCCCCTCGTCGTCCACCATGATCATGCCGTTGGGAGCCGCTTCGAACGTCATTCGGAAACGCATCTCGCTGCGCTTCAGTTGCGCCTCGTTCTTGATCGCCTTCAATTGGGCGGGGTTTGGAAAAGAAAGGGCGTCGGGAAGAAACGGCCAGATCGCGAAGGCCGTCGCGATGGAAACGAGCGCCGTCAACGCCTTAACGACCCCTTCGAGCCGGTAGGCTCCGTTCCACGTGGTCCAGACGGCCATAATGTGCGTGGTCCCACAGGCAAAGATGAACGTGGCGAAGAGAACGAAGATCCAGCGGAAGGGAACGTCCTTCCGTTTCGTGATGAAGTAAAACAACGTGAGAGGGATCGAGTAATAGGCGAGCGTGATGACGATGTCCGACGCCACATGCAGCCAAAGGATTTCCGGCTTCCAAAAATAGCAATGCCCGTGGGGCATGAAGTCGGCCGTAAAGAGATTTTTGAGGAAATCGATCATAGACGGCGGACGTTCTTGGGAGGAATCTTCGAAATCTCCTTGGGAACCGCTTCCTTGAGGGAATCCTCGCGAAGCGGTTTTGAGTGCGAATATTTATCGGCTTCGGCCGTGTCTTCCTGAATCGGCGAGACCGCTTTATCGCGGGCGGCCTTCTCCGCCTCGTCGGGAGGGTATTCGATCCTCTGGTGATAGATCCCCATCAGAACCCGAAGAAAGCTTTTTGCGATCGTGTGAAGGTCCTTGAGCGTCAGCTCGCACTCGTCCAGCTGGCCGTCGATGAAGTTCTTGTTGATCATGTTGCGGACGACCTCCTCCAAACGGGCGGGAGAACGGTCCTTCAGGGCCCGCGTCGCCGCCTCCACGGTGTCCGCCAAAAGGATGATGCCGGCCTCGCGCGTCTGCGGCTTGGGGCCGGGATAGCGGTAGTCGCGCTCCTCGACCACGTGCATCTCCGGATCCTCCTTCTCCTTCGCCTTGTTGTAGAAGTAGGTGATCAGCTTGGTGCCCTGATGCTGGGGGATGATGTCCGTGATCCGCTGGGGGAGCTTGGCCTCCCGCGCCATCTCCAGGCCGTCTTTGACATGCGAAGAGATGATCAGGGCGCTCATGGAAGGCGCGAGGCTCGCGTGCTTGTCTTCCGCCCCGGCGGCCGATTGATTTTCGATGAAATACGTCGCCTTCTTCATCTTGCCGATGTCGTGAAAATAGGACGCGACGCGGGCGAAGAGGGAATCGGCGCCGATCGCCTCGGAGGCCGCCTCCGCCAACGTCCCGACCATGTGGCTGTGATGATAGGTCCCCGGCGCGCGGACGATCATCTCCCGGAGCAACGGATGATTCAGGCTTCCGTATTCCAGGAGCTTCACCGGCGTCAGGTAGTTGAAGAGGGATTCGAAGACGGGCATGATGATCATGACGAGCACGGCACTCAACACGCCGCCCGCGAAGGCCAGGATGGCGCGAAGGAAGAGCTCTTCGGCGTTGGTTGCGCCCGTGAGGCTCGTGACGTTCATCATATCGAGTCCCAGACTGACGACGGCGTTGAGCGCGCCCAATTCAAGCCCCACGCGAAGAAGCTGCCCGCGGGTGCGCACGCCCGACATGAAAGCGATGCTCAAGACGCAGCCCACGAAATAATACAAGGTATAGTTGAGACTTCCCTGCGCGAGGATGCCCGCCATGGCCGCGCTCACGGGGGCGAAAAGCATGGCCATCGGAAGCGGCAGCACGAGCCTGACCATCATCGTTCCGAAGGCGATCGGAATGAGCCCGTAAAAGGAGTTCATGGGGATGTCGACCGGCAACAGGCCGCGAATGGCCCCGAACGTGAAGAGCGAGATTCTTTCGACAAGGATCAAGGTGACGAGCAAGACGCCCAAGAAAACCAGATCCCGCGGACGAAGCTCCAACTTCGGAAAGGCCCGGTTGAGGACGAAAAAGAAGGTGACAAGAAAAATGAAGATGAAGAAAAAGGTCCCGACGAACCGGGTGCGGCTGAAGGCCCTGTTCTTTTCCTTCCGGATCCCCTCGATCACCTTGAGGTGCCAAGGCTCGAAATGATCCCCGCTTCGGATGATGGACTCTCCGGCTTGCACCTTGATCACGACGGGTTTGACGCTTTCCACGGCGTCTTCCTGAAGCTTTTTCGTCTCCGACTCGTTATAGATGAGCGTCGGCCTGATCTCGTTTCGTTGATTCGACTTCGCCCAACGCGCCTGCGCCTCGGCAACGGACAAGATAGTGCTGAAATCCTTCAAAATCAGCTTCGGCGCGTCGGGATGCCTCAAGAGGTGGATCTGAAGGCCCCGGTCCTTCCAGGGGTCCAATTCGCTCCGATTTCCAATGATCTTTTCGCGGCCGAAGCCGGCATCGTCCCAATCATAGACGGGCAGGACCGATTTCATGGCCTCCTGCTTCAAGTGCTCGGTCGTCTCTTCGTCGAAGATTTCGTAGTCCTTGTCGGCACGGATGTCCTGGTGGGCGATGCGCCCGATTTCAATGCCCGTGGGCAGCTGTCCTCCTGAAAAATTGATGAGGAGGGCCACCACCAAAGACAGGATCAAGAGACCGACGCCCTGGAACAACAACGCATGCTGTCCGACCAGTTCTTCAATGTTTTTTTTCATTTCTGGCTACCTCATAGGCTTTCACGATCTCGGAAACGAGCGGATGACGGACGACGTCTTCTTGGGTGAAGTATTGAAAGCCGATCCCGGGAATGTTCTGAAGGATCCTCTCGGCCTCGATCAATCCCGAGAGTTTTCCCGCCGGTAGGTCCACTTGGGTGACGTCGCCGGTGACGACGGCCTTGGAATCGAAACCGAGCCGCGTCAAAAACATCTTCATCTGTTCGCTGGTGCAGTTCTGCGCCTCGTCCAGGATGACGAAGGATCCGTTGAGCGTCCTCCCGCGCATGAAGGCGAGCGGGGCGATCTCGATGACCCCCGTCTCGGTGAGTTTGACGATCTTCTCATAGTCCATCATGTCGTAGAGGGCGTCGTAGAGGGGCCTCAGATACGGGCTCACCTTGTCGTACATGTCGCCGGGCAGGAATCCCAACTTCTCCCCCGCTTCGACGGCGGGTCGAGCGAGAATAATGCGGCTGACTTGTTTCTTCAGAAGCGCGATCACCGCCATGGCCACAGCCAGATAAGTCTTGCCGGTTCCCGCGGGTCCGACACCGAAAACCAAGTCGTGCTTCCGGATCGCGTCCATGTAAGCGCGTTGGTGGAGTCCTTTGGGGATCACCACTTTGTTGCGGCTCGGGATGAAGATCGTGTCTTCGAGGAGGTCCTGAAGGTTCGCGGCCTGGTTGGACGAGAAGACTCGGATCGCCTGCTCGACGTCCTGTCCGTACACCGGCATCCCTTTTTTCAGCATGCTGTAAAGCTCGAGCAGGATTTTCTCCACGAGCTTGGCCTGCACGTCCGTGCCCTTGATGCTGACGTCGGTGCCGCGGACGTCGATCTGGACCCCCAGCCTCTTCTCCAAGGATCGGAGGTGCTCGTCTTGAACCCCGAAGAGATTTCGGGCGAGTTCATTGTTGTCGAACCGAAGCTTTTTTGCCGTTTCGCCCATGCCGTTGCCCTAACGAGGGGCCGCTCCTCCCGCTCCTTTCTTGCCGGCCGCCGGCGGAGGGGTCTCGGCGGACACGTGCACCTTGAACTCCCTCCGGCGTCCGGAATTGTCGTAGTCGATCAGGAAAATTTCCTGCCAGGGTTCGATCAGCATCTTCATTTTTTCAAATGGCATCGCGAGCGACTTAGGCAGGAGGGTTCGGATGAGTCCCGTTGCGATATGAGGTTCCAGGGCCTTCTTCACTTCGTCCAGACGTTCCGCGGAATCGAAAACCGCCAGCCCCGCCCCGGGATTCGAAATCACGATCGTTGCGGTACCGTTCTCCGTATTCGCCTCCTTAACGACCCGGCGGACCTCATGAATGATCTTCAAGATGTCCAAACCCTTGGTCGTGTCGACGAAGAAGTTCTTCAATAAGATCATATTAAAGATACCACAAAAACAAAACCCCGCACCCGATCGGGTTTGGGGACGCGAAAAGGCTACTGCTTTCAGGGAGTTATGTCAAAAAAATATTTTGACCTCAGAGAAATGAAATCGATCTCAGAAACCAGGCATCGGCGTTTGCTATAGCAAGAGACGTGCTCAAATAACTAAATAAATCTTAGGCCTTACAGACATAGTGTTTGACTTTGTCCCGTCGGATGGAGAAAATCTATCCAACTCGAAGTACAAAGGAGAACACCGAGTTCTTGAAAAAGGCAAACCCGTCGTGAGGCGGGGACGCAAAGCTTCTGGTCTCATTCGCCGACGTTAAAGAGGCGGATGAGGCAGCAGGGCTGCCAAGGGAAGAAACGACTGATCGTTTTCTATGGCAGCCCATCTCTCGGCAAAAGGCCGGAGGTGGGTTTTTTATTTTGGACAAACGGAGGCCTTATGAACATCTCGTTGAAGACGGTGCTCTTACCGATCGTCATCTTCATCAACTTTCTTGGGGCCTCGGTGTCCTTTGCGGCGAGTCTCGGAACCGGAAGGGTGACTGATGTGACGGCCGGTGATAACGGGTGTAAGACGGTCAGCGGCGATTCAACGCAGTTCTACAACGTCCAGCAATCAAAAACCTATAAGGTCACCTTGAGTAACGTAACGGAGTGCTCAGGCGGCACGATTGGCATCCTGGTCAAGAATACGGACAACGGCAACCAATGCCTGACGGCATCATCGGGATCCTCCTCCGGCACCTATACTTTTACGGTCACGATGCCGCCGGACGCCTGCAATACCTATCCGATCCAGTATTGCGTCACCGCGTGCAAAGCCTCCACGGGTTTCTTAGCCACCCGGTCCGATGGAGGGGGTTTTGGCGCCCATCTGAGGGCCGGTAATTTTGATGCGGATTGCAATTATCTTTCACAGGATACGGATTGTACGGGCCATCAAGACGGCGATCCCTGTGACGACGGTAACGCCTGTACAACGGATGATCAGTATCAAAACGGAATCTGCGTCGGAAGCCCTCTAAATTGCGATGATTCCAATGCTTGCACCACGGATAGATGCGATCAAACAGCGGGTTGTATCCATACCGACGTCGTGTGCTTGACCGATGACAACGATGCCTGCACGACAAACGGCTATTGCGACAAACAAACAGGGTGCGTCAACCCGACCCCCATCAGTTGCGATGATCAGGACGTTTGCACCCTTGATAGCTGCAATCCCGCCACCGGATGCCTCAATGTGAAGGATACCTGCGACGACCATATTGAATGCACGGCGGATAGCTGTGTCCAAGGACAAGGGTGTCTACACGTTCCTGAGAACAGTTCCTGCGATGACAAGAATCCTTGCACTAAGGATATTTGCGACCCCCAAGTCGGCTGCCGACATGAGCCAGTTGAGGTGGGAACGGTTTGTCGCGAGGCGGCCGGGGATTGCGACGTCGCCGAGATGTGCGACGGTACGGGCGCGCCCTGTCCTCAAGATTCTTTCAAGCCGGTGGATGCGGTTTGCCGTCCTGCAGCCGGGGAGTGCGACAAAGCCGAGACATGCACGGGGTCTTCGCCCCTCTGTCCCGCGGACGCGGTAAAGCCCGCGGAGACGTCCTGCGGCGATGACGGCAATGTCTGTACTCGTGACATCTGCGACGGCAGCAGCGTCAGTTGCACGCACCCAGCCGGCAATGGAGGGACCGTCTGCCGTCAGGCCTCTGATCTTTGCGATCAGAATGCGCTCTGTACGGGGACAAGTTCCGTTTGTCCTTCCAATCCTTTTAAACCCGCCAGCGTCGTTTGCCGAGGGGCTCACGGCGTTTGTGATACGCCCGAAAGTTGCACGGGGTCCTCGGCGGCCTGTCCGGCGGATGCGTTTCTACCGAATACGGTGACGTGTCGTCCCTCGGCCGGTGTGTGCGACACGCCCGAATCCTGCACGGGCAACGGCCCCGATTGTCCGAACGATGTCTTTAAACCTTCGACGACGGTCTGTCGTCCCGCGGCGGGGGAATGCGACGTGCCGGACAACTGCTCCGGGCTGGGAGCCGCCTGCACCGATGACGCTAAGAAGGCTCCCAACACAGCTTGCACCGATGACGGCATTTTCTGCACGGCTGATCTCTGCGATGGGACGCACGACGCCTGCCAACATCCGACGGCGCCGAAGGACGGCGTAGTTTGCGACGACAGCAACGCATGTACTCAGACGGATCTTTGCCAAAGTGGCTCCTGCGTCGGATCAAACCGCATCCCGGGCGTTGTCTCGGGAATGAAATACTATGATGCCAACGCCAACGGCCAATGGGATTCAGGGGAGGTCGGGATCGGATCTTGGAGTATCTCTTATAGCGGCCCTGTCTCGGCTACAGAGCTCACCAATGCCGGCGGTCTCTTCTCAAATTCCTTGGCAAACGGGGCGTACACCTTTAAGGAAATGACTTCTTCGGGATGGCAACAGACCGGAAACCTGATCAATCAGACTTCCGTCAGTCAGACCGGAACCCCCCTCGGCAACGCCTCCTGCCAACTCAAAGGAGATAAGTCCTATTCGTGTCAGGTGGCCGAGTGCAACACGGTGGCGGGGGTCGATTTCGGCAACCTCTGTCTCGGCTCCGGAGGCGGTCTGACGCTGGGCTTCTGGTCGAACAAGAACGGACAGGCTCTTTTTTCAAATAGCGATCTGGCGGCGATGGTCGGTTTAAATCTCCGCAATGCGAACGGCAGCGCATTTGATCCAACAAGTTACACCGCGTTTAGAAACTGGATTCTGAGCGCTACGGCAACGAATATGGCCAACATGCTGTCGGCCCAATTGGCGGCGATGAAATTGAACGTCCGCCATAATTTCGTCTCGGGGAACGCCCTCATCTACGCACCCGGCGCCAACAGCGCGAACGGCAACGGGTACGCGACGGTCAATGCCGTGATGGCCGAGGCGGACGCCTCCCTCGCGGCGAACGGGAATACGGTCAAGTCGGACGCAACACGGTCCTACCAGGAGGCATTGAAAAATGCCCTGGACAACGCGAACAACAATAGGAATTTCGTTCAGGCGGGCCCTAACTCCTGCGGCCCACATCTTTGATGCGTTTTATCGGGGCGGCCCTGATCCTGATCGAGGCTAAAAAGTTGGATTCGCCGGAAGAGAGGCCGGAACGGACAAATCCCCTGCAGACGCGAAGGGAAGGAAAGTAAGGTCGTCGATTGAGAGCCCTGCCCCAAGGCACTCTGCGAGATCCGCTCTGTTTCCGGTCGAGATCAAGGCACAGACGTCGGAGAAACTTTTTTCAAAACCGAACGAGGTAACATTTTGTGCGTCGACAGTCCCATTCCAAAAGTCTTGATCCTCAAGGAACCGGTTGAAAAAATGAAGGGTGCCATCCGGGACATCGTTTAAGTCGTCGCTCGCCCGCAAAGCCGTAGACGCAATGAGGGTCTTGAGAGCGCTGTCCTCCGGACCTTTCTGTGTGAAAAAAGAATGGCCGGAGACAGACTCTCCGCTTTCAGCATGAAAGTGAGCGAAGAGCTCGGACGATTGATCCTGCGTGTTCTGATAATCGTAGGTCTGAACGATGGTGACGCCTCCGAGTTCCGTGCTGAAAATGGCCAGCTGTCCGGTCCCAGAACTGGCCGTGGTCGGGAAGGAGGAAAAAAACCCAGCCAAGCGCGTCTTCGTTATCCCCTGATCCTGGACCCAAATACGAAAACAGATCGGAAGGAAGGCGGTATTGCCGGAGCACCCAAGCTTGCGACCGTTCGAGTCCGGGTAATCGGAAAAATCAATCTTGACGTCCAAGGTCCCCGTCCCGGGAGGCTCCTTCAGAATCCTTCGCGTGAGTGTCCTTGTCTGCGCGCTCGCCGGAATATTGAATTGACGAAGCGGGCTGATGAAGGCCGTCAACGCGGCGTTAAAATTCTGAAAGTGATCGCCGCAAGCTCCGATCTCATTTGAAAATTCGCCCCCCGCTCCAACAAAGGCGGCTTGAGAAGAACTCGTCGGCTCATGGGCGATCTTGAAGACGCTAAAAAATCATTAATTATCTAAAATTCCTGTTTTCTCTCAGAAAACAATATGACTGACCCGGGACATGGGTAACATTTTGGACCGGGGACATGGGTGACGCTTTC
>CAZWYB010000003.1:0-20902 GCA_964637745.1 uncultured Pseudomonadota bacterium
TACGACATCGAGGTTTGGTTTCCGTCCCAGGGGATCTATCGCGAGATTTCATCTTGTTCCAATTTCGAGGCCTTTCAGGCCCGCCGCGCCAACATCCGTTTTCGCCGAGGGCCTAAAGACAAACCCGAGTATGTCCACACCCTGAACGGCTCGGGTCTCGCCGTCGGCCGCACGGTGGCGGCGATTCTGGAGAATTTCCAGGACGAAAAAGGGATAAGGATCCCCGAGGCCCTTCGTCCCTATCTGGGAAGGGACCGCATCGGGTGATTCTCTCTTAAGAAATAGCGCTGGAATAATCTCGGACTTGGCGCTAATCGGAAGGGCATGGGCATCCATTCCGGAGACACGGCCCCGAGTTTTTCCTTAAAAGACCAAACCGGTTCCATCGTCCGTCTCGCTGATTTCAAGGGGAAGAAGGCCGTTGTCCTCTATTTTTATCCCAAAGACGACACGCCCGGGTGTACGGTGGAATCCTGCACCTTTCGCGACAGTTATGAAGTCTTTCAAGAGGCCGGCGCCGAGGTGATCGGCGTGAGCTCTGATTCTCCGGAGTCGCATGCGAAATTCGCATCAAAGTATCATCTTCCATTTCGACTCTTGAGCGACGAGGGCGAAGGCGTTAGAAAACTCTATGGGGTCTCATCGACGCTCGGGCTCTTGCCCGGGCGGGTGACCTTTGTCATCGATCGCCAAGGCGTCGTCCGCCATGTTTTTTCGTCGCAGTTCCGCCCGAAGAAGCATGTCGACGAGGCCTTGGAAATTCTGAAGGAGGTGCAGAGTGGCCAATAAATACCTGTTCATCGAATCCCGCGATCCCTTCGAAAGCGTGGATTCAGGCTTTTTCGCCGAACTGATGGAGGGGGTTCAGGCCCGCGGAAATCAGGCGACCGTCTTTCTCGTCCAGAACGGGACGCTTCTCGCTCGGAAAGGGGCGAAATTCAACGACCGGATCGATAAGCTTTTGAAAAGCAAGGTGCGCGTGATTGCGGACCGATTTGCGCTGAAAGAAAGGGCGATCACCGAGCTCGTCCCGGGCGTTGAGGCGGTTGAGATGGACCAGTTCATCAAGCTCCTGATGGAGCCGGGAACGAAGTCGTTATTTCACTAGGAGGATTTATGGCCCAGACTTCAAAGACACTGACCATCGCAATCATGGATCCTCCGTACGAATCGGAGAACTCCACGACGGCCCTGCGCATCGTCCACGAGGCCCTTTCCCAGGGGCATAACGTGACGGTCTTCGCCTACGAGGGGGCCGTCAATCAGACGATGTCGGCGCAGAAACCGCATCCGAATCCGGCGCACGGGACCACGGTTGAAGAAGAGCAGCATCCGACGTCCAAGGATTGGATTGCGGGGCTTTTCGCATTCGCAAAGTCCAAGGGGACCAAGCTCGACTGGATCAACTGCGGGATGTGCGTGGACGAGCGCGGCGCCGGCGATTGGATCGAAGGGCCGCGCCGCGGGGGGCCGAAGGATTTTCTGGACGCCTCCGCCGCCTCGGATGCGACGTTGATTATTCCAACTAAATGATATCGCCCCCACCCGGCCTCCCCCTCTTAAGGTAAGAGGGGGAGGGGGGAGATATGACAGAGGAGATATTTATGGCAAAAATCTTAAACATCGTCGAAAGCGCCTACCGGGGAACCGTCGAAGAGCAGGACGATACGATCCTGTGGCTCTCCCAGATCTTCAAGAACTCCGGGGCCGACATCGCCATCCTCCTACGGGCGAGCGCTGTGCATTACGGTTTGAAGGGACAGGACGCTTCGGGACTCAGCTTCGGGACGGTCAAGACCCAAAATTCCGCGAAGATCGATCGGGACGTCCAAAAACTTTTGGAGAGCGGCGTGCCGGTCTTCCTCGTGGAAGAGGACGCAAAGGAAAGAGGGCTTTCGGAACGGGATCTGATTGTCGGGATCAAGAAGATTTCCCGAAAATCAATCCCTGAACTTCTCGATCAACACGAGAAAGTCTGGCACTGGTAGTTTTCTACTTCGCTTCCTCGACCGTTCCGTCAGGCTCTTGATCGTGTTTGACGCCACGATATAGCAGCACTTCGTGGAGCTCCTCGTCACGCGCGACCGACTTGTTGAACAGGAGGATCGGGAGGATGACGACGGAAAGGCCGGCGAACCGTAACTGGCGCTGAATGGCGTAGGCCGTTTCGTTGTGCAGAAAACGGTGATACCAGCGCGGTTCCTGAAAGACGAGTTCGCTGCCGAAAATGACCGATCCTGAAAATTCCTTTGAAACCTCCAAACAAAGCTCAGCCGCTTCATTCACGACGTCCGTCCCGACACGGAAGGCCGCCTGGGCCGGAATGCCGAGCCCTCGCGCCAAATCCACATAATAAGCCAACGCGTCTTGGGTCCGACGTTCCAATGCCGAGACATTGTGGTCGCCTTTGAAGAATTCCGAGTTGATGACGCCGACGGAGAGAAAAACGACGTTATGAAACGTGTGTGGAAAAAGGCGAAAGACCGTGAGAAGGGTATGGACCCCTGTCCGGCTGTGTCCGCCGCCGACTAAGATGATCGCCGTCGGCTTCGTCGGGTCCATCTTGAGGTCCATCGAGGGAGCGGAGGGTTCCGCGGGAAGATCCCCCAAGGTCTTGTCGATCTCCTTCACGAGCTCGGCCACGTTCCGGTAATGCTTTCGAATGGAGATGCAGAACGCGATCAACGCGACGGTGACCAGGGTCGTGATCCAACCGCCTTCTCCGAATTTCTCCACGACCATGATGATGAGGATGGAGGCGCAGAGGATCAAACCCACGCTGTGCAGGAAAAGATTGCGTATCCATGGAGCCTTGGGCGCCTTGGCCCCTCTCTTCTGGAGCCAAAAACGGCACATGCCGAGCTGGGAGAGCGAAAAGGTGACGAAAACGTTGAGGGAATACATGACGACCAGGACCCTCACGTCGCCGCGCGTGTAGGCGAGGGTCGCGCCCGCGGCGATGCTCATGAGGATGACGCCCCTCTGGGTGGTCAGGCGGTCGGAAACGGCGGCGAAGCGGCGCGGGAGCCAGGAGTCGGAGGCCATGTTGGCCATGACGCGCGGGCCGTCGATGAAACCGGTCTGCGCCGCCACCAAGAGGAGAACGGCCGCCGAGAACATCGTGATCCACACGAACCAGTGTCCGATGGGGAACCCCTTCCAGGCGAAGCCTCCGAAGAGTTGAGACGCCAAGGTCGCGTTCAGGGTCTGTCCTTCCACGGGATGGATTTGCAGGAGCATGTAGCAGAGCAGGAGACCGCCGGCCATGAAGGCCAAGGAGGACGCCATGTAGACCATGGTCTTCTTGCCCGTTTCCACCTTGGGGTCTCTCAAGATCCCCAGGCCGTTGGAGACGGCCTCGATTCCGGTGTAGGTGCCGCCGCCCATGGAGTAGGCTCGGATAAAGGCGAGGAAGAGGCCCCAGAGACCCAAGGTTGTGGCCCCCTGAGAGATTCCGGTCTGGGTTTGGGCGACGACGCTTGCCGCGTCGCCCATGTGGAAGACGATGCCATAGACGATCATTAAGACGTGGGTCACGATGAAGGCCAAAAAGACGGGGATGAGCGATGTGACGGATTCCTTGACCCCTCTCAAATTCATGACGGTCAAAAAGAGGATCGCGACCGCCTCGAGCGGAATCTTATAGGGGAGCCATTGAATAGGGAGGAGGCTGAAGATCGCATCGCCGCCGGCGGCGATCGAGACCGTGATCGTCAGGACGTAGTCGACCAGGAGGGCCGATCCGGACATGACGCCGGCCGTATCGCCCAAAAGTTTGGTGGCGACGATGTATCCTCCGCCGCCTTCGGGGAAATGCTCGATGATCTTGCTATAGGTGAAGGAAATGATGAAAACCGTGAGCGCCGTCGCGATGACCAGAAACGGGGCCAGATAGGAATGGGTGCCTAAGGCCCGGAAGGCCTCATCGGGACCGTAGGCTGAAGACGACATACCGTCCGCGCCCAGCCCGATCCAGGCCAGAAAGGCGACAAGCGAGATGTGATGCCCCAAGGAGGGGTCGTAAAGGTCCCTGGGAGGGCCGAGGAGGACGTGCCGCAGGCGGGAGAAAAAGCTTTCAGGCAGGGGCGACTCGTCGTCCGACTTTGAACCCATGGTTTACGACTGCGTCTCCAACCATTTCCGCGTCCACCCGCCACCAGGCGGGTACCCGGACTTGGTCATATGGGAAGGAGCAGTGGTAGCGGCGTGTTAATTTTTTGTCAATGAAGCGTTAGCTTTTTATTAAGACGATAGGGTTGTTTGACTTGAGTTCCGGAAATATGCAATTTTATCAGTAAGTTATGCCTCCAGATCATTTTTCAAAACAGGCGGCTGTCTATGCCCAGCACCGTCCGCTTTCGCCCAAGGGCCTGATTGATTATCTGGTTGGTTTGGTGGAATCGAGGCAGACGGCCTGGGATTGCGGGACGGGAAATGGACAAACGGCGCGTCTCTTGGCGGATCATTTTAAGACGGTCATTGCGACGGATCTGAGCGCCGACCAAATTGCCCATGCCGAGCCCCATCCCCGCATCCGTTATCGGGTGGCGGTCGCTGAGGATTCCGGGGTCGCTTCGGACAGCGTGGATCTCATTACCGTCTCCCAGGCCTTTCACTGGTTCGATTTCGAGAAATTCTTTAAAGAGGTGAGGCGTGTCAGCCGTCCAAACGCCGTCATCGCCGTCTGGTGCTACGGCCTCCACCACATTACGCCTGAGGTCGACGCCGTCGCCGAAAAATATTACTCGGAGATCGTCGGAGCGTACTGGCCGCCGGAGGTAAAATGGGTCCGGGAAAAATACCTCACCATCCCGTTTCCGTTTGAGGAGATCAAGGCCCCCCCATTCGTGATGGAGCAGGACTGGACCTTGGACCAGGTGATCGGAAACTTCGTGTCTTGGTCATCCACTCAATATTATAGGAAGGATCGGGGGCAAGATCCGATCGATTTGATCCGAAACGATCTTCTCGCCGCCTGGGGTGATCCGAAAAAGGCCAAAAGAATCCGGTGGGACATTTGTCTTCGCGTGGGAAGAATCGTGCGTTAAGCGGCCTTTTGGGTCTGCTTTTGGGGCTTGGACGGCGATCTCTTGGGTTGTCGGTTCCCCTCGGTCGATGATGCCGGGAAGAGGGTACAGCGAACGGTCTTCCAAAAACCCTTGAATGAGTTGAACGTATCGTCCACCGCCGAGGCCTCATAGCCGCAGTGGACCATGCAGTCGGCGCACTTCTCATGGCGTCCCGTTCCGTACTTGTCCCACTCCGTCGACTCCATCAGTTCTTGAAAGCTCTGGGCGTAGCCTTCGCCGATGAGGTAACAGGGCTTTTGCCAACCAAAGACGTTGTAGGTCGGATTGCCCCAGGGCGTGCACTGATACTCTTCCTTCCCCTGCAGGAAACGGAGAAAAAGGGGTGATTGGTTGAAGGCCCAATCCTTTTTTGGGTTTCTCAGGATCTTAGAAAAGAGTTCGTGGGTCCGGCTGCGCTTGAGAAAATGCTCCTGGTCCGGGGCCTTTTCGTAGCTGTAACCGGGAGAGATCATCATCCCTTCGACCTTGAGCTCGGTGAGGAAATCGAACATGGCCCGCACCCGCTCGGGATCGGCGCCCTCGAAGAGGGTGGTGTTTGTGGTGACGCGAAAGCCGCGTTTCTTGGCCTCGCGGATCGCCTTGACCGCCACATCGAAGACCCCGTCGCGAAAGACCGCATGGTCGTGCTCTTCTTTCAGGCCGTCCATGTGGACGCTGAAGGTCAGGTACTTCGAGGGCTTGAAGAGATCGAGTTTTCGCTCCAAGAGGATCGCATTCGTGCACAGATAGACGTATTTTTTTCGGGCGACGAGTCCTTCGACGATCTCTTTGATTTCCGGATGGATCAGTGGTTCGCCGCCCGGGATGCTGACCATCGGGGCCCCGCATTCTTCCGCGGCCTTAAAACACTGTTCGGGTGAGAGACGCTTTGAGAGAATCTCTTCGGGAAACTGGATCTTCCCGCAGCCGGCGCATTCCAGATTGCAACGGAAGAGCGGCTCCAGCATGAGGACCAAGGGGTAACGTTTCCGCCCTTTTAGCTTTTGGGCCATTACATAGCTTGCGACCCTGAAGGCCTGTGAAACCGGAACCGCCATGATTCTCCTCGAATTTGAGTTTGTTAGAGGCTGATATTACTAACGTTCTTTCAAAAGAGGAATCAAGCGAAATGAAGGGCTTGGAATCTTCGGATTCGGGGAGTATAGTTTCAACCTGTGCGGTTCTGTGTTTTTCATTTCCGACCGCTTTTCCATAATCTTCAGAGACAAGATCAACCCCAAAACAGGTTCAAAACCAAGCAAGGAGGACTCCTATGGCCCGAAGAATGAACGGTTCGGCTTATGAGTTTGTCGGTCTTCGCGATGGGGGAGACGGTATCGTCGGTCTCAGGGACAAGATCATCGTGAAAGACGAGTTGGGACAACGCCACGAATTTTACCTCGGAGACGAGCAGGCGGAACCAATTCTGGCGGAACTTGGGATTTTACTTAAAGATATCATTGGGTTATCCTATGGGCGGGCTCAGGGGAAACTTTCGTTCTTGTATCATTTAAACCGGGCCCAGAGTCTCGCGGATCAGGGCAATGTCCTGGCGACGGATCAAGAGTTAAAACTCGCGGAAACCGGGGCGCGGCTGGCCGATACGATCCCGGACCCCAATAAATTGCAGGCCATCGAAGAACTCAGGGAAAAGGCCCATTCCCGAGAGGCCTACCAGACAAACAGCTTCCAGTGATTCCCGCTCAAGATCCTTAAGATCATACTCAGGCCTTGGGGGTGTCCGCCGAAGAAGGGGAGCCATCCCAAGGCCACCCAGTGGAAGGTGAGGAGTCCCGAGGCGGTCGCCGTCAGCTTGGAGTGGCTGCGTGACCAGATTTGAAGGGCTCGGAGAGTTCCGGCCGATTCAGAGGTTTCGACTTCTTTCCAAAAGACCTGCCAGCGTTTGAGAACGCACATGCCCACGCCATGCCAAAGCCCCCAGATGACGAAGGCCGGGCTCGTAACATGCCAAAGGGCGATCGTCATGAAGACAATCAAGTAATTCCGATAGACGTGCCTTCGGTTCCCGCCGAGGGGGATATAGACGTAGTCCCGGAAGAAGCGGACGACCGTCATGTGGAAGGTCCGCCAGAATCCGGCCAGATTCCGTTTGAAGTAGGGGTAGTCGTAGTTTTCCGAGATGCGGTAACCGGCGATGGCCGAACAGGCGATGGTGAAGTCGTTCGCCGCTGAGGCGATGAGATACCAGCCGATCGCGCGTGCGTACATCCCTAACACGAGTGAGGCGTAGGAAAACTGTTGGGGGTAATCAAAGTATTGTTTCCAGTCCCGATCCAAGAAGCGAAACACGATCCAACCTTTGACAAAGGCCCCGGCGATCCGGAGGAGATGGGAGCCGGTCTCGGGCCACGTGAGTTGAGTGCGGCCGATCAGGTTTTCCCGAAACTCGTTCAAGCGTTCGATGGGGCCCTGAAAAAAAGTGGGCATGAAGAAGGCATAGACAAAAAATTCCAAGGGATCCGACGGCAAGGGCCGTCCTGCGCCCACGTCCAGGGTGACATAGAGGAGACGGAAGAGGGAGTAGGAGACGCCGAACGTGTGCACCGTCGATCCCGTCCAGGGCGTCCGGAGGGCCGGTAAATCCATCAGGAGAAAATAGAAGACGACCAAAAAGGCCGCGATGCCGTAGCACCACGTTTTTTTATTCTCGCTCCAATGGAGCCAGAAGAGGGCATAGTACAGGACGCCCGTGAAGGCGACGAAGCAAAAGGTGTAGAAGGGCGACGTGGCGATTTCGATCAAGGCGACGGAGGTGAGGAGAAGCGTGAGATTCCGCGCGAAGTCCGGAAGAAAACGGATGGCCAGGAGAAAGACGACGAAGAGGACTAATCCTTTCGTGAGAAGGACATGATCGAAGAGGGGCGAGGTGAGGAAGTCATTGATCGGCGTCATGCCCCGGAGGATGGGCCATAAATTTCCCGGATTTGCGAGGAAAAAGTCCGCACGAATACGTTCCGCTTGATCTTGAGGGTTGGCGTGACGATCTTGGGATAATCGTAAGGCGCGCCTTCGATCAAAAATACGTTCTTGGGGATTTCGAAGTCCGAAAATTCCGAAAGGCCGCGGCGGATTTTTTGAAGAAACGACGCCTTGATTTCTTGGACGTTCGCCTCTTGACTGAGCTGCTGCATCTCCTCGTGGGGGATGAAGAGGCCCGCGGCCACGAAGGCGCGGCCGTCGCCCACGAGAACGGCGTCGGCGATCGGAAGCGTCTGACGGAGCTTCAACTCCACCTGTTCGGGAAACACCTTCTTCCCGGTCGACAGCACGAAGATGTTCTTCTTCCTTCCTTTGATGGAGAGAAATCCTTCTTCATCCATCGAGCCCAGATCGCCCGTCCGGAAAAATCCGTCGGGCGCGAAGGCCTCCGCGTTGCCTTCTTGCTCCAAATAGCCTTTCATCAAGGTTTTTCCCCGCACCAAGATTTCGCCGTCGGGGGCGATTTTTACCTCGAGCCCCGACCAGGGGCGGCCGACCGCGCCCACCTTCTGCCGCCGATCATCGATGCGGCTTAGAGAGATGATTCCGCAGGTCTCGCTCATGCCGTAAAAATTGAGGTAGTCGAAACCCAATCCGCGGTAGAAGGCGACGAGTTCGGCCTCCGAAAGGGCGCCGCCGGCCCCTAAGAGGTGGATTCGTCCGCCGAGTTTTTTCCTGAGTGCGCCTCCGACGAGCCGCTGCGCCAGGGAGGCCAGAATCCGTCCTTTTGTTCCCAGGCGTACTCCTTTGGCGCCTCGTGAAGCGGCGTCGATAGCGCTTCGCAGGATGTCGGCCAAGAAAGGCGGTTTTTTTTCGATCCCCTTGAGGACTTCCTTCCGTATCCTTTCGTAGATCAGAGGAACCAGGAGGGTATACGTCGGACGAAACGAAAAACCGCGCGTCAGATCCTCCCGGCGCGAGCAGAGGATCAGCCCGCCCCGGACCTTAAGGGCGGCATAGAAGGCGCAAAGGCCGGCGATGTGTGCGAAGGGCAGGATGTGGAGGCCGAGATCGTCGGCCTTTAGGTTCGTCGCCGCGATGCCCGCCTCCAGGGCCTCAGCCGCCGCGGCCTGCGTCAGCCGGACTCCCTTCTGCCTTCCGGTGGTCCCACTCGTGAAAATAAGGATGAATGGAGAATCGTCCGCGACGGCCTCGATCAAGATCCTAAATTCCTCCGGAGTCACGGGATCGCCTTCGAAGACTTCTCGCGTGGAGGTCCGGACGAACGGTTGCGGCACGAGGATCGATTCGTCGGCGACGAGGACGCGGGGCAGGACGCCCAACCCCGCCAAAACGTCATGGAGCTTGGTCCATTGGGCCTCGCTGCCGACGAAAACCGCTCGAGGTTGGACTCGGCAGACGATGTCCACGACGTCCGCCATGCCGATGCTGGGAAAGAGGGCGGCGACCTCGAGCTTGAGGGTTTGGGCCGCGATCGCAACCACCTGCCAAGCCGGTGAATTTTCGGCAAGGAAAAGCATGCGATCGCCTTCGCGAAGGCCTATTTCCCGCAGGGCATGAACCGCCTTCCGCACCATCGTTTCGAAAGCCGCATAAGTGAACTCCAGCGGCGTGGCCTCCGGATCGGCCGGATTGATCCAGTTGAGGAAGAGCCGGTTGGGGACCGCATCGGCGGCCTCCGCGAGAAGCTCCGGGATGGATTTTCGATTGCTCATCTTGAGTGAGTATAGCTCAGGAAACCACTTTTCACCCCCCTCTCTTTATGGTGTAAAAGCGGCGTGAAAAATCTCAAATCACGTGCCCTTTTCCGAAAGGCCCAGGACTTGATCCCGGGCGGGGTTGATTCTCCGGTGCGCGCCTTCAAGGGAGTCGGCGGAACGCCCCTCTTCATCCGCTCGGCGAAGGGATCCCGCATGACGGACGTCGACGGAAATTCCTACATCGACTTCGTCGGATCTTGGGGCCCGATGATCCTGGGACACGCCCACCCACGCGTGTTGTCGGCGATTCAAAAAACCTTGAAGAGAGGCACGAGTTTTGGGGCGCCTTCCGAATTGGAAGTGCAGCTGGCCTCCGAGGTCCGTCGGGCCTTTCCTTCCGTCGAGAAAATTCGGTTCGTCAATTCGGGCACGGAGGCCGTGATGTCCGCGGTGCGCGTCGCGCGCGGATTTACCGGAAGAAAAAAGATCATCAAGTTCGACGGCTGCTATCACGGACACGCGGACTCTCTTTTGGTCAAGGCGGGCTCGGGGGCGCAGACGTTGGGTCAGCCCGACAGCGCCGGCGTTCCGGCGGAATTTGCCGCGCACACGTTGATCGCGCGTTACAACGACGTCGCGTCGGTCGAAGCGGCGTTCCAAGCCTGCCCCGGAGATATCGCCGGCGTTCTGATCGAACCCGTCGTGGGGAACATGGGCGTGATCCTACCGCGCCGCGATTTTTTGCCGAAGCTCCGAGAAATCTGCGACCGCGAAAAATCGCTCCTCATCTTCGACGAGGTCATGACGGGCTTCCGCGTGGCCTTCGGCGGAGCCCAGGAGCTCTTCGGGATCCGCCCCGATCTGACGACCCTGGGCAAGATCATCGGCGGCGGTCTTCCCGTCGGAGCTTACGGCGGACGTCGGGAGATCATGAGTCTCGTGGCACCGGAAGGGCCGGTCTATCAAGCGGGGACGCTTTCGGGAAATCCGGTCGCGATGGCGGCCGGTCTGGAGACGTTGAAGATCCTGCGCGAGAAGAAACCCTACAAACTCTTAAACCAAAAGACGCAAATACTGAAACAAGGCCTGTGGGAGATCGCCAAGGAGCGAGGAATTCCGATGCAGGTGGAGAGCGCCGGGTCGATGCTGACGGCCTTCTTCAATGAGGCCCCCGTCACGGATGCGGACTCGGCTCGGCGTTCGGATACCGCCGCCTTCGCGCGTTTTTTCCACGGCATGCTGAAAAACGGCGTCTATCTCGCCCCTTCGCAGTTCGAGGCGTGCTTTGTCTCAACCGCCCATTCGGATCGAGAAATTGAAAAAACGGTCCAAGCCGTCCAAAAGGTCCTTGAGGTTTTTCGTTGAGAGGGGTGCTTCCATGAAGAAAAAAGACGGAGATCCCTTCCTCATCGCCTACGGCGTCTACGGAGCCATCGGATTTCAGCTCGCCGCGTCGGTCGTGGGGGGGCTGATTCTCGGAGGCTGGCTGGACAAAAGATATGGCACGACGCCATGGCTCACGGTCACCGGTCTTCTGATCGGCAGCGTCGGCGGATTCTACAACCTAATTCGTCTCCTGACTTGGCATCAGAAGAGAAAGCGGAATTAAATATGTGTCTCAGCCATGATCATTTTATGTGTGCGCAACTTGGAGCCATGCAGGCTGAACAGACAGTTGTGCCGTTCTTTATGTCCATTTCATCACCTGAAAAAGTCGCCTTTTTACAGAGCGAGACGAAATCAGGATTGGGCAGAACTGAGGGAGTTGTAGGAATAGTCTCTTTTGCGCAGATGACAAAAGCCGAATCCTTTTTCTTGACAGATGGATCGCACTGTTTGTATTCCGTGTCGCCGTAATAATCTGTATATTTATATCCTATGTCAGGACCTTCCCAAAGATTTTTACTGCAATCTTGAGCGTCGCAGGAGCAATGATACTCCGGAGGGTTATTACTCAGCAGTTTCCTGCCTCCCCAATCAAGGCAGACGAGAAAGACCAGAACGAGCGCCACGAAGAATAACCCTAGTCGGAAAAATTTCATAAAGATCTCCTAATTTTCTTTTGGCAGTTGGACAACGGAGATTCCTGTCAGGATACGAATCAGCGCCCCTGTCTCGGCAAAGGTATCCGTGCGGCCCGAAAATTTATTGATTTGGGGAGAAAGCATGACAACATTGCCATTTGTGTCAAACGAGATGCCCCAAGCGGCGAGAACGCGCTCGGAAAGAACCACATCTCGAGCGCTGAAGGTGATGGTGTCGTCGCCATTCCGTTTGAAAGAGTACCCTCTCTTAGAGAGGGTTTCTGGTTTTACCACTGCGACCACTCGATTGTTGTCTATGATTCCTAGGCTTGTGTCCTCTTCCGAGTTCAGCCTCAATTCTGAGTCGTTGGTTATCAGCGTCGCAGTAGGAATAATTCCTTCGGTCACTACGGGATTCGCTCGTTCGGAAGATGCTCTTGCGAATGCGAGCTCTTTCGGCGGTGGTGAAGGCGCCCGTAACTGAGCGCTCACATTGAGCCACCATCCCAATCCGATGACCAGAAAGCCCGCGAGCACAACTTTCAGCAGAAATCTTTTATATGTTTTCATACAGACTCCCCCTTCATTCCTTCCTAAATTGAATGCAATTGTCGGGCCATTATATTAAAAATTAGTTATTGAAAATAAAGGGTAATTTAAGTTTATACACAGAATATGTTATCATTATGATAATAATTTATCATTTTGATAATGGCATTGAGAACCCTCTCCAATCGCACTAAGGTCTCCCTATGGCAGCAATGGGTCTATCGCTATCTGTGTTGAGCGGTCTCGTTTTCGGCGGTTTGAACTTCTGGGTCCTCTCCCGGATCGTTCGTGGACTTGTGGAATCGGAAAAAGTGAAGAAATGGAAAACGGGGCTCTTTTTTTTCGCAAAAATGGTCCTGATGCTGGGCACATTCGGCTTGATTCTCAAAAAGGGCTATGTTAGCCCCCTCCCGTTTCTCGCGGGATTCACCGCAAGCCTCATCACTGGGGTATTGTTAAAGGCCTTAAAAGGCGCGGAGTCTTAAGGGGTTATGAAAGAGCACGATTTCAACTGGTTAAGCGCGTTCACGAACGACCGGATCAATCATCACAATATCCATATTTTCACGGCTGGGATCGTCGTCTCTTTTCTCATTTTTGCCGCGTTGCTCGTTGCCCGGAAATTAAGGCGGGTGGAGGAGAGGTTGGTGCCGGAGTCCAAGACTTCCCTGACGAACGTTTTTGAAGTGGCGGTGGAGAGCCTGATGGGACTTATGGAAGGCGTCATCGGCCACGACGCCCCGAAATATTTTCCGCTCATCGCGGCAATTTTTATCTATATCTTTCTGTGCAACATCATGGGCCTGATCCCGGGTTTTTTGCCACCGACCGACAACATCAACACGAATCTGGCGATTTCCCTGACGGTCTTTGTCTATTACAATGCCATGGGCATTAAGGCCCACGGCCTCGTGAATTATCTCAAGCACTTCTTAGGCCCCGTTCTCTGGTTGGGACCGCTCGTGGCGGTGATCGAATTGATCGGCCACGCCGTGCGGCCGGTCTCTCTCTCGCTCCGTCTCTTCGGAAACATCACGGGTGACCACTTGGTGCTGGGCATTTTCTCGGACTTGGTTCCTTTATTCGTCCCGGTTTTCTTTTTAGCCCCTGGTCTTTTCTTATCGTTTATCCAGGCGTTCGTCTTCAGGCTGTTGTCGACCATCTATATCGGTCTGGCGACGGCGCATGAAGAGGGACACGGTGAAGCTCACCACTAGATAAGCGCGACGCTTTTTCTCCGCCTTGGGCGGAGATGTTTAGACAGCCTCTGAGTCGAGGGACTCTTGAGGAAAGGAGGAAATACACAATGAAAAAAATCATGATGTGGTTAGGAACTCTCGTGTCGTCGCTTTTCATGACGGCCGTTGCGTTCGCAGACGAAGGTGGAGCCGCAGCGGGTTCGAGCACGAAGTCGGCGCTTGCGATCGCAGCCGGTCTCGCCATCGCCATCGCCGCCTTCGGCGGCGCCTTGGGCCAGAGCCGCGCTGCCACCGCAGCCTTGGAAGGCATCGCCCGCAACCCGGGCGCGGCCGGCAAGGTGCAGACCCCGATGATCATCGCCTTGGCGCTGATCGAGTCACTGGTCATCTACGCGTTGGTTATCGCGTTCTTGCTGCAGGGAAAAATATAGATGTGCAATTGAAAAAGCCCCGTTCTCGGTCTCCGAGAGCGGGGCTTTTTTATTTCTTAGAAGATCAACTCCCTCACCGATTCGCGGGCCATGAGGAAGACGTCGGAGGGGAAGACGCCCAAATAAAGCACGACAAAGAGGCAGAGGAAGATCGTCGCCAAGAGCGTGTAGGAAAGAGGCGGCAGGGCGTAATCCTTTTGCGGGTGAAAATACATTTTTACGATCGGGCCTAAATAATAATAGGCCGAGACGGCGCTGTTCAACACGCCGACGACGACCAAGCCGTAGAGCCCCGATTCCATCGCCCCCGAGAAGAGATAAAACTTTCCGACGAACCCGGCGGTCGGCGGCATGCCCGTGAGCGAAAAGAGAAGGACTGCGAGGGCGCCGGCCAAAAAGGGGTGTTTTCCGGCCAGCCCCGCATAATCCGTCATTTCGTCGGCGTCTTCGCCGCGCCGTCCGATCGCGATCACGACCGCGAAGGCCCCGATGGTCATCAACGAATACAGGAAGAGATAGAAGAGGACGGCCGCCAAGGTGGATTCGGCCAAGGCGTTTTTCTGAAGCGCGGCGGTGACGCCCACGAGCGCGTACCCGGCGTGAGCGATCGACGAATAGGCCAGCAACCTCTTGATATTCGTCTGGCGCAAGGCCACCAGATTGCCGACCGTCATTGTCAGGGCCGAGAGCGTCCACAAGACCTTGGTCCAAGGGATCTGGGGGATGTGACCCAGCGAAATGGCGATCCTCAAAAGGATCGCGAACCCCGCGGCCTTGATCGCCGAAGCCATGAAGGCGGTGACGGAGGTTGGCGAGCCCTCGTAGACGTCGGGCGACCAGAGGTGAAAGGGCACGGCGGCGATTTTGAACCCGACGCCGATCAGGATCAGGGCCACGGCCGAGAGGACGAGGATCGGCTCCGCCGGTGGGATCGTCAGATTTTGAAGGGCGGCGAGCGACGTCGAGCCCGCGGCCCCATATGCCATCGCGATCCCATAGAGAAAGAAGGCGGAGGCGACCGATCCCATAATGAAATACTTGAGCGAGGCCTCGTAGGACCGGATGACGCCCTTTTTCATCCCCGCCAGGATGTAGACCGCCAGAGACGCGATCTCCAAGCCGAGGAAGATGACGATCAGATCCGCTCCGTGCGCCAGGATCATCGTGCCCGCCGTCGAAAACAGGAGGAGGGCGTAATACTCGCCGCCATGAATTTTTTCCTGGGGGAGGTAATCCTTGGACAAGAGGATCGTCAGAAAGGCCGCCACGATCAGGAGAAGGTCGAAGCTGAAGGCCAGCCGGTCGAATAGGAGCATCCCGATGCTGAATGAAGAGCCGTTGGACCAATACCCCCAGACAAAGAGGAACGAGACCACCAGCGAGACGAGACTGACGCCCAAGGCGATTAAGTCGCCGCCCTTGCGGACGAAGGGCGCGAGCAAAAGAACGAGCATCGCACCGCCCATGAGAATGAGGATGGGCAGCGTCAGTTCGGTCAGAACGACCCAATCAGTGGCGAGGAGCGTTTGCATAATACGAAATTCTCTCCACGAACTTGGTGACGGATTTATCCATTTTGTTCATCAAAAAACCCGGGGCCACGCCGATCCAGAAGATTAGAACGATCAAGGGGGCAAGGGTCAAAATCTCGCGCATCGAGAGATCCGAGAGATTTTTATTCTCTTCTTTCGTGATCGGCCCAAAAAAGACGCGGCGGAACATCCACAGCATGGTGACGGCCCCCAAGATGACTCCGCTCGACGCGAACGAGGCGAAGGCGGGGTGCGTCTTGAAGGCACCCAAAAGGATCAAAAATTCGCCGACGAAGCCGTTGGTGGTCGGAAGCCCGATGGACGATACGGTGACGATCAAAAACAACGTCGCGTAGAAGGGCATGGACGTCGCCAGTCCGCCGAACTCCGAAATCATCCGCGTGTGGCGGCGCTCATAGATCATGCCGACCAAGAGGAAGAGGGCGCCCGTGGAGATTCCGTGATTGATCGCCTGCAAGGCGCCTCCCATCACGCCTTGAGGCGTGAACGAGGCCAGCCCGAGGATGACAAATCCCAAATGGGCCACGGACGTGTAGGCGACCAGCTTCTTCAGATCGGGCTGCACCATCGAGACGAACGACCCGTAGACGATGCCGATCACCGAGAGCGTCAGGAGAATAGGCGCCGGGGCGATTGCGGCTTGCGGGAACAGCGGCATGGCGAACCGCAGGAAGCCGTAGGTCCCCATTTTGAGGAGGATGCCCGCCAACATCACGCTGCCGCCCGTCGGAGCTTCGACGTGCGCATCCGGAAGCCAGGTGTGGAACGGAAACAGGGGGACCTTGATGGCGAAGGCCAGCGCAAAGGCTGCGAAGAGGAACATCTGGGTCCGGACGGGGAGAGTCATCGCGTAGAGGTCCGCGATGTTGAACGATTTCCCTCCCGCGAGATAGAGGAACAGAATTGCGGCGAGCATGAGGAGACTGCCCACCATCGTATAAAGGACAAATTTGATCGCCGCATAGATCCTTCGCGCCCCGCCCCATCCACCGATCAGGAAATACATGGGAACGAGCACAGCCTCCCAAAAGACGTAGAAGAGGAAGAGATCCAGGGAGGAAAAGACGCCGATCAGCCCGGTCTCCAAGACCATGAGAAAGATCAAAAATCCGCGTGCCCTTCCCTCGAACTCGTTCCAGGATTGGAGGATGACCAGAGGCGTGAGGAGCGCCGTCAGAACGATCAGCGGAAGGCTCAACCCGTCGACGCCGATCCGGTAGTCGACGTTGAATCCCTTAAACCAGGGGGCGATCTCGGAGAACTCGAATTCCCCCGATCCGCGGAAGCGGCAAAAGAGGAAAATCGAAAGCGCAAGCGGGATCAGGGAGACGAAAAACGCCGACCACCGCATCGCGGTTTCGCGATCGCGGGGGATCAAGGCCAGCGGGACAAGCGCTAGGAAAGGGGAGAAAATCGTCCAAGAAAGCAAATGAGTCATAGGATAAAATAAGCGATCAACCCCACCGCCCCCGCCGCGAAGAAAAGCAAATAAGTTTGTACAGCCCCGGTCTGCATCATTGCGAAGGTGCGACCCAGCAAACCCACCGTCTCCGCCGAACCCTCGACCAGGAGGGAGTCGATCACTTTCTGATCCGTGAAGCGCCACAAGACACGGTCGGCCAACCAGTGGAGAGGTCGGATCACGAGAAACCGATAAATCTCGTCCACGTAAAATTTATTCTCGAGCAGACGATAGACCGGGCCCAGCTTTTCCGCGAAGGCCTTCATGCGCCCGAGCTTTTGGGAATAGAGGACATTGGCGAAAAGCCCCAGATGGACGACCCACAGAAGCGTCGCGACCGTCAGGAGCAACTCCAAGCCATGCCCGCGGGCCTCCAGCTTCAGGAAGAACTCTTCGTACAAGAAGATGGGGGCGAGCCAGCGAAAGAAGTGGTCGCCTCCCTTCAACGCCTCCGGAATGCCGACCCATCCGCCGATTGCGCCCAAAATTCCTAAGAGGATCAGGGGAATCGTCATGGTGGCCGGCGATTCATGGGCGTGGTGATAGAGCTTCTCATCGCGCGGCGCTCCCAAAAAGACCGCGGCGAGCAAACGGAACATATAGAAGGCCGTGAGGCCGGACGTCAAAAACCCGACCGCCCACAACACCGTGTGCCCCGTCGCGAAGCCTTGCCAGAGGATGGCGTCCTTGGAAAAAAAGCCCGCGAAGGGGAAGATCCCGGAAATCGCAAGCACGGACACCGCGAACGTATAGAACGTGACGGGCATTCGCTTTTTCAGCCCCCCCATCTTCCAAATGTTCTGTTCGCCGCCCATGGAATGGATCACCGAGCCGGCGCCCAAGAAGAGGCAGGCCTTGAAAAAGGCGTGCGTCATCAGATGAAAGACGCCGGCGGCGAATCCCCCGACGCCGACGGCGAAAAACATGTAACCCAGCTGCGAAACGGTGGAATAAGCGAGCACCTTTTTGATGTCGCTTTGGACCAAGGCGATCGTCGCCGCGAAAAAGGCCGTGGACATGCCGACGGTCGCCACCACCTCCATCGCGATCGGCGACAAGGTGTAGAGGAAGTGCAGGCGTGCGATCATGTAAATGCCCGCCGTCACCATCGTGGCGGCGTGGATCAAGGCCGAGACCGGTGTCGGACCCGCCATCGCGTCCGGCAGCCACACATACAGAGGGATCTGGGCCGATTTGCCCGTCGCGCCGAGGAACAACAGGAGACAAACGGGCGTTGCGATCAAAAAGAGCTCGCCTTTGTATTGTTGGAGGACGTCGAAGCTCAAGAGCCCCCCGGGCGCCTGCAACCCTTTCGCCGAGAGATGGCTGTAGATCAAGAACATCCCCAAGAGAAAACCGAAGTCACCGATCCGGTTTACGACGAAAGCCTTCATGCCCGCGTAGGCCTTTTCCGCATCGGTGAACCAAAAACCGATCAAGAGATACGAACACATCCCCACCCCCTCCCAGCCGACGAAGAGAAGGGGCAGATTGGCCCCGAGCACCAAGACCAGCATGGAGAATAGGAAGAGGTTCAAATAGGCGAAGTAGCGTGCGTAGCCGTCATCGTGGGCCATGTAGCCGACGGAGTAGAGATGGATGAGCGACCCGACGCCGGTGACCACCAGAATCATGATGAGGGAGAGTCGATCCACCTTGAACGCGAGGGGCGCGATGAAATCCCCGACGGAGATCCAGTTCCAGAGGGCGGGTGTCGTGAATCCCTCCGCCGGATCCTTGGCCAAAAAGAAGAGATAGACGGCGACGGCGAAACTCAAGAGCGGGAAGGCGAGCCCGATGACGCTGACCAAGGGCTTGGGGACCGGCCTCTTTCCGCTGCGGCAAAGGAGGGCGATCAGGCCGTTCAGCGCCGCGCCAATCAGAGGCAGAAGCGGAATCCGGGCGACCAGGGCGCCGATCGATATGCCAAATAAAAGATTTTCCATTACCCCTTCAAAAACCGAATTTCCCCAACATCAATCGTTCCCTGCTTCCGGAAGATGGCGACGATGATCGCCAACCCGACCGACACCTCCGCAGCCGCCAGCGCGATGACGAAGAACGCGATCACCTGGCCGTCGGCCCCGCCGAAATGGCGCGCGAAGGCGATGAAGGCCAAGTTCGCGGCGTTGAGCATGATCTCGATGGACATGAAGATGATCAGGGCGTTGCGGCGGCAGATGACGCCCGTGACCCCGATCGAAAAAAGGACGGCGCTCAACGTGATGTAATGGGCCAACGTAATCACGCCGTCTTCTCCTTTTGCGCCATGACGACGACGCCGACCACTCCGATCAAGAGGAGAAACGATGTGATTTCAAAAGGGACGAGATAGCCGGAAAAAAGGACCTGGCCGACGGCGCGCAGGTTTCCGTAACCGTTTTCGATGGCGGGAAAGGCTTCCGAGAGATAACCCAGGCGCAAGACCAAAATGGTCGCCAAATAACCGCCCAAGAGAATGCCCAGGACTCCGATAAAGGACATCTTGATCTTCAAGAGTTCCTCGCGTCCGAGGTTCATCAGCATGATGACGAACATGAAGAGGACCATGACGGCCCCGGCGTATACTAAGATCTGCATCACGGCCAGGAAATGGGCCCCCAGAAGGGCGAAGAAACAGGCGACTCCGAAGAGGGTCAAAACGAGTGCGAAGGCGGAGGATAACGTGTTTCGAAACGAGATGACGAGGATCGCGCTGACGACGGATAGAACCGCGAAAATAGAGAAGAAAATCAGCTCCATGACCGCCGCGGTTCTAGCCCGGCAACGGAAGGTAAATCAAGAAATTGTTTTAGACATGTGCGGTATCTCGTTCCTGTTGCGCGCGGACGCGTTGGGCGAGAAAGGAGGCGCGGATATCGGTCATTTTCTTTGAAATTTTTCGCTCGGTCCGGAGATCGGAAAGCGTCAAACGGATCGGAAGCCCCCAGTGGAAGAACACCTTATTGGGAAGAATGAGAGGGATCTTAGGAATGGCGATATAAGGGTAGTTGATGATCGGTTTGATCAGATAGTCGATGACCGTCCGGTTTTTAATAACCCAGAGTTTCACCGCGCTTTCGAGGCCCGCGTGGCAGACGGGAATGATCGCGACGGATTTCTTATTGGACTCCTGCAGGTATTTTTTGGCCATCCTTAAGAAACCCTTGTGAAAGGCCGGAATCCGGTCCGGGTTCACAAAGCCGCTGATGAAGTCCATGCCCTCGGGGAAGACTAAGATGTGCCTTTTTTTAAGGCGCTCGGATCCGCTATCCACCGAAATGGGGACGCACTGGCAGCTGCGGAAAAATTCGCGGATGAAGGGGATCTTGAAGGCCTCACGGTAGACCAAAGTGGACACCATGCCCGCGCCTTGAATGTAGAGATAGTAATTGAGGAGGGCCGCCTCCAGGAGGATCGCGTGATTGCTGATAAAAATGACGTGTTCCTTTCGGGCCGTCGCGATGCACTCTTCGATGCAACCTCGGTGCTCGACACGGTGGTAGACGTTACTGAGAAAGCGAAGCCAGCCTTCGTGGCCTTTGTACACGCGGTCGGGCATGGGCCGATCGTCATAGTGGAAGGATAGGACCTTTTTAAATTTTTCCAGTAAACCCATCATCCCGTGCATAGAGGGATTCGAAGTGTACCGGAGGTCGAAGGGTCTGAAAAGCTAAATGCGAACTAGGCCGGAAAAAAGAGCAGGAAGATGCCCGTGGCCAGTATATTGGCGAGCGCCAGGGGCAACATTCCCTTCCATCCGAACCCCATGAGCTGGTCGTAGCGGAAGCGGGGCAGGGTCCATCGAACCCAAATAAAGAAAAAACACATCAAGAGAACTTTGACCAGGAAGGTCAGGACTTGGGCCGCTGCAGCGAAGACGGGACCTCCCCCACTCCAAGCCGCCACGGAAATAGGCCCGTCCGTGAGTAGTTAAAGGCCGAACCCCGCCCCACCCAAACACCCCGGCGTGAC
>CAZWYB010000003.1:20912-34199 GCA_964637745.1 uncultured Pseudomonadota bacterium
TAAAGGCCGAGACCTGCGCCCACCAAGATCGCCGGGATGCCGAAGACAAGGACCTCGTACTCGCGACCGTCTTTGTATTTCCCCGGGCGGAAGTGCGTGACGAGGAGGACTCCAGAGAGTAGAGACAGGACGCTGAATCCGATGCACGCGACGTTCAAATAGAACGAGGCGCCGGAGATCAAGTCCTCAGTCGAGAGAAACGGGATCTGCCACCCTCCGAAAAAGAGGGAGACGATGACCGCGGAGGCGACGATCACGCCGACGTATTCCGCCATCATGAACATCGCGAATTTCATGCTCGAGTATTCGACGTGATAACCCGCGACCAGTTCCGACTCACCTTCCGGGAGATCGAAGGGCGTGCGGTTCGTCTCCGCGAAGGAGGCTGTGAGGAAAAGAAGAAAGGCCAGGGGTTGGCGAAAGACGTTCCAGGTCCAGGGGGTTACGCCTTGATTTCGGATGATGTCGTTCAAGTCGGTCGAGCCCGCCACCATGAAGAGACTCACGACGGCCAAGCCCAGCGTGATCTCATAGCTCACCATCTGCGACGAGGCGCGGAGCCCTCCCAGGAAGGAATACTTGTTGTTGGAGGACCAGCCGGCCAGCATGATTCCGTACACCGCGAGAGACGCCATGGAGAAGATGTAGAGGACGCCGACATTCAAGTCCGAGATGCGGAGCGAGGTTGTAAATGCGCCGATCTTCAGATCGTCTCCGAAAGGGATGACGGCGGTGGTGACCAAATAGATAAAGACCGTGAGGAAGGGCGCGAGGACGAAATAAAAACGGTTCGCCCCCGACGGGAAAAATTCCTCTTTCGTGAAAAGTTTAACCGCGTCTGAGAGGCTGTGGATCATCCCGCCCAGACGGATGGTCCCGAAGAGACGCGCCCGGTTGGGGCCGCGACGGTCTTGGATATAGGCCGCGGCCTTCCGTTCCATCCAGATCAGGGCCGGAACGATGTTCAAAACGAGCAGGACGACCGCGATCACTTTCACGGCGGCAAGAATCAAGTCTCGGGCGAGTTCCGTATCCACGTTGGACGAACGGATACTAAAGAATTTTTTTGGAGTCTAGCTTCCTTTACGAACGTCAAACCCAACCGACTTCTCTCAGAAGAGTGGAGGCCTCCAAGAGGTCCGCGGCGGCCTTGACCTCGGGGTGGTCGGGACCCAATTCGTCTTTGAGGATGGCCAAGGCCTTTTTCAACAACGGTTCGGCCCTGTCCGGTTTTTCGTTGGCCAGATGGAGCTTTGCCAGATTCACCCAAGCCCGGGCGAGGCTGGGATTGCGGGGGCCGTAAGTTTTGTAGATCGCGATCGCGCGGTTGAAATCGAACTCGGCCCGGTCGGAACGGCCCATGGCGAAATGAAGGGCCGCAGTGTTGTTCAAGAGGGTGCCGATATAAGGATGCATCCTCCCCAGATGGCGCTCGGCGATCCGCAACGTGTCTTGAAAGAGATCGATCGCCTCCGGAAACCGGTTCATTTCCCGGTATAAATTGGCCAAGTTGTTGGAGGTCGCCACCGTCTCCTCATGCGCGATGCCACGGATCTTCTGTCGGAGTTCCAAGGCCCTGAGAAAGAATCCTTCCGCCCTCGCGTATTCCTCGAGACAACGGTACGTCTCGCCCAGGTTGTTGAGGATCGTCGCTACGTGCAGATGGTCGCGGCCGAGCGTATCGATCCCGGCCCTCAATGCGGCCTCAAACAGTTCCGCGGCGCGCGCGTAATCGCCCCTCAACCGATGCTCGTCCGCCTGATTGTTGAGCACGATATGTTTCGGGTCTTCCCGACGCGGCGACGCTTCCCCCGTGACCAGCCGGCTGAATGATCGGAAATCCTGGCTCATTCGCGCCCGAAGATCCTCGTTTCCTCTGAGAGACGAGTCGATGTGTCCCATCAACGCAGGATTCCCTTCATCCAAGATTCCTTTGAATCCTTGAATGCCGGACACGAAGGTTTGAGGGTCATTGCTTGTGAGGGCCTGGACGATCCCCGAACAGCGCGATCCATCCACCGGAAGGAGCGACGCCAACGCCGGCCCCGCCGAATGGATCTGTTGGATGAAGGTCGGATGTGTGGAGGAGAGGGCCTGCTGCATCCAGCGTGTGAGTTGAAGAATGCTCATGCGTGGGTGGTCTTCGTCGATTCGCAGGAAAAGTTGTCAGCCGTCAATAGTGAACTCATAAATGCTCAAGCTTAGATCTCAATTTGTGACAATCGACCTCTTCCATTCAAAACAGTTAAATAAAATCAACAAGTTATAAGAAGGCACGCGGTTTGCTCATTAGTGCCCTCAGGGGGATCTATGGCTGAGCCACCGAATGTAGGGGACGCGACCGCTCGCCGTCAATCGACCGGCACTCAACAGCCGGACATCGAATCGGCTCCGGAGCTGATGGATGTTGGGCCAAGCCAGGCCGACATTTCCGTGCCGAAGGATCCGGAAGGTCGGGTTACCCTCAGCTTCGGATTGGTTCAACAAAAGGTGCAGGATTGGGTCGAAAAGCTTCAAGGCCCAAAGCCCCAACCAATTGATTTAGGGAAAATCGGCTCGCGCCTAGAAACATTGGGGCAGAAGACGAACGGCGGTCCTTTCGGGCGTATTCTCCGTATGCAGTCCAGCGGAAACCAGGCGGGCACCTTTTTGGTGGTCGACTCGGGCGAAATTCACGTCTTACGACGTGGTCAAAGCATCGCCGTTGCCGCGAAGCCTGGGCTTGGAGGCCGCCTTCTTCTCGAGGCGGGCGATCTCGTCGAAGGGATCGGCGGGGAACGAAACCGCTTGATCACGGATTCGCGTCTGATCATTCCGCCCGTTCGAAGCCCACGGATCTCTGTATCCGATGCAGTCGCGCCCGGAGAGGGGCCGGCGAGCCGGTCGGTCGAGGACGGTCGGGTCCGCGTCGATGTCGCGAAAAGCTCCAAAGTTCCCGGCTCCCTGGAAATTTGGGCGACCGATCAGGCTGGCCAGTCGCAGTTGAGGGGCCAACTCTTCCGCGGAGCGGACGGAAAGACGATCTATGTCGGCACCTATGACAAGATCGTCAGGAATTACTTCCAAGCCGCCAGAATTCAGCAGCCGGATTCCTTTTTCCTTCCCGGCTCCAAGCCGACTCAACCTTTTCTTGCGGATGATCATCTTCTCAATGAGCTCTGGAAGTATTTTGACGAAAAGGGATTCTTACCGGTGAAGCCGGGAGAGGCACCGCGCTACCAGCCGCGGACCTTTTACGTCACATCGGACGATCATTTCGCGCGCTTCTATAAAATGGTTCGGCACTTTTTCGGCGCTGACGTCGAGGAGAGCCGAGCCAATTGGCTCGACGGGGGTAAGCATGATCTTCAAAACCGGCTGGGACGCTATCAAGTGCTTCCGCAAGAAGGACTCAGTCTAGAGGGCGGGGGACGTCTTCGTTTCGCCTCCGACGGGGCGGTCGAGGCGGTTCTTGCCAGCGGCCGATCGATCCCACTGAAATTTCCCCCCTCGATTTCGGAAAGAGCGGTCCCGATTCCAGCCTCATTGCCGGAAGGCGCTCGGTTTCAGATCGAGACCATCGGTCTTTCGGCCCCCGGCAGCGCCGAAGGCCTGCCGACCCATAAGATCGTCACGGTCTTCGATCCCGTACAGAACAAGAATATTGCGATCTCCTTCGACCGTGCCCAGTCCGTTTATACGAATGTCGATATCTTCGCGATCTCCCACCACCATGCCGACCATTTTGATCCGCGGCTTTTGCTCGCCCAGCTGATCCACAATTCAAAATTCGATCGCTCGACGACGCTCCTGATGGCGCCCGATGTCGCAGAGACGGTGCTCACGCAGGTCGCGGAGGGGGTCGGTTACGAAGTCGGTGGAGAAACGACTCCCGTCCAATATTTAAATGAGAGGGGACTCTTTGTCTCGGTAACGAATGAACTGCAGGTCGGAGAGACCCGGGTCGAAATGGTCTCGGGGTATCGCGGGGCCCATGGGCCCGCCCAATCGGGGATTGCGATTTGGGATGGCAAACTCCTCGCTTATTTCGATCCCTCGGACGGAGACTTCGACCCTCAAAGCATGCTGCAGAGGAAGGGGGGCGAGGAGAAGGCGATCCAGGAGATCGACCAGAAGCTGGAGTCGATCAAGAAACAGAAGAGATTCACCCCCGGGGATTTTCAGACCGTTGACGATCTTCGAGAAGAGAAGGCTGAAAGACAACGTGTGGTGCAAGAAATCGATCGGAACTTGGAATACGGGCGCCGGGCAGAGACTCTAGCAGTCGATCAGGGGACGAGCGGCAAGGATACGCACGGCGGAGGCAACACCGTCCGGAATTGGCGCCGGTTGCGTCTGGAAGGGGACGCGGAGGCGCTTCTGTCTCGTGACGCGAAGTCCGCCGACAAGATTCTCGATATGGCCGATCGCGGGGAGTGGGCGAGACTCGAGAAGTTTCTTCGCAACGCCTATCGCCAAAACCACATTGCACAACCCGAGGCCTACGCCCGTAACATCGTCCGTCGGCTCCGAGGCGTCACGGCCACGCATAACATCGGTTACGGTTTCACGAGGGGACTTCCCGAGATCGCGGAAGGTCGCGTCGAGACCTTCGGTAAAAACGGCGTGCGTCGGGTCGTAAATCCAAAATTCGAATCGGAGCTGAAAAATGCGGGATTCGACATTCTTTTGCCGGAAGAGGAAGCGATTCATCCTTCCAAGGCTGTCATCGAGTTTGAAGGTAGCCGCGTCGTCGTGAGCCGCAGTAACGAGGCTCGGTTCTCCAAGGGCCTGCTCTCGCTTCTCGATAAATACACCATTCACGGAACGGACCCGATGTCGGGCAAGCCCGTTAGCGCCTGCCGCCTTCAAACCATGACGATCGACGGGGTTCCCGTCGCGAAAACGAGTTACTGGGCGCATGTTCGTGGACGGACGGAGTTGAAATCCAGCGGCAAGACGGCCTTCGATTTGATCGAGAATCCGGAGATTGCAGCGCCTCAGAAGGTTTCGCCGGAGCGGGCCGTGCTGACCGGAGAAGTGACGTCGGGCACGATCGAGGTTCCAGCCCGAAGCAAACCGCTTCCTCCAAGAACATTGAAATCCGGGGTTGTTGTGGAAGAGGGCTATGTGCCGGTTGCCGAGCCGACCATCACATCCGTTCCGGAGGTTCGTCTACAGAGTCCGATGGAAAGCCGCCTCACGCGCATGATCGACCTAGGTAGGTTGGAGACATCGACGCCGATCCTCAGGAAAAACGGTGAGGTCTTGGGCGGCATCTTGTCGGGTGAGGACGGCTTCATGGTCGTTGGGCAACAAGGGCAGACACTGCATTTAAAGACAGACAGTGGGTTGATTGAGCTTGGAGGGCCGTCTGCCGCCATGGCCCGCGTCTCGCCGGGAGACGCGATTGTCTTGGGTGATGGACGGGAAATTCCGTTGATCAATACGCGGGAGGCCAGCGTTCCTATAGATGTGGCTCCTTCCGGTGAGACGAGTTTGTTGGAAGGATCGATACCTTATGTGATGGGCTACGCCGTCCTGGCCTCCAAGTTGGCTGAGCATTTTCATATCGGGACCGCCGACCAACGTGCCGGCGCTGGATTAGGGATGTTAGGTGGGACGATCGCAGCAGCTCCTCTTGCGATCTCAGAATTGATCTTGATGGGCCCAGGAATACTGTTTGGAGGTCTCGGCATGCGCAAGGCGAGTCATGCAATCGGCAATGCCATGAATGTGGAGACTCTCAAAGAAGGCGGGTTGGGCAATGTCTTCGCGGATTGGGTCGGTGAGATGGCCGGTGGCATGGCATTCCTTGGTGGGGCGATCAAAATTTTTGGGATTGAGGCCATTGAGGGGGCGGGAGCCGCCCTTTGGAACGGATTGGGTGCAGGCGCCTTCGCGGCGGAAGGAGTGGCGGTTGCTGCGTTGCCATACCTCTTAATCGCTGCGGCCGGTGGCGCGTTGGGTTACGGAATCCACGCATCAGGAATCGGCCGAGTGATCCACACAGATCAAGCGGGCGAATGGCTTGGCGACAAGATCTACAGCTGGACGCATTCCGAGGAGCTGCCTCGGGTGACGAAGCGATCGGAAATCAAGATGGTGAAGATCAAATAAGGGAGAATTTTATGTCGAACGATTGCGATATCAGCTCCACGCAGCGCTGCTTTGATCTGCAGCAGCAGTGTTCCATTGAAACGGAAGCGGCGAATGATTTCGTGAATACGGAAACAGGGGCCATATGTTCTTCTCAGGCACAGACGCCAAATCAAGACGATAGCGGCGATTTTAAAAGTTTTTACAGGTGTGATTTTGAAGGGAGTATGCAAATCAGCGGGTACGCCTTCGATCTTCTTGCGAAGCGTGTCCTCAAAGAAGCAGGAGATAGAGGATTAGATAAAAGGAACCTTCCAAACCTTGCCAATTCTTTGGCACTCGGATTGAGAGAATTTATTTGTTTTGGGAATAAGATTTCTTCTGACGACAGCTACGAATTGGCTAATCGCTTTATTGCTGCGACTAAAGACGCGAAAAACGCTAATGCCGATGAAATCAATTGGATCTTTCAAGAGGTAGCGCTTCGCGCGAGATGGAAGCACGGCTTTCGTGATGAATTTGAGCTGCCGTTGGTTTATCAATACCCTGCAAAACACCTTAGTCATGGTCTTACCCCTTTGAAAGTCACGTTTGATCCAATGTGGTTTGGATCTCACAACCGATTTGAACAGATCAAAGTCATTCCTATCTTTGGCCCTTTTATACATTTAGATTTTCGCATGCTCGAATCTAAAGACTTTTGGGGCAAAGTTGGCTGTTGTGAAATGGGAATAAGAGATTTTTTTAGCTCTGATCAGATTAAACGAGAAGCTGCTTCTTCAAACTTTCCTGCCATTCCCCAAAAAAAACCCTGAGAATTTGAAGCGGCAGAGATCCGTCAGGAGCAATATATCGGGTGCATCTTCCTTGAATTGCCGAATGTGCTCGAAGGCCACGCCCAGCATCTGTTAGGCCGTAGTCTTTTGTAATTACTTGATATTTTTGAAATCAGGGTTGATTTTACATGTGGTGCCAGGCACGCGCGGAACATCTTAATTTACGAAGTGAATCATATGGCCAAGGGGAGGGTGTGACGGAGAAAGATTATGGGTCTCGAACCAATCAATGACAGTAAACTTGCCACGGCGGTCCTCCAAGCCTACGCGACAGGGCGTGAGAGGATCACTTGGGAGGAGTGCCGGCGACTCGGGTTTAATGAGTCTCAAAGCCATGCTCTGTTGGACGCGCTCGAACCGCGGCCCAACACCGATTGGTCGGGTCCCTATGCGATCATCTACAGTCTCAAGAGCGGCTTGGTCACACCCGAAGACCGAGAGATGTTACGGCGCGCCGGCTTCTCTCGATCCTTCATCAGGTCCCTGGCGGGCGCCGACGGCGCCGAACCTTTGAGGCGACGGGCCAGATGGTTGGCTGATCAGGTTGTCAACCTTAAGAGAAGAGGCCCGGGTAGAACCATCGAAAGAGACAACTATCTTCGAGAGCTTAAAGTGATCGGGCCCTACGCGAAGGATGTGGTTTCCGTTCTTCTAAGAATCGCGCGGGCAAAGGAAGATCCCATCATCCACGACGACGCCATCAATGCGTTGGCGGCCCTTGGCGTTGTGACCCCCGAGGTGGTGTTAGCCATCCTTGCGGTGGGGCGTTCCGGCAACCATTTCTTGTGCCATGATGCCCTGAAAAGATTGGCGAACCACAGCGGCAAGCCCATTCCTCTTTATCTCAATAAGGCCATCCAAGAACAATCGGATGCCGTAGAGAGGCAAATGGATGCATTTTTTCGTTCTGCGAAATAGACGACCGACGATTCTATGGCCGCGGCAGCCAGGTAGTTGGTAAGAAGATCCATTTGATTTCACCCGATTAATTGCTCCGCTAATCTCTTTTGCCATTCCCCAAAAAAATCTTTGAGCGATGGGAGCGGAATGGAGCCTTCTAAAAGTAGCATGTCTGGCGCGTCGTCCTTGAATTGGCGGATGCGCTCGAAGGCCACGCCCAACCAATAAAGATCAAATCCGGGATCCTTCTTCTGCGCATTTGCGATCAACTCCTCTTCCGTGAATTTTCCCGTCTTCAGAATCGAATAGATATCGACGAAATCGCGCAAGGCGGCGCGGCTAAAGAGAGCCGTCAATTTGTTGGCCGCTATGTCGGTTAGGTTTTCGACCTTCAGATCGGGGAATTCAGGGAACGAGACGGTGGGTTGAAGGCGATACGGCGAATCCTGCGCCAGTTGGATGATGGTTGTCTCATTGTTGCGCCTCACCTGGTATTCGACGAATGTGTGAAATCCCCTCTGTTTCTTCAGAGGCATCCCAAGAGAAGCAAGGCATGCTTCGAGTTGAATGCTAAATGGAGATAAAAGATCTGCGACGGGTGTGAAAAAATCCAAGTCGTTACTGCGCCGGTGCTTGAGGTAGAAATAGGCGAGCGCCGTCCCGCCGGTCAGATGGAACTGATCGGCGTCGGGAATTTTGCCGAAGGCCGCCATAATGTCTCTTTGAAGGGGACTAATGGTTTCCAAAAGTTCCCTCCCAGAACGAGCGAACCTCGGTAGGCAGAAAATTTTTAATCCTCTCGAATCCCTTCGTCAGACGATTCCGATCGACCGTTTTTAAGAGCGTGCGGACATCCTGACTGCTCCCGCGGGTAAGAACCTGCTGAATGTACATATCGAGGTCTGAAGGAATGTCCGGATCGAAGACAGTGCCTTCCTTCACGTTCCAGAAAAGCTTGGGATCGGCGCTGATTTTTTGAGGCGTCTCAGTTAGCGGCATGATCACAAACCCACCCCCCTTCGACTTTCGATCGAGCACGTAGAGGGGTAGTTTCATCTTCCGGAGCTTCTTTAGGGAGAGCTTCTGGAGTTCGGTCATGGAGATAATGGTTTCCATTCCTTTATGGAACCATAAATATAAGTAGAAATCTACCTATATATTAAAAAATGTAATAGTCCGTAATTATTATATTTTTTTATATCATAGAGAGTTTGTGTATGATTTCAGAAATTCAGAAACTTTTCCATAAAACCCGCCGAAAACTAAAAACACAATTTCACATCAAGGGGGGGGTTATGGGGGGCATTCGTTTTGAAACGATCGTCTTAAGTCCGGATCAGGTTCGCCAAAACGTCCGACCGGACGACTTTCCGGAAAGCGGTCGCGTCCAGGGTGAAGCTGACGTTATTGGCGAATCGGTTTGGCGTTCTTTTAGATTCCAGGCCCGCATCCCTTCTTTAGGGTCCTTTCCGGTCAGGGTCGGAGAGTGGTTTGATGGGGACTCTCTTCGTCGGACTGTGCAGATCTCCTTACAACCTACGGATTTGCTTTTCGCCCGAGCCCGACGAGATTGCGATCGTGAAAGGCCGAAAGACCTCCCGTCCATAATAAATTATCGTCCGGTTTATGATCTTTGGTCGTCGCAGGAAGTCCCTTTGCCAGCGAGGACCATGGTGACGGGGGTCTTTTATGGGGATTACAACGGCGACGGGAAGCCCGACATCTTGGTCACTTTATCGAACGGCGGTGCACTGGTCTTTCAGCAGGTGGGCGAAGAGTTGCCGGAGACAAAGTGCCAGAGTGTGCTCCGCCGACTTCCCAGACTCTAAAGCGAGCCCATCTTAATCTTCGTTGAGGCCTTTAAACGCGGGAACGTTTTCGGCCAAGTCGGCTAAGGCATGAACGAAATTCTCGTGCCGGACCTTATCGGATCCCCAGGCCTTCGCCAATTCCGTCATCCACTGCCAGACGGCCAAGGCCTCTCCCGGAGGAGGGAAGGCGGGATGGATTCTTTGGACGCGTCCCTGGCGGTTCGTGAAGGTGCCGTCTTCCTCGGCCCAGAGGGCCGTGGGTAACAAGAAGTCCGCGTAGTCTATCTCCGGCGTTTCGTGCGTGGCGAAGAGGATGACCTTGCGGTTTTTTTCGAAGGATATTTTGGAGAGTTTTGCAAACGGCAATTGTCCCAAGGCGAAGAAGACCTGATAACGTCTTTCTTCCGCCAAGGGTTTGAAGCCCAAGGCTTCAACGCCTTTCCGATTAGGATTTTTATCCGCATCGATTAGAAAGTCGTCATGCGAAGGATTCGTGACCTCGCGTGCGTGATAGAAAAAGTCCTTCACGCCCAAACAGTCCCGTAAAAACTTTTGAAAGGCGTAGTTGTCCTCGTTCGTGAACTCCGCCGAGCCGATCCCGGCGATCGTATTGCCGGGCACTCCTTCTAGCGCCTTCTTCAGTGCCGCAATCGCCTTCTCCCGCCGCATGGCCTCGGGCTGGCCGTCGACCAAAACCCGCGAGCGGCGGAGGCGGTTTTCCTGGTTCACCGGTTTGTAGGTGAAGCGGCCCTCGTCGCACATCCAGACTTGATTGACCGCCTCATTCTCGCGCGGAAGCAGGCGGTAGACGACGCCGTTGTTGTGATTGACCTTCACGTTGCACCCGGTCGCGCAGCCGGTGCAGACCGAGTCGGTCTCCTTCAAAAACCAGACGCGCTGCTTGAAACGGAAGTCCCGGTTGGTCAAGGCGCCAACGGGGCAAATGTCGACGGTGTTGATCGAATAAGCATTCTGCAACGTTTTCCCGGGATAGGTTGTGAGCTCGGTGTGATTGCCCCGCTCGGTGAAACACAGTTCGTCTTGATGAGCAACCTCCTGGCAGAAGCGGATGCAGCGGGAACATAAGATACAGCGCTCCATGTCGAGCATGACGTTGGGCCCCAAGGGTGTCGCCTTTTCCTTGTGGACCTTCTCCTCCGTCATTCGCGAGGCCTTGAGATCATACTCCATGTAGTATTGCTGCAACTTGCATTCGCCGGCCTGGTCGCAAATGGGGCAGTCGATGGGGTGGTTGACCAGGATGAATTCCAGAACGGACTGACGGCCCTCGACAACCTTGGGCGATTGGGTGCGGACGACCATGCCCTCGGCCACCTTCGTGTTGCAGGCGATCTGAAGTTTCGGCTGCTTCTCGATCTCCACCAGGCAGATGCGGCAGTTGCCGGCGATGGAGAGTTTCGGGTGATAACAATAATGAGGGACGGCGACGCCCGCGAGCTTGGCCGCCTCGATCAGGTTGATTCCCGCCGGGACTTCGATTTCTTTTCCGTCGATGGTGAGTTTAGGCATGATTAGAAGAAGGTGTAGGTGATCGTGCGCGCGAGGTTGGTGGGTTGTTCGGTGGTGACGACGGTGTCGACGATGCCCGAGGTTGCGGCTCCCGGGACCGTGAAGGTCGTCGTTCCGGAGGTGCCGGTCGTCAGCGTGTCCGCCTGGTGGTAGCCGTCCGTTCCGGAGACGGTGTAGGCAATCGAACATCCCTGGGCGGGCGGGAGGCTGTTGACCGTGACGGTCACGCTTTGGCCCGGAGCGGGATTTGCGGGAGAGGCCATCGTGGTGACTCCGACGATCTGATCACAGGTGGTCGTCGGCAGCGTTCCGATTTGTGAGTTCGAACTCAAAGAAGCGCCGTCGACGACGTTGGGATCCATATTGTCGTCCAAAGGCTCGCAGGTGGCGGAAACCGTCAGGCCCTGGCCGTTCGCGATCGTGATGTTGCTGAAGGTGACCGGGGCGCAGCCGTCGATGAAGATTTCCAGGGTGCCCGTTCCCACGGCCTGGAGGAGGAGGGAATCGCCGGTGTTGCCCTGGGCGTGGCTGAAGGCGCAGGAACCGCCGGTCGAAGCGTCCTTGAGCACCAACTTCGATCCCGACGACGGTTTGCAGGCGTTCCAAAGGGCCCCGACGACGCGCGATCCGACAAAGCCCGCCGCCGTGACAATGAGCAGGCTGCCGCCGCTCACGAGGGTTCCTCCGAAATAGACGATCGCTGCTCCTGCCGCGCCGCCGCTCGCCAAACCGCCGACGTCGCTGACGGCCGCGTCAAAGGATTGCTCGGCCGCGACGGCTTCGAACTCCCTCATGCATTTTTGGGCCGCCGCGAGTTTATCGAAATCGGACGGCGAGGAGGGAAGCTTGGGGACTTTCGCGAAAAGATCGTCGCATTCCTTTTTCTTAGCCAACAAGGCGTTGGTTGCGGAAGTGAGCGTGTCGACGCCGGAGGGGTCCGTGTACTCGGACTTCGTCTTGTCCACGATCAGCGCGGGCTGATTAGCGGAGAAGGTGATATGGTTCAAGGCCACTAGATCGTTGATCAGGGTGTCATAGGTCGAAATGGAATCGGCGAAACCGTCCATGGCCGCTTGCAAGGTCGTGGGGTCGGTTGTGGCGTCGATATTGGTGCCTAAGAGGGTGCTGTAGGTCGTCGCGACATTGGAAGCGGCTTGGGTTGAGGCCAGACCTTTTTGCGTATTTAAGGCGACGGCTTGTGGATACGTGAGCTTTGAGAAGTCTTGAGAAGTATTGCCTCCTCCGCTCCCCGAGCCGCAGGAGGAAAACAACCACAGACCAATCAGCGCGAGGGCTAGGGTTTTGTTCTTTTTCACGAGGCCTCCTGATTGTGCGTGATCATTCTTGTTTTCTTGCAGCGCGGACAATCTCCCTTGGCATGCGCTTCGAATTCATCCCGAAATTTCCCAATATAGCTCGCGATCGGCATCGAGAGCGAGTCGGCGAGCACGCAGATCGTCTTTCCCGCCATCTTTTGGCCGATGTCCAGCAGGAGCTCGATGTCCTTCGTCGTCGATTCGCCATACACCATCCGCTTCAGGATTTGATAGGACCATCCCGTCCCCTCGCGGCACGGCGAGCACTGGCCGCAGGATTCGTGGGCGTAGAAGCGCGCGAGATTTTCCAGGGCCCAGACCATGCAGGTGTCGTCATCGATGATGATCATTCCTCCTGAGCCTAAGAGGGATCCCTTCGACGCGATCGATTCGTAATCCAGATTGACGTCCTCGACTTCTTGGGCGGTCAGAACGGGCATGGAGGATCCTCCGGGAATAACCGCTTTCAAGATCTTTCCGGGCCGCATCCATCCGACGTCTTCGTGCAGGAATTTCCGCATGGGATAACCCATCTCCACTTCGTAAACTCCGGCCTTCATCACCGGACCGGAGACGGAGAAGAGTTTCGTACCGGGGCTTTTCTCTGTCCCGATCTTCTTGTAACCCGCGGCCCCATTTTCAATAATATACGGAACGGCGGCGAGCGTTTCGACATTGTTGACGACGGTCGGGCAGCGAAAGAGCCCCTCGACGGCGGGGAAGGGGGGCTTGATCTTTGGATAGCCGCGGTTGCCTTCGATCGAGCTGATTAAGGCCGTCTCCTCGCCGCAGATGTAGGCGCCGGCGCCGCGGTGG
>CAZWYB010000004.1:0-32219 GCA_964637745.1 uncultured Pseudomonadota bacterium
CGGATGACTATTTCCTCCAAGCTCACGACGCCATGGACATGAAACACGTCAGCGGGGGGAAAGGCCCCGGCGGCGGACCTGGTGGAGGCGGAATCGGTGGTGGTGGGGGCGGTGGTGGTGGTGGTGGCGGCGGCGGAGGTGGTGGTGGAGGTGGCGGTGGTGGCGGTGGTGGAGGCGGCGGTGGTGGCGGCGGAGGTGGTGGTGGCGGCGGCGGTCAGTGCGAATTCTGGAGGACCCAACAGGCCACCATCTGCAAGGGAAGTTCCCGGACGTTCCTCGCGACGATCGGAGGGTTTGCCCCGGCCAGCGTGACGGCCACCTCCAGCGATCCCTCGGTTGCGGATGTCTCGGTGAACGAAGCGAACGTGACCGTGACCGGCGAGAGTGAAGGCTCGACGTCGATCAGCGTCACCGTCGTCGACGACGAGGGCTGCATCTATCATGTAACAATCCTCGTGACCGTCAAGAAATGCGGCGGTCCGAAACCGAAGATCCAGTGTTGTTCGCCGGCCGAGATCGCCAAGGATCCGTCCCAATGCGAGAACTGCCACGTGGTCGGCTGGCAGATCTATGACAACGAAACGCCCGCAGGCGGCGGGGACTCCGTGAACGGAGGCATCGAACCGACCGGATCTTACGGCAACACCGATGCGAATAATCCCACCAAGAGTACGGCGGTGGGTGTGGGCAATACGGTGAAGATCGTCGTCAACTATTACCAATGCGATCCGTGCGACGACGAGGCGGATGATTGCGACGGAGACGGCATTCCGGACGAACAGGACTGGTTCCCCAACGAGGCCTACGACATGTCGCATCCGCATGACTTCGACGAGGAGCTCTACGTGGACAGCTACTTCGACTCCTTCTTCGACAGTAACAATGACCACGAGATCGTCGATCCGACAGACCTGACGAATCCGGGGATGTTACAGTAGTGTTCAAAAGCCGGGAGATCCGGTATAAAGGGAAAGACCATGACAAGGACGGGACTAAGACGATGGCTGGGCAGGGCGATGGGGGCGATCCTCATCGCCCTGCCCCTTTTTCTTCAGGCCTGCGGCGGCAGCGCAAGTGGAGCCCCTCCGGTCTCGATCCCGGCCCCGTCACCGGCGAGACTGAGGGTCACCTCTCCTAGCCAAGACGGACTCGTCACCGTCACGGGTTCCTCTGGAGCGGTTGCGGGAGGGAACACGGTGCGGGTCACCGACATCGGCGTCACAGGGGCCACGCCTCTGCATGCGGTCTTGGATGTATTGACTGATGCGCTGATTCCACCCGCCGAGGCTCAAGCGACCGGTTTCGTGGAAGTCACCGCCGCGGCGGACGGGTCCTTTACCCTTCAGATCAAGGCGAAGATCGGCGACACCCTGTCCGTCGTTCAGATCGACCCCGTCAACGGCGCCCAAAGCCCGGCGACTCAGTTGGTCGTGCCGGCGAACTCCCCGCCCCTCGGCTTCTCGCCGGCGGCTGTCACCGTCGACGGCGCCGGCATGGGCTATGCGGTCGGAAGCCAAGGCGGGTCGGGCATCGTCGCCGTCATTAATCTGGAACTGAATTCCGTCGTCGGCACCTTCAACATCGCGGCGAATAACCCAAATGCGGTGGATTTCAATCCGGCCAACAACAAGCTCATCATCGCCGATCAGACGAACAACGAAGTCCTCTTCGTGGACCCTTCGACGCCCCTCGCTCAGAATTCGATCCCCGTCACGGGACCCCAAAGCGTGGCCGTCGATACGCTCACGAATCGGGCCGTTGTCGGAACGACCAATGCGACCCAGTCCTTCGTCTTGATCAATCTCGCCACGGAATCGATCCTGACGACCGATCCGATCACCAACGCCTCGAATCCCGGCGCGACCTACCTCGGAAGCCCGGCGGTCGACGCCGCCAACGGTCGGGCCGTGGTCGTCTCCAATTTTTCGGACGGATCATCCCAGATTGCGGCGGTCGATCTGACCGTTCCGGCCTTCACGCATTTCGAGGTCGTTCCCGACAGCAACCTGCGAGGCGCAGCCGTCCTGAATACCAACCAGGCCCTCGCCTCCGACGCCGGAAACAACCGAATCCTCTTCGCCGACCTGACCGGGGCGGTATCGGTATCGGGCCTTGCGGTCGGGACCAATCCCCGCGGGGTCGCGGTCAACGGGGCCGGTACGGTCGCCTTTGTCGCCAATCAAGACGACCACACCATCTCGGTAATCGACATCGCCAGCCGAAGCGTGTCGTCGACTCAGGACGCCGGTATCAATCCGCTCGGGGTCTCGCATTTCGACCTGGGCAACCTAACTGTGATCGCGAACAGCGGGAACGACTCGGTCACGATCCTTCATTAAGGGGAACGGGGGCCTCCCTTGAGAATCCTCTGAAGAGATTCCAGAAACGCGCGGTTTTCGTCGGGGGTCCCGATGGTGACGCGCAAGGCGTCGGGCAGGCGCTTGGCGGTGACGTTCCGGATCAGGATCTCGTTTTTCGCAAGGGCTTCGAAGATCTCCTTCGATCGCGGCGATTGAAAGAGCACGTAGTTGGCATGAGAGGAATGGACCTTGAGCCCCGGCAAGGCCTTCAACCCCTGATAGACGAATTCGCGCTCGCCCAACATCTGATTCACCAATCGCCCGACGTATGCGTCTTCCTCCAGCACCACCTCCCCCACGATCTGCGACAAAAGGCTGACATGAAACGGGAGGACGACCTTCATCACCTCCGAGGCGACTTCGGGCGAGGACAACATGTAACCTAAACGAACGCCTCCCAGTGAAAAGGCCTTGGAGAGGGTTCGGATGAGGACCAGGTGAGTAAATTTTTTCAAATGACCGGCCAGGGTAAAACCGGAAAACGGATAGTAGGCCTCGTCGACCACCACCAGGGCCCCGATCTTGTCGGCAGTTTTCAGGACGGCCAGGAGATCATCTTCGCAGATGAGGTTGCCGGTCGGAGCGTTCGGATTGGCGAGGAAGACGACGTTCGGCTTCGTCTTTCGCAGACTTTTTAGAAAGGCGTCTCGCGGAAACGAGAAGTCGTCCGAACGGAGCGGGATTTGAACCACGCGGTTTCCCAAGAGGCTTCCTTCGATTTCATAAAGGGAGAAGCTGGGCGTGAGGGTCAGGATCTTGGCCTTGACGGAGGTTGCGACAACAATCGCCTGAATCAGGATGTTGGAGCCGGCGGATACAATGACGCCCTGAGGGTCCCAACACTCCCTTTCGGCAATCTTTTTCCTGAGGGGTTCGCAAAACGGGGTCGGATAGCGGTTCCAGTCGGCGGCCTTCATCCGCTCCAGGGCCTTTTTCTTGAGGGGGTCCGGGAGGTCATAGGGGGATTCGTTCTGGTTCAACTTGATCGTCCCATACTGATGCTCCAGCCGGTATCCTTTGAGCTTTTTGACTTCTTTGCGTATGGGGAGAACCATTCACGACCTCTAGGGAAAGATGCTTGAAAGATCAATTGAATTCCGGGGAAATCGCTTGACACCCCATACCCCCTCCATTAACTTAACGCCCCTTACGATGGCGGAGACGATGCAGAAAAGTACCTTGGTTAAAAAGGAGTCGGCGACGCGGAATTGGGTGCTGGTGGACCTGGACGGAAAGATCCTCGGACGGGCCGCAACCCGCATCGCGGATCTGCTTCGGGGCAAGACGAAGAGCAACTTCACGCCCCACATCGACATGGGCGACTTCGTCGTCGCCATCAACGCCTCCAAGATCCGGCTGACCGGCAACAAACTGAAGGATAAGATCTACTATAAACACACGGGTTTTCGGGGCGGCCTGAAAGAAACGACGGCCGAGAAAATGTTGCTGAAGAATCCCCAAGCCATGATCATCAAAGCGGTGAAGGGCATGCTTCCGAAAAATCGTCTCCAAAATCATTTGATGAAAAAGCTGAAGGTGTATGCGGCGGCCGAACATCCGCATGCCGCTCAACAACCCAAGACCATCGAGATATAATTTATGACTGCAGCCAAGACAGCCAAGCGCCTGACATCGATCGGAAAACGCAAAACCTCCATCGCCCGGATCTTCCTGACTCCGGGAGAGGGAAAGATCCTCGTCAACGAGCGGGATTTCCCCGAATATTTCGGACGGGAGGCCTTGCGGTTCATCGTTCAGCAGCCCTTTGAGGTCACCAACACGGTCGGCAAATTCAACGTTGAGGCGAACCTCTTCGGGGGCGGACCGGCCGGACAGGCGGACGCCCTCAAGTGCGCCATCGCCAAGGCCCTGCTTCAGGTGAGCCCGGATCACCGAAAGCCTTTAAAGGTGGCGGGCCTTCTGACGCGGGACGATCGGATCGTCGAAAGAAAGAAGTACGGCCGTCACGGCGCTCGCAAGCGTCCGCAGTACTCCAAACGTTAGTTTCACAGCAAACGCAGGAAGGTTCCCTTCCGAAGTGAGCGATCCATGAATCAGAGATCAGATGAGGGGTTTGGGGGGAGAGCGGTATCTTCCCCCAAAATCAAAGTCGCTGTCGTAGGGGCCACGGGTTACACCGGAATGGAGCTTCTGAGACTCCTCCTTCTCCATCCGAATGTCCAAGTGGTCCTAGCGACATCGGAAAAATTCGCCGGGAAGAGGTTGAACGAAACCTTTCCCTTTTTAAAGGGAAAGACCGATCTCGTTTTGGAAACGCTCGCCGACGAGCGGGTTCAAAAATGCGCCCTCGCCTTTTCCTGTCTTCCCCACAAAAGCGCCATGAATCACGTGGCGAGCTGGGTCGAGAAAGGCACGAAGGTCGTGGATCTCTCCGCCGACTTCCGTTTTCGGTCGGCGTCCACCTACGAGCAATGGTACGCGGACACAAAACACACGCATCCCGAACTTTTGCAAGAAGCCGTGTACGGCCTTCCGGAACTTCATCGCGAGGAGATCAAAAAGACCTTTCTCGTGGGAAACCCCGGCTGCTACCCGACGGGGACCATCCTGGCCTTAGCCCCTCTCTTGAAGGAACGGCTGATCGGTTCCGATGGGATCGTCGTCGACGCCAAGTCGGGCGTGACCGGCGCCGGGCGGAGTGCGATTTTGGAATCTCTCTTCTCCGAAGTCAACGAATCCGTTCACGCTTATAAGATCGGAAAGCACCGTCACACGCCAGAGATCGAACAAGAGCTTTCCGCCGTAGCGGGACACCCCGTAGTGATCTCGTTCACGCCCCATCTCATCCCGATGGACCGAGGCATCCTTTCGACCGTCTACGCCCGTTCCCTCAAGAAAACCGACACGGCGACGGTTCTGAAGACGCTTACGAACTTTTACCAGAAAGAACCTTTCGTCAGGATCCTGCCGGAGGGAGTTCTGCCCAAAACGAAAGACGTCCGGGGCACCAACGTCTGCGAAATAGGCGCCGTCTATGACGGCCGCACCGAGCGGATCGTCGCGGTCGCGGCGATCGATAATTTGATGAAGGGCGCGGCCTCTCAAGCCGTCCAGAACATGAATCTCATGTCCGGCCTGCCCGAAACGACGGGCCTGGAAGCGCTCCCCCTCGTTCCGTAAAATAATTCCGGATCGCCTCCACCAAGGATCCCATCGAGGCGCTTTTTGCCTGAACCACGACGTTGAATCCCAGACTCCTAGCCGTTTTCGCCGTCACCGGCCCGATGCAGGCGGCGGGGATGTCGCGGCGCCCGGAGAGTTTGGCGAAATTCTCCGCCGTCGCGGAGCTGGCGAAGGTCACGAGATCCATGTTGTCCAGGGGGACTAAAGCGGATCGAGGCACCGCATTCCGATAGGCCTCCACCAAATCCACTCGGGCCCCCAACGATTTCAAACCGTCGATCAAAATCTCCCGCCCTTCCTGGGCTCGGCAGAAAAGCACACGACGGCGTTTCAGCCCCTTCCCTTTCAAAACCCGGAGAAGCCCTTCGGAACGAAATTCTTTAGCGACGGCATCGACGCGAAGCCCTTGCCCTTCGACGGCTCTTGCGGTCGCCGGCCCCACGCAGGCGATACGCGCGCCCTCCAAAGCCCTCACATCCTTCTTCCTTTTTCTGAGCCTTTCAAAAAAGAATCGGACGCCGTTGGCGCTGGTGAAAAGGATCCAGTCGTAACGCGAGAGATTTCCGATCGCCCGATCCATTCCACGCCAATGGGACGGCGGGCGGATTTCGATCGTCGGCATCTCCACGGCCTCCGCTCCGAGATCCGTGAGCCGGAGGGCCAGATCACTCGCCTGTTCGCGGGAGCGAGTGACGAGAATCCTTTTACCGAAAAGCGGTTTCGTTTCGAACCAGTCGATCTTGCCCCTCAACGCGGCCACGCGGCCGATGACGACGATGGTCGGCGGACGGATGCCGGCCTCTGTCATCGCGGCGACGATCGTCTCCAAGGTCCCCGACGCGGTTTTCTGACGCGGCGTCGTCCCCCACTGGATGACGGCGGCCGGTGTTTCGGCCGAAAGTCCGGCCTCGCGGAGTTTTTCGACGATATGAGGAAGATTCGCGTAGGCCATCAGAAAGACCAGGCTCCCCACTTTCGAAAGGACCTTCCAATCCGGAGGCGAGGCCCCTTCTTCGTCCTTCTCATGACCCGTGACGAAGGCGACCGTCGAAGAAAAATCACGATGGGTGATGGGAATGCCCGCATACGCGGGAACCGCGATGGCCGAGGTCACTCCCGGAACCACTTCATAAGCGATGCCGGCCTCGACCAGGGCCTCGGCCTCTTCGCCTCCGCGCCCGAAGACGAAGGGGTCCCCCCCTTTCAGGCGGACCACCGTCCGTCCCCGTTTCGCTTCGGCGATCAGCAGGGCGTTGATCTCCTCCTGCTCCCGACTGTGCGTCGCGCCTCTTTTGCCGACGTAGATTTTTTTTGATTTCACGGGGGCCGAATCCAAAAGGACCGGATTGGCGAGGTAGTCGTAGACGACGACGTCCGCCTTTTTGAGGCACTCGACGCCCTTAACCGTGATCAGCCCCGGATCTCCGGGACCGGCGCCGACCAAATAAATGATGCCTCTCTTCGCCATTTTCTGGTCCTCACCCCCAGCCCCTCTCCTGAATGATTCAGGAGAGGGGTGCCGAAGGCGGGTGAGGTTACTTTGATTTACTGGCCCTCAACATCTCCCGCGCACCGTGACCCAGCAGGATTTTCGCCAACTGGTCTCCCAGTAAAGCGGCCTCGCGGATATTGCCTTCAATGCGGTCGCGAATCAGCTCCCTCCCGTCGGGGGTCGCCACCATGCCGGTCAGCTTCATCGTCTGGCCATTGACCTCCGCGAAGGCCGCGATGGGCGCCTGACAGTCACCCTCCAAGGATTTAAGGAACGTCCGTTCGGCCTGAAGACAGATGTTGGTTTCGATATCGTTGGTGAAATCAATCAGACGCCGCGTCCGATCGTCCCCCTCCCTCAACTCCAACCCGATCGCCCCCTGACCGACGGCCGGGAGCATGAGGGTCGTCGGCAGATATTCGGTGATCTTTGCAGACAGACCCAAACGGATCAGACCGGCCGCCGCAAGGATCATGGCATCCAGACCGGCACTCAGTTTTCTCAAACGCGTCTCGACATTGCCCCGGACGGGCAGGACCTGAAAATCAGGCCGAAAATTTCGAAGTTGGGCCTGGCGTCGGAGGGAGCCCGTCCCTACCTTGGCCTTCTTGGGCAGATGCAACAGCGAATCGAACTTTTTGGAAAGGAAGACGTCCCTGGGATCTTCCCTTTTCAGGATCGGGCCGATCACAAGCCCTCGAGGGAGAACTACCGGGACGTCCTTCATACTGTGAACGCCGACATCAATAATCTTGGAAAGGAGAGCGTCCTCGATTTCCTTTAAAAACAAAGCCTTACCGCCGATTTCCGCAAGGGGAACCTTCTTAACCTTATCCCCCGTCGTCTTGATCACCTTGATGGTGACGGCAAGATCCTTATTATTTTCCTCCAGGGTCTTCTTAACGAAGTTCGCCTGCCACAAGGCTAGGGGGCTTCCCCGTGTCCCGAGTACCAGGCGTTTCTTCTCTGCCATCGTGAGCTCCGCTAGGAAAAAAGTAACACAGAAGTGAGCTAAGTCAAGGAAAGGATTCAGAAATCTTGACTCCCGCCCAATTGGAAAGTAGGACTCACTCATGGGAGTCAAGGTGAACCTAAAGGGGGCCCAACGTATTAAGGCCGGTCACCCCTGGATCTTTCGTTCGGATATCACCGGTACCGGTGACGTCCTGGCAGGCGAGATTGTCCCCGTCTTGTCTCCCAAGGATCAATTTCTAGGTCAGGCCTTCTACAGCCCTCGCTCCCAAATCACCCTCCGCCTGATCACAAGATCGCGCGAGACCATCGACCGGTCCTTCTGGCGTAAACGCATCGAAGAATCGGTCCGGCGGCGGGAACCTTTTAGAAAAAACCGCGAAGCCTTACGCCTCGTTTACGGAGAATCCGATCTCATCCCCTCCCTGATCGTCGATCTGTACGGAAAAACGGCGGTGTTCCAGACGCTCTCGGCTGGCGCCGACCGCTGTAAAGAGGACTTTCTCATTCTTTTGGAAGAACTACTGGAACCGGAGGCGATCATTGAAAGGAACGACCCTCAGGTCCGTGAACTGGAGGGTCTCGTCCGGCAAAAAGGGGTTGTCCGAGGGGGCTATGATGAACTCTCGGTCGGCCTGGGGCCGCACCGGTTTCTCGTCGACCCTCTCGAGGGCCAGAAAACGGGGCTCTTCTTGGATCAGATCGAAAACCACGAGCGCTCGGCCGCCTATGCCCGCGGACGGGTGTTGGATCTCTTTACTTATCAGGGGGGCTTTTCCATTTTTGCCGCCCCGAACAGCGAAGAGGTGATCGCCGTCGACAGCTCGGCCCCCGCTTTGGAGGTCCTCGGACGGAACGCCGATAGGAATCAGATCGGCAATATTCACCGCGTCGAACGGAACGGTTTTGATTTTCTTCGGGAGGCCGAAAGCGCGGGCGAGCGTTTCGACGTCGTCATCTTGGATCCGCCTCCCTTCGCAAGGGACCGCAAAAACATGGGCGGGGCGACACGGGGTAATAAAGAGCTCAACTTAAGGGCGATGAAGATCCTGCAAAAGGACGGCATCCTCATCACCTGTTCCTGCTCGCAGAACTTCACGCCGGCGCTCTTCGAAGATATGCTGAAGGAGGCGGCGCGCGACACGCATCGCGAGATCCAAGTCTTGGAGAAGCGAGGAGCGGCCGCGGACCACCCGGTCTTGCTGACGTTTCCGGAGTCGAGTTATTTGCAGTGTTGGATATTAAGAGTGCTATGAAACGGGGATTGGTTATTGAAGGCGGAGGGATGCGGGGCGCCCACAGCTGCGGCGCCCTCATGGCCCTGGTGCACAGCGGACTGACTCACTTCGACGTCGTCACGGCCGCCTCCGCGGGCGCCTGTACGGCGGCTTATTTGGTGAGCGGCCAATTCCATCTCTTTCCCGTCATCTGGACCAAATACCTCCATGACGGGCGCTTCATCAATTTGAAGAAATTGGCCACCCGGCATTCGGTCATGGATCTGGATTACCTGATCCACACCGTCTTTCGCGAGCAACAACCCTTGGACGTCGAGGCCATCCGTAAAAGCCGGACGCGCTTTTTTATCGTGGCGACGGATTGCGAGACGGGCCTTCCCAAATATTTCGATAGCCGTCGGGACCCGATTTGGACCGCCCTCAAGGCCTCGGCGGCCCTGCCCATCGCCTACCGCCACCCCGTGGTCATCGACCGGAAGACCTACATCGACGGAGGCGTCAGCGATCCCGTTCCCTTGCAAAAGGCGATCGACGAAGGCTGTGACGAAATCTACCTGATCCTCACCCGCCCCGAGGGGTATCGAAAAAAGCCGCCGTTTTTTCATATCCTGCCGCGCCTCTATCAGAAGAAATACCCGAAGCTCGCTGAACTCTTTCAGACACGCTACCGGGACTACAACCAACTCATGGAGCGGATCGAAAATTGGGGCGTGGCCCCCCGTTCAGCGGAACGCCACATCCGGCTGACGGTGATTCGCCCCCAAGGCAAGCTTCCTCTCAACCGGCTCACCACAAATCGGATGAAGATTCTGGGAGCCGTGGAGCAAGGTTTTCGTGAAGCCATCTCGATCCTCACTCCGAACAAAAGTGGGAGCACGATTGACTTCAAGGCGATGCTACCGTAAAATGACAATAAATATCGCGGAGTTACTAAACAGCCCCCTATGGAAGAGATTCTCAGCGACGAAGAAATTGCCCATCCCCTGAACGAGAAACTCTTGGGGGAGGCGGAACAGATCAAGTTGGAACGGCGGACGCTGAAGGAACGCCTGGCCAAACTGGATGAGACCAAAGATTCGGTGAGCGTTTCGGTCTATCAAAAGGTCCGGAATGATTATGCCTCCAAACTCGACAAGACGACGAACCGTTTGATCGCCCTTAAAAGGGACCTGGAGGCCGAAGAGAGGGTTCTTCTCGAAAAGAAGATGGGGGTCGAGGCCAACATCGGATCCCATCGGGAGAAGATGGAAGAGTCCTCTTTACGGCACACCTTAGGCGAATACACGTCGACCCAGCATCAGGAAATCACGGCGCGTGAAAAGCAGGAAATCGAACGCCTCGACTCGGCCCTCAAAACCCTGAACGAAGGCCTCCAACGTCATCGAGAGATTTTTCAGGGAGAGGATTTGCCGGAAGCGGTCAAAGAGCCGTCTTTCCGGCCGGCCGAACCACGAGCAATGCCGGCTCCGTCCCCGGCAAAGCCGATGCCTGAACCAACGCCTCCACCCACTTCGGCGCCTGCCCTACCGCCGCAATCCGCCGCCGCTCGCCGTCCCGAACCGCCGCCTCCTTCATCCATCGAAAGCACCGCAAAAATCCGCCTAGACACCGTCCGGCCCGAGGCCGAATCAACCGGCGCCACCGAGCGCTCCCAAGTGGCGCCGCGCCGGACTTCCGAACTGGTTGTCCTGGAGAATGGAAAAATCGTTCAGACGGTCCCCCTCGACCACACCGTCGTCATCGGCCGTTCGCCGGCGAGCGACATCGTCCTGAAGGAGCCCAAGGTCTCGCGCAAACACGCCGAGATCCAATTCGTCGGAGGGCGCTACGTCCTGCTCGATCTGGAATCCTCCAACGGAACCTTCATCGCCGGCAAGCGCGTCAGCGAACAGGTCCTTCAGCCGAACGACGAGATCACGATCGGCAATACCAAGATGATTTTTAAGGGATAAGTTAGACGGGACAACAGCCGGGTTCTTCTTTAATGCTCTTCAAAATCTCTCCCCTCACCGAATTGGGACGAAAGACCGTGCACCCCTTGAGCCCCATCTCATAGGCCATGTCGTAGACCCCGAGGAAGGAATCGAAGTCGTAGGATTCGGGGATATTGATGGTCTTGGAAATGGCGTTGTCGACGTACGGAGCCAGGGCGGCCTCCATCTCCAAATGCTCCTTGGGCGACAGCGCATGCGTCTCGATGAAACACGACGGCAGCGGATCGTCGGGACGATGGCTCTCCTTCCACAGCCTCCAGGCGTAATCCGAAAGATCATAACTTGCGAAATGGCCGTCTCTGTCCAGCAGCCGCCGCTCATGCCGAAAGGAAAACACGGGCTCGATGCCGCTGGAGACGTTGTCCGCGAGCAGGCTGATCGTCCCGGCCGGGGCGATCGCAATCAGATGACTGTTTCGGATGCCGTCCTTCTCGATCCCCCTGCGAATCTCTCCCGGAAGGGTCGAGATGAATTCCCCCTCGAGGTACCCCTCCGTTTCGAGAAAGGCGAACGGCCCTTTCTCTCGAGCGAGCTCGATGGAGGTCCGATAGGCGGCATGTGAGATCGTCTTCAAGATCGCAGCCGCCAATTCGCGTGACTCCTTGCTCCCGTAGGTGAGTCCCATCATGAGAAAGAGATCGGCCAGGCCCGTGATCCCGAGTCCGATCCTCCTCGTCCTTTGAGCGACGATCTTCTGAGCCGAAAGAGGGAAGCGGGAGAGCTCGATGACGTCATCCAACATCCGGACGGCGATTTCGGCCAAGCGGCCGATTCCCTCCAAATCGACCGCCGCCTTTTCGGTGAATGGGTTTTGCACGAATCGCGTCAGGTTGATGGAGCCCAAGTCGCAAGCCCCGTACGGAGGAAGCGGGATTTCGCCGCAGGGGTTCGTGGCGCAGATCTCTTCGCAGTACCACAGGTTGTTCATCTTGTTAATGCGGTCGATGAAGAGAACCCCCGGTTCGGCGCTCTCGTACGCCGACCGAAGAATCTTCCCCCAAAGATCGCGGGCTCGAACCCGGCGGAGAATAGGCCCGGGGGGGAACGTCAGAGGCCATTCGGCGTCTGTCTTCACGGCCTCAAAAAATTTGTCCGTGACGAGCACCGAAACATTGAAGTGTCTCAGCTCGTCGCGCTCCCTCTTCGCGGCGATGAAGTCTTCGATGTCGGGGTGGTCGCAGCGGAGTGTGGCCATCATCGCCCCGCGTCGCACGCCGGTGGAAAGGAGCGTCGCGCACATGGCGTCCCACACCTTCATGAATGAGACCGGACCGGAGGCGACGGTTCCGGCGCCCTTGGCCTCAACGCCTCGAGGACGCAGGGTCGAAAAATCGTAGCCGACCCCTCCTCCCTGCTGCATCGTCAGCGCGCCTTCCTTCAGGCCCTCGAAGATGCCGGTCATCGAATCTTCGATGCGGCCCATCACGAAGCAATTGAGGAGCGTCACGCGCCGGTCCGTTCCGGCGCCTGCTAAAATGCGCCCGCCCGGGAGAAATTTGAAGCCCTCCATCGCGTCATAAAACGCCTTCTCCCAGACGATCTGGTCCCGCGGCTCCACGCTCGCAAGGGCCTTGGCAACCCGACGCCAGGTGTCCTCGATCGTGCGGTCGATCACGCGATCGCCTTCGACGTAGCGGTATTTCAGATCCCAGATGTGATGCGAGATGTCCGTCTGAAAATACGAGTTCGCCATGAAGGAGGATTCTACACGAAGTGGTGTCAATGCTCTAGTCCCGCTTCCCGCGGGACAGCACTCGCTACGGCTCGTAATGGAAGCTAGTGCGCTTCTCCCCAATTGGCGCCGACGCCCACGTCGACCTTGAGGGGCACTTTCAAGTCCGCGACCCCTTCCATCTCGCTCCGGACCACTTGGGTGAAGGCATCGACGTCGTCATCCGATACATCGAACACGAGCTCGTCATGCACCTGGATCAACATCTTGGCCGTTGGGAATTCCTTTTCGATCCGACGCTGAATCGCAATCATCGCCTTTTTAATCAGGTCCGCCGCCGTCCCTTGAAAGAGGGTGTTGAAGGCCGTGCGCTCCGTCATGGCGCGGATATTGCCGTTCGGACTTTCGATCTCGGGAAAGCGTCGGAGCCGCCCGAACAAGGTCCGGACGATCTTTTCCTTTCGCGCCTCCGCCAAAACCTTCTCCTTGTATTGCGCCACGTCCGAAAACCTTTCAAAATAGTTCCGGATGTAGTTTTCCGCCTCCGAGACGTCTATATCCAACTGTTGTGCCAACCCGTAGGCGCCCTGACCGTACAAGACGGCGAAGTTGACCGTCTTTCCGACGGACCGCTGTTTCGGCGTGACGTGTTTTTCCGTCACCCCAAAAATACCGGCGGCGGTCGCCGTGTGGACGTCGTGATCGTGCCGGAAGGCCTCGACCAATTTCTTATCCCCCGACATATGCGCCAAAATTCGCAGCTCGATCTGCGAGTAATCCGCCGAAAGAAGCCGGCACCCCTCCGACGGAATGAAGGCCGCCCGGATCTTTTTGCCCTCGTCCGTGCGGATAGGAATGTTTTGAAGGTTCGGATCCGAGGACGACAATCGTCCGGTCGCCGCGATCGTCTGATTGAACGACGTATGGATCCGTCCCGTCTCCGGATTCACAAGCTTGGGCAAGGCGTCCAGATAAGTGGACTTGAGTTTCGAGAGGCTGCGGTATTCCAAGAGCAGTCGCGGGACGTCGTAGGTTTTGGCGAGCTCTGTCAAAACCTCTACGTCGGTCGAGTAACCGGTCTTCGTCTTCCGCATCGCCGGCAACTTCATCTTTTCAAAGAGCACTTCCGCCAACTGCTTGGGGGAATTGAGGTTGAAGGCCCCTCCCGCGTGGCGGTGCACCTCCGACTCGATCTCTTTCAATTGATACTCGTACTCCTTCGACACCTTATGAAGCAGGGCCTCGTCGATCCGCACCCCGCTCCTTTCCATCACGGCCAGAACCGTCACGAGGGGCATCTCGATTTCATTAAAAACAGAATCGACCTTCTCCTCCTTCAATTTCGGGAGAAGGATGGGGATCAGGCGGTACGTGACGTCGGCATCCTCGCAGGAATAATCGCGTGCCGCTTCAACCTCCACGTCGCTGAAACTCTTTTCGTTTTTTCCCGTCCCCACCACTTCCTTATAAGTCGTCGTCTTGTGTCCGAGATGCTCCTGGGCCAAGTGGTCGAGGCTGTGCGTCCCGTCGGGATTCAGAAGATAGGAGGCGATGAGCGTATCGGCCTTGAGTCCGCGGACGGTCATTCCGTGTCGCAAGAGAACTTCGTAATCGTACTTCGCGTTCTGCGCATACTTGGGCAAGGCCTCATCCTCGAAAACGGGCTTCAGCGCCGTCCGGACCTCTTCCCACGGAAGCTGCTCGGGCACCCCTAAGTAGGAATGGCCGATAGGGATATAGAACGCCTCGCCGGAGGTGTAAGAGAGAGAGACGCCCACGAGCTTCGCGCGCATCGTGTCCAGAGAGGTCGTCTCCGTATCGAAAGAAAATCCTTTCGAGGACTTAAGACCTTGAACGAGCTCCTTTAATTCCTGACGGCTCAAAACGAGCCGGTATTGTTTGGTCGAGAGGGTCTTTTGAGGGGCGAGCTCGCCTAAAAATCGCCGGAATTCGAGCTCCTCGAACAACTCCCTCAAGGCATCGCGGTCCGGTTCGGTCATCTTGAAATCTTTGAGGTCGTATTCCAGCGGAGCGTCCGTCACGATCGTCGCCAGCTCTTTGCAGAGACGCGCCTGATCCTCAAATTGCTGCAACTTCTCCCCCATCTTTCCTTTGATCTGGGAAGCGTTTTTGAGGACGTTTTCGAGGCTGCCGAATTCTTGAATGAGTTTCGTCGCCGTCTTGTCGCCGACTCCGGGCACACCGGGGATATTGTCGGACGAGTCGCCCGCCAAGGCCAGGATATCGACGACCTGTTTCGGACCGACGCCGAATTTCTCGACGACCTCCGGCTCGCGGATCCATTTGTCCTTCATGCTGTCGTAGATCATCACCTTGTCGTCGACCAACTGCATGATGTCCTTGTCGCCGGTGACGATGACCGTCTCCCAGGCTTCTTCAGCGGGGGGCGATACCGCTCTCCCCCCGAGCCCCTCATCTGTTACGGCGCGGCTGAATCGTTCGCTCCATTTGGCCGGCCGGAGTGAATCCGTTCCGGCCAAGCCTCGCTCACTGTACTTTTTCTCAAACTGCCTTGCGATCGTACCAATCACATCATCCGCTTCGTAGTTCGGGAGTTCCAAGACTGCGAGGCCGAGGGCTTTGGCGATCTTTCTAAAATAAGGAAACTGGGGAATGAGATCGGGAGGAGGCTCGTCGCGGTTGGCTTTATATTCGGGATATTTCTCATTACGGAACGTCTTGCGTGCGACGTCGAAGACGATACCGATCATTTCGGGCTTTTCATCCTTGAGGAGTTTGAGGAGCATCGAGGTGAATCCGAAAAGTGCGTTGGTCGGGAGCCCCTTCGAATTCGAGAGCGGCCGGATGGCGTAATAAGCCCTGAAGATGTAACCCGAGGCGTCGACCAGGAAGAGTCTTTTGGGACCGGCCATCGTCATCTTTTCCAATAGGACCGAAAAATTGTCATGACATTTTTTCGAAACCGGGCCAGATTCGTCTGATGAAAAAAATAACCCTCCTCATCGCATTGATTGCCGCAGGCGTTTCTTCAATGGCAAGAGCCGAAACTCCGGCGGTTCAGCTTCCGTCCTTCAGCGCGGACGTTCAGATGATCAATAACGGTCAGGTCTTCGGCCAAGGAAAATTCTACATGAGCCCCGTCGGCGTCCGCATGGAGATGAACCACGGCGGAATGCCTATGACGGTCATCGACCGCCTGGACAAGGGCGTGATGTGGATGCTGATGGGCGCCCAAAAGACCTACATGGAAGAGCCGCTGCCTTTTGATCCTTTGGTCCATCGGGACATCCCCCCGGGGTGGTCGCAGAACTGCAGCCCCGGTGAGGTCATCGACAATCACCCGACCGACAAATGCGTACTCACGGGAAAGGTGGGGGATCAGACCCTCACGACAACGATCTGGAAGGCCAAGGATTTAAACGGCGTGGTCATCCGCAACCTCGGATCGCAGGGCGCCGGGATGGAGTTGAAGAACGTGGTCGCGGCCCCTCAGCCGAATTCCCTTTTCGAGCCGCCTTCGGATTTCAAGAAGATGAACGTTCCGGCCGCCGTGCAAAAGATGATGAAGCAGAAGGCGGGAAACTAGCTCAAAGCCCCAAAAGATTGCGCAGAACGGCCCTCACCTTCCTTCGTTCTGGAGAGCCCAGTCTTCCCATCCTTTTCAAGATCAATTCTTTACTCAGCGTCGCCATCTTTGAAATTCTGATGGTGGACGGCAGGAGCAATCCTGCGTCCCTCCAGCGCTCCAAAGAAACATCATAACCGTCCCGCGCTCCTTCACTGGTAATGCGGGCCACCAACACGTCCTCATCTCCAATATCCGCAATGACCAAGGCGGGACGTTTCTTCCGGCCCGAAAGATCTGAAAAAGGATAGGCATTGAGAAGCAGAATCTCCCCAAACTCAAAGCTTGTCATACACTCCGTCTTTCTCGGAATACCCTTCGAAGAACTCACGCGCCGCGAGACGGCTCCATCTCTCGTCTTCCGAAAGGCACTTTCCCTCCTCGAGAAGGTGCTCCCTTAAGACTTCTGCAACAGCCTGGGAGAAAGACCACTTGCGCGAGCGGGCAAGTTTCTCAAGCACCCTTTTCAGAGCGCTTTCATCTTCCTTGGAAATATATACGGACCAATAGGCCATAACTTCTCCTTTGAATTAGAATATATGAGATCCAGTGAGGAAGTCAAATATGGCAACTTCCTTCCTCATCCAACGATAAGACGTCATGGTCTATAGCGCCTTCCACCCCATACTTTCTGTGCCACTTTTTGATGCTCACTCCATCTCATTGCCTGATTATCTGAGCCAACATGCGGGAGCGATTTTTCAACGTTGGAGCGATTGGATCGCGCTGAGAGCCGTTCAGGATTTCAGAGGGGAAGGCCGGTTCGATCATATCAACCGTTTAGAGGATACCGCTGTCTTCATCGACCCGCCCTATGTCTTGAACCCTCATAATCATGCGGTTCTGTGGGACAAACTCAAACCCTTTGAAACATCGGATTCAACCGGTGGTCAAGGATACCGGGGAACCACCGGACGTATCGATAGAGAGAGGTTCGCCCGAAAGATATACGTCAATCCGCATCCCGCGCAGGCTCTCGATTTCCTTCTCGCCTTCAATACGATGGTGCAAAGCGAAAATCTCCCGATCATCTCCAGCAAGTTGCATAATAATATCGATTGGATTCGCACTCCGTCCGGCAGGGCCGTTCGAGCGGTAAGACACAACGGCTACTGCATCTATCTCGCAGACGATTCCGGAGTGCCGGCGATCTTAACCGCGGTTGAGCGCGCCGCGACAAATTCTGAAGCGACACTTTTGAATCAGAGAATCGAAAATTATCCTAAAGCCGTATTGGCGCTCGGCGGTCTCATTTTAATGGGTTTGGATCTGAACGGTGACCAATCTTTCGACAACTGGACTCGTCCGATCGGGTGGGCCGGATTTCGAGCCGTCCAAGAGATCCTTCAAAGGCATCCTCAAAGTTCAACCGAAGAATGCAAAGAAACGGCCTATCAAAACATGGTCGCCGGTCTCCTTCGCGTTCGAGGACCAAACATCGACCCGTCCCAATTTCTCTCTTTTGTTTAAGATAGATTCTTCGCCGCTTCCTTCGCAAAGTAAGTGAGTATCAGATCCGCTCCCGCCCGGCGGATGGAAAGAAGCGTTTCCATCATAACGGCCTTTTCATCGACCCAACCCTTTTGGGCAGCCGCCTTGATCATGGAATACTCGCCGCTGACGTTGTACGCGGCGACGGGGAGTTTCGTTTCGGCTCGAAGCGCGGAGATCACGTCGAGATAGGCTAATGCGGGCTTGACCATCAGGATGTCGGCGCCCTCCTCTTCATCCAACCTCGCCTCCCGCATCGCTTCCCGGCTATTCGCCAGATCCATCTGATAGGTCTTTCGGTCGCCGAACCGGGGCGTCGATTCCGCGGCGTCCCGGAACGGCCCGTAAAAGGCCGAGGAGTATTTGACGGCGTAGCTCATGATTGGCGTCTCGAAGAAACCGGCCTCTTCCAACCCCCGGCGCAGCGCCCCGACGCGCCCGTCCATCATGTCGGACGGCGCCACCATGTCGGACCCTGCCTGGACTTGCGAAAGCGCGGCCTGCCGCAAGAGCTCGAGGCTCTCGTCATTTAAGATTTTTCCGCCTTCAACGATCCCGCAGTGCCCATGGCTCATATATTCACAGAGACAGACGTCCGTGATCACGACCATCTCGGGCACTTTGTCTTTGATCGCCTGAGTCGCCCTTTGAACGATTCCTTTAGGATCATACGCCCCGGAAGCCCGCGCATCTTTCTTGGAGGGAATGCCGAAGAGGATCACGGCAGGGATGCCGAGCTTGGAGGCTTCTTTGGCCTCCTTCACCGCCTCAACCACCGAATATTGGAAGACACCCGGCATGGAGGAGACCGGGCCGCCCCTGCCCTCTTTCACGAAGATCGGCAGGACGAGTTGATCGACGGAAAGCCTCGTCTCGCGGACCATACGTCGTATGGCTTCACGGGAACGGAGACGGCGTGGGCGAAGGTTCCGCGCTCTCATGACCGAAGATAGTGAGGAATCGGCGGGACGAAGTCAACGTTCACTTTTTATCATTTCTTCGTATACGATCAGAGGAGCTTCCTTAACACGCGCATGGCCCTGTCATAGGCCCTTTGTCTTGCTTTGGCCTTTTGAACCTCGGACCGACGTATCTTGAATTCGAATAAGGCGCTGTAGACATGCTTCAAGCTCTCCATTCTCTCCTTCACCTTAAGGAGCTGTACGCGAAGCCTTAATGGAATTTTTAATCGAGAAGACACCCGCTCGAGGCTCGATATGGTCTCCAGATAATCGAGAATAAAATCGGACCCGGGCTCACGCGCCATGATCTCCAGGAGAGCATCGGCACTTCGCAGTTTGTTCGAGATAACTCTCAGCCCATCCTGGCCGTCCATTCTCAGCCGCTTAAAAAGCATCCTCTGATGATCGAGATTGACCGGTCCCAGGCCCTCGTCGTCCCATTTCAAGTAGGCCTCGTAAAACGCGGGGTGATGAACGCCGAGATAGACGAGGTTCTCCAAGGCCTCCGGCCGTTGGCTCATCAAGAGGGAGGCGACGATGTCCTTCACCTCGCCCATCCAGGTGACGATCCTGACGAATTGCGACGGTTGGTGCAGATAACGGATGAAGTCGGGAAATGCCTTTTCCACTGGAACCGGGCTCGTCTCGCCAAGAAGGACTGACAAGAAGCCGATCACTTCGCCCTCTCCCTTCAGCGTTTCTTCGGAGATTTCCAGTTCGATGACCAAGGTGGAAAGGATGCGGATGAATTCGGCGGGACATTTCAGGGAGCGCTCTATTTCCTCGTCGATCCTTTTGCAAATCGTCTCCGGCGATACCGAGGCGGATGCCTGCAACCACGCGCGCTCTGAGGATTCTTCAAGGATATCCCGCAAAAGCTGGATTTCATAATGACGACCTGTGACTTCCGTCCCAGGAAGGGCCCCCAAAAAGGAATGGCATTCTTCGGCGCTCTTGACGAGCTTCGCCAGACGAAAGGCCTGTTTCCAATCCTTGCGGCCCACCGCCTCCGAAAAAGCGCTCAGACGGGAACCCGTATTTTCGTCGTCGGGCTTCCCTCCCTTGGAGACCAGACAAATCGCGCCGCCCGTTCCCAGGAGCCTCTCGGCATAGGCCGTTGGATTTGCGATCTGCAGCAACTCTGCATGATGGAAAAGGGATGAGAGACGGTCTTGGGTCGGGAGGACCGGCTCGCCTCGAGTGAACGGAAATTAAGCCTGAGCCAATGAGTTGGAGCAAACAGAAGGACTAAGGTTGAAGGACGTAACCAATAACATACTTGTCTCCTTTATGAATTTTTCTCTCTCAAAAATTGGGAATGGAACGCCGCGCCGACCCGAAATCCGGTGCGGATGTCGTGGTAGTCGGGGCGTTCGTCCTTGCGGATGTCAGGGTGCAAATCCTGCGGATGACTATCGTTCCAGGAACCGCCGCGTAGGCCGTAGGGATGTTTGGCACCGGGATTTCTCTCCACCCATTCCGAAACGTTTCCCATCTTGTGGCGAAGACCGAAGGGCCCGTTTCCATATTTTTGGTCGTCCACTTCAATCGTCTTTCGCTCCCTTCTTCCGATGCTACAATGGGCCAACTTTCCACCCTCGGAGTCGAGGAGATCCCCCTTTCCAGCGCTCCATTCCCATTGGGCATCGTTCAACAGGTAAAGTCCCCCTTGAGCCAGCGTCCAGCCCTTCGCATGATACCAGCTCACATCAACGACCGGTTGACTGTCCCCGTCGAATTCCTGACTTGACATCGTCGGGTTCCACGCGAAGAGGGCGATTTCACCCAAGCCCGAGACCTCTCTCACAACAAGCGAGTCTTTATATTGCCAATTTGGTTTTTGATTGTCCCAAGCGGGCGGCAAATTATCCCTTCCGACCCTATCAAAGACGGCCTGCAGGCTCTCGAGATGCCTGACCGTCATCTCCCCTCGAATCTGAGGCTCCAGAAGGCAGTAGCGAGCCCCCTCATTCCAAAAGGAATCGACGCCTTTTCGCCATTGAAGATTGGTGACGGGATTGATCCCCTCTAACCACGAACCTTGCGGGTGCGTAATCAGGGCCATAGGGATGCCGCAAATAGTGTAGTTCATGGAACCTCCTTGTTTAAGGACGTTCCTCGGGGAAGGATCGGACGAGGGGCTCAATGAGATTGTCGTCAACGATGAAAAAATGTTGCTAAAAAGAACGGCTCACTGACGTTAAAAAAAGGAAAGGGCGGGGTTTCCCCCGCCCTCCCTGAGCCCCTCGGAAACGATCGCTCGTCCCGAGGTATGTACATCATCGTGATGTAGAATTTCTTTGATTCATCTCACCAAGCTGCAACCACCCGTAGGTGCTTGGGCGGCGACCGATCCACCGGCCGACGGCGCAAGCGCCTCGACTTTTCCGTGAATCGCGGGGGCTTCACCTAATGGACTTTCTGGAACCGACGGAGTTGCCGGCCCGGGAGTCACGGTAACGGGCGTACTCAACAAGGCGCCGCCTCCCGCAGGAGGAGTTGGGGTTGCGGGAGGCGGCACCGGAACGGGAACGGGCGCAGGGGCTGTCGCAGAACCTGCGGGGGGATGAAGTTGAGTCACGAAAGTCTGCGGGGCGAGCGGCATCGCGACAACGGTAAGAGATTCAGCCGTCTTCGTCTGGTAACGGGCCAGAGCAAATTCAGAAGTAGAGCTGCGAAGACTGGTGCCGGCCACGATGACACTGTCGTCGTTGGGATCGCGAACAAGACCGACGGCGAAATCGACTCCTCCGACATCGGTGGTCGTATAACCACGAGTCCCGAAACTCGGATCGAGTCGTCCATTGTCGGAGCCGGAGGTCAGGACCTTGGCGAGGGCGAAGTCGCTCCAGCCAGTGTGGCGATCGAGGTTGTAACCCGCCACGATCAATGAACCGTCGGGCATGACTTCAAGTCCTGAGATCACGGTCTCGTTTGTAATTTGGAGGGTCAGCCGCGCCATGCCGAGCCCGCCGAACGACGCATCCGGGCTTCCGTCGGCATTCCGGCTGGCGATCGCGAACTCGCTGTTGCTGTTCCGATCCACCACTAGGCCCGCGATAATCACGCGGCCGTCCGGAAGAATCCCCACGGCCTTGCCGTATGTCTTATCGACAAGATCGATGGTGAGGAGCCCGTCTCCATCAAAGGATCGATCGAGGCGGCCATCCGCGGAATAGACGGCAAGAGCGAACTTTTGGTGGGGATCGATCCCCGAAGTCCCGCCGACGACGATCCGTTGTTCCTCCTCGCTGATGGCAAGCGCTGCCGCCTCCTCTTGATCACCGAAGTCGGTATGGATCCAACCATTCCGGTTGAACGACGAATCCAAATTGAGATCCGCGTCGTAGCGGGCCACGAGAAAATCGGAATCACTGCCGTTGTCTCGTTTCCCGACAACCAGGATCCTGCCATCTTTTAGAACCTTGACGGCGTTCAGGCGTTCATCGGCTCCCAGGTCATTCACGACGTATCTTTCCAAACTTCCATCGAGGCGATAGCGGGCCAAAAGGAGATCTCCCTTGCAGGAGGATGCGACATTGCAGCTTAACTTTGTCCCGGCGACGACGATCGCGTCACCGAAGGGTCCACCCTTTTGAAAAGCCACTCCGCCGACTTCGATGCGATCGTCTGCGTCACCGCCTAAGGAAGCGATCGTCATGACGGCAAAGCCCATACCCTGATTAAAGGAGGGATCTGGCTGGCCGTTTCCTTTATAACGCGCCACGATCAAATCCGATCCGTCGGTACCGACCACGACGATCTTGCCATCCGGCTGTATGGCAATTCCTGATGCTTTAACCGTACTAAAGTTTGAAAGCGCCACGCCGTTGGTCCCAAAGCTGGGAAACAGATCTCCCGCTGCGGCATATGCGAGTCTTGCAACGAGGGTCGTCAAAAGAACGAGTGAGATAATTTTTGTGCTCATAACTTTCTCCTTATAATTAGTTGTCACTCGAAGGACATTGAAGCGGTTGCCGGGTGATCGATCTCGTATCGGCGAAGATCGAGCGCGCCCATTTTCTCCTCAAAATCGTTTTCCTGCTTGTCGACGCGGGCCTGATAATCCAGCTCCGCGATTTTCAGCGAGTTCTGAAGTTGTTCGCGACCTTGCTGAAGCCCCGCAGCGATCTGCGCCTGACCCAAGGTGAACATCGCCTGTGCTTGCATCATCTGCTGGCCCACCTGCGCCATGCCGACCCGGAACATATTGTCGGACTCGTGCATCATCGCCGATGAATTGAGAGACAACAATTCGCCGAATGGTGAGGAGGCGTGGTGGCCACCAGAAATAGTGTCGCCGACAGCACCTAATGTCCCGCCCACCAAAGAACCAAATCCGCCTAAGGCATCCCCAACCAATGATCCTGCTGCGGTCCCGATCTTATCTAAGAGTCCCATAAACATTCTCCTTTCGATGGGAATTCATAAGAGCAAGGTGGGTGCCAAACAAAGATTCGCGCTGCCGAGGTCGACAAGCGGCTTGGATCATTCAGAAAATTGGATATTGATAATTAAAATTAACATTAAAATATAATTCACAATTGTTCACATTTCAGGATGTAATTAATCATAAACAATTATAATTATTTCTGTTAATTAACATTAACAAGCAATTTCTTAATTAATAACAATTAGATACGGCTCACATTATTGGCACGCCTCTTGCTCTCTCATCGGTCAAGGAGATTCAAGACGTGTCCATAAGAGCTCTTACAGCACACAACGCGAAGCGGTCCCACTCGCCTCGACACGACTTTAAACCAACTACGAGTACGACCCCTCATCCCCCTGTGGAGACTGGGACCCGGTCTTACTTCAACATGATCACAGGAGGAGCCACATCCATCCTCCCCTGCCTCTTCGGTGGTCTGGAGAAGATCGGGTCCCTCGTCTCCTCTTTTCGGAAGAGAATGGAAGCGGAGGCGGAGACCTACGCCGCCAAGGGCGATTATGAAGGCGCGCTTCAAATCGGCCTCAAACTGCGCGGGGGATTGAAAAATGACATCACCTTAGACCTCAAGCTCGCGGAGTGGGCGAAGAAGGCCCACAACTTGGTCGTTGCCTACGAAATCCTAAAACCCCATCGTGCGCCGCTGCCGCTCAACATCCGTGATGAGGCGCGACAGAAGACCTTCATCGAGCTGACGCGAGATCCCAAGACGTGGGTCGCGGTCGCTCATGAGCAAATGAATAAGGGCGATTATGCGGCGGCCCTCGAACACCTCCGGTTGGCCCGCGAATTCGCGTTCACCGAACCGAGGTTCCCGCGTCCGGGCGAATGGCAGGTCTTTCGAACCGTGCCCAGAGAGACCGTCGATGCGGCCTTGGTCCAGCGGATTGAAGACGAGATATCGGCAGTCACCCACGCCGTTGAGGATCTCCCAGACCGCGTGCGAAGGATGTATCCGGAAATCTATCGTTCCGAGATCGCGCCTCCACTCGATTCCCTCTCGAAGTTGGAAACCAGGCATATCGACCTCTCCACCCTCACCCAGGAAGCCAAGACGAAGATCCTGGCCGGCATTCTTTATCACAATCAGCGACTCATCGGTGAGGGCTACAACCTTACGAGCCAGATCGAACGCTACACCCAGCTTGAGCCCTACAAGGCCAATATGATCGAGGTCGTCTCCGCTCAGCGCCCTCGAAACTCCCGATTCGCCTTCGAACTCGACCCATCCGCCGTCCAGGGCGACGTGGATCCCATGGAGGTCCCTGCGGAGGCGATTCGAAACGATGCGGTCATGAAGGCCTATGAGGGCTTATCTCGGGAAAACCCGATCACCGCGCATCTCATCTCAGAGATTTATGGAGATATGAAGGAAACCCTTGTCCGAGAAAGCGCGCGAGCCTTTGATCGGGGACGCTACAACCCCTCCCTTTCTTCTTACGACCCGATCCGGGATCAAACGATGTTCTCGGACTACCGTGAGGAACCGGTCCACAACGTGCAAGAGTTGACGGCCCTCAATGACCGCCTCGCGAGGCTCTACGTCGGCGCCCCCGTCGAAGAGTTTTTAAAAAAAATCAGCAGTCAAAAAGAAGCTCCAAAAGTTGATGAAACCGGCGGCGCCTTGGCCGCCCTCCCCCGCTATTCCCGGATCATTTTTGAAACACCCGAACCGACCGACGACTGCCGTCATACCACTTGGGCGGATGTGAGTGACACCAAACACTTACTGATCAGTCGCCTGGAGGAACACGAACGTTACTTCCTCCAGAAGCGGGCCTCCCTCGACGTCGACGCGGAGAAATCCCTCCGTAACAGAGACCTGAAAGGCATGAATCGAGTCACCGAGATCCTCGATCATCTCCGTCAGGAATACCGGCCGGCGGCCGCTGAGATTGAAAAGATCAAATCCATCCCTCTCAACAACATCCCCGAGGCCCTGGCTCTCCTGAAAAGGGTCGGCCCATCGGTCTTTGAGGCGGAGGAGCGATATCTCCGCTCCAACCTCCGAGACAAAATCGAGACGCTCCCGGGCTCTCCCACTTGGACGGACGGAAACGGACGAGAGCAAAAGTTAAAAGACATCTTGGGAGACATCAGCCCCTTCAGCGCCAAGATCTTCCATGTCGATGTGGGAGGACACAGAGCCTTCGAGCAAAGGATCGCCCGATATCAGCGCCTGAACGACATCGTCAACGAAAAGGGGACGGATGCGGCCGTCAGCGAGACGATTTCCCACCTCGAAAGCCAGGAAACCAAGGCGCATCGCTCGGATTGGATCAAACGGCATGTCGGTGTCATGGTCGGACCGGATCCCATTCCAGACATGATCGAGGGGCTTAAAATCGCGCGCGGAATGATCCGTTCCGATGATTCACAAGTCCGGGCGCGCGGGTACGAGGCCTTGAGGCAGCTGAACAACGCCTCCCAAAATGAGGACATCAAGGGTAAGGTCGCGTCCCTTCGTTGGTATGAACGATATGTCGAGAATTTCGCGGTCCCCGCCGTCACGATCACCGCCAGCATGGCCCTCGGAGGCATCACCACGAAATTCATGGGCCCGCTTGCGACCCGTTTCCTGGGTCAAACGGCCGCCGGCCACATCGCCTTCTGGTCCGGCACCGCCGTATTCAATATATCCAACCGCCTGCTGACCGCGAAGTATGAAGGCGCCGGTGTCGTCAACGAACTCAAAAATATGGCCGCACATCCCATCCAGACCGGCGTGGGGGTTTTGTTCGACGGTCTGATGATGCACTATCAAAACTTCGTCACGGGACGTGTCGGCCGCCTGGCCGAAAACAGTCTCGGTCTTAAAGGCTGGTCTCGGAAGCTCCCTTTTCCGGTCCGCTTTCCCGTTACGGTCGGCGCCTTGCACGTTTGGAACAACGGCGTCCTGTCCGTCTACCGCAACCTCGAAAACAACGGTTCATTCGCGAACGTCATCAGCGACCTCACGCATCCAAATCTTCTTCATGACGCCGCCTTCCTCTTTGCCCTCGAAACGTTCGGAAACGGCATCTTCCGGGCCGCGAAGAATTTCGATGCCGCTGAGGAATTAGGCATCAAGATCGCGCGCCTGGATAAGACCCGCCTTAAACTGGAGGCGGAAATCGACGGACTTCAATCCCTCCGAAGGAGATCGCCGGACCGCTCGACGGCCCTTTCGCTGACGAACCAATTGGAGGGACTCTTAGAAAAGTATCGCGACCACCTCGCAAAATCGCCCGAGAAGCAAAGGAATAGCAGGGCCTACGCCCTCAACCCCGAGAAACTCGGCGATCTCCAGTCGAAGGTCGAAAAATCCAAACAAAGGCTTTTAAAACAACGTTCGCCCGCGAACGACAACGGCGTCCCAGACGACGATGTGGCGGCGAACATAACCCGTTAGAAAAGGAGGACCGTATGGGATTCACAATAGGCGAAGGAGAAGGAATGAGGCCCGAGAGCCGAGAGGATTTGGCGAAGTTCCGCGTCGAGGAGTTTCCAAAATCCTTCGATGAACTCAGGGACGACATCGAGAAATCGATCCGCCCCGCTCTTGATCCATTCTCCTCGAGCAAGGAGTTTAAAGGCCTAACGGAGCCTCCAGGAAATCGGCGGACCGTGACGAATCTCTTCTCGAATACACTCCCCTCCCTCAAGGACCTCCCATCAATCCGAGAGACCGTCAGAAAGGCGACGGTCGGGGCGGTCACGCGATTTCTCGCCGAGACCCCGTCGGAGCCGACCGGGAAGGCGGCCCCTTACGACGGGACCCGCGTCACGGTGACCCTCGACCCAAGGACGGGAGAGATCAAGTCTCTGCAGCCTGGGGCACCCTCGGATTCTAGAAACTTATTTGATGAACAGGGCAACGTCTCGCTCCCAGTCGCCATTCAATACGACAAGAAGAGTAAAACCTATCGACTCACGCTCGATCGTTCGACGAAGACGGGTCTTTCTGACGCAAGATTCTCCCCTGAGTTTCGGCTGGCCTTGGCTGGGCTTCACGGCCAGATGATCGAGGTTCCGACCTCGTCTCCTAAAACGGCTCAATCCTCCTTCGACACCTCCCCCCTCGCGGGGGGCGCGCTCTCCTTAGGTGGTCTTCTTGCGATGTCACCCGAGATCCTCAAAGTCGAAGCGGTCGCAATAGCGGCCGTCTTACTAGGTCGTTTCCTTTTCAGCTTCAGCGATCCGGCGAAACCATCCCTTTTCAGGCGCATCCTGCACTTCTTCAGCAACGACATGGCCGTCAGGGATTGGGCCGATAAGGCTTGGGAGCTTAACTACGCAGGAAAGATCCAATCAGCAAAGACGGCCTACGAGAAGGCGATCGAACTCGCTTCCAAGGAGCCGCAAGCTGGAAAGTCTGTCTATGAGAGTTTTAAGCGTTTAGAAGAAATGCAACACAAATATGGCGACTATCTCATTCATATTGGCGAATTCGATCGAGGGGTGGCCGCCTTGAAGGCTTCTTACCAATATTCTCTGAACGCCGCTACGCATGCACCAACGGCAAAGGAGAAAGACTATCAGATGCTCATGTTTCTTAGATTCAGAGTAAGGGTTTATGAGCTATATAGTTATAAAGCTTCCGAAGTACGGATGAGAGGAGACCATCTCATCGCTGCAAGCTATTATGAAAAGGCCACGGATTTCGCACCAGGTTGGTTCGAGGATGCAAGAAGTGTAAGAATCAATGTCTTGGCCCGCGCCTGGCAACAGTACGAGCGCCATTATTCCACACCCGAGGGAGGGGCAGCGCTGAAAGATGCCGTCGTAAGGATCATTAAAAAGGGTAATTCCTTTGGGATCAGCGGCTTGACACTCAGAAATAGGGTCGAGGAACTTGATATTGAAGACAGACAAAAAAAGTGAGAATCCGGGCTACCCTGTTTGAACCAGAGAGAGATTTTATCGGGCCTCGTTGACGGCCTGGGGGTTGATCTGCTGGGCACTCGAGGAAGCGAAGACACCATCGTGAAAATCGGAAGGGCGAACGTCGCCGGTATTTGTACGGGCCGCCATCCTCATTTCGGGATTGTAGATGATCGCAGGATCGGAAGGCGCGCTCAACACCGGAGTCACGGCGGTGGAGGAAACGGAGGCGGTCGTTCCGTCGGAGTGGGAGTCGGCTTGAGCGACCATGGGGGCCGGGGTTTCCGCAACAGGTTCAGGCGTTTTGTCTTGAATGATGGGAGAAGAGACTTCGGTCTTCGCATCGTTTTCAACCACCGCGTCATCAACGACCGTGTCCGAGTTTGCGTCGTCATGTCTCGCCGCGGAAGCCATTGAGTTCTGGGGCGCCCCCACAGGAATCGAAGGCGAAACCGAACAAGCCGAGCAAAGAACCATTGCCGCCAATAAGGCCCCAAAGCCAAGTGATGTTTTCATGAATCCCCCATCCTCATCTCTTCTCTAAGAGCAAAGGGAGGGCCAATCGGCGAGAACTAAAACCATTTAAATTTCAATAAGATAGAAAATGACCGGAGGCAGATATTCTCTCAAGGGACCCCGGATTGATAACGATCGGAAACAATTATTGCTTGGGACAATCCGCCGGGATGCTGGAGGCAGGTCCGCAATATTCTTTGAGGGCGCAGACGCCGTCGGCGTGGCCGTCGTCGATCAACTCCGCTCCGAAGGGATTGCAGGTCGTGGTCGTGTTGCTCGTCTGGTCGTTGACGGTGATTGTACCCGTGAAGGTGAAATTATTCTGATTGCAGAGGCGGTAACCGCCCGTCGTGAAATCCATCGAAAAAAGCCCGTGATCGCTTCCCGCCGCAAAAGCGAGCGCGGCGCCGTCGCTCACGCCGGTCACGTCATTGGACTCCGCATGTTCCTGAACGGGAATGAACCGGCAACAACTCCCGTTCCCTCCGCCGCAACCGGATGCATCATCTTGGAACCTCGTCACCTTTCCGTCGGACCCCTTGCAAACGCACTGGGCCTCCTGAAAGGGATCGTTTCCGACGCAGGCGTCATCGTCACGGCAACCTCCCGAGGCTTGGACCTGCGCGAACCGTTGTTCCAAGACCGTTGGGTCGGTGCACGTCTGGCCGATCACCAAGGCGGAACGGAAGATGCCGTTGAAGAGGACGGCGTTCTGGGTGTTGTTGGGGTCGCGTTTCTGGCAATTGATGAACCTCACCAAGACCGTCGTTTCGTTCAACGTACAGACGCCGTTCGGGTCGTCCTGACCTGACGGATCGGTCTTGCGGGCCTCGGACCAACAGCTTAAGAGCTCGTGTTTCCCTCCCGCATTGTCGCACTCGACGAATTCCGTCTCCGGTGGAACCGAATTGCAGAGCGAGCCGGGTCCGAGGCAGACGCCGTCGGCGTTGCAGGTGGCGTTGTTGCCCAAGGCGTTGCAATTGCTGTCGCGCTCGGCCTGCGTCGACCCGCTGTCGCAACGGTAACTGCAATAATTGCGGCCACTGGCCGGATCTTTCGCGCAGACGGGACCGTTGGGAAAGAGCACCGCGCAATCCGCATCCTGAACACATTGCAAATTATCCACTTCCGCCCATTTGAGGGTCAGGGCCACGACCGGATCCTCGAGACCCAAGGCGTTCACGGCGAGGGTCGCCGAAGAACTGCTGGTCACGCTGGCGCCGGGGGTCGCCACATCGAACGTAGAAGGGATCTCGAGCGGGGCCGACGGCGTCGCCGGCGACGGGCAGCCGGGACCGAAAAGCGCGATGACGGCGATCGCCGCCCCCATGACCTTCGTCCCGAGATGCAAATAGCGTTTTATCAAACCGCGGAAACGATGTTTTCCTTCCGGCTGATTTTTCTGATCTTGGCGATCTTTGTGGGGCGATAAGAGGGGGTTCGAGTCATCCTTCAAATGACCAGGCCTGACCTTTTCCCAATCCTCGTACATTTGGAGTCTTTCCCGGGAGCGACGGTAACGATCCCGAAACTCCTCGGGAAGGGCTTCCGCCAAGGATTCGATGATCTGAATCCCTTTTTCCAGCTGACGTTCCGCCTCGTCCATGCGCCCCATCGCCGACTCCGCCTTGAACCTTGTGTGATAAACAGAAGAGAGTGTCTCATGAAACCGCTGCTCGAGACAACGATTCTCCAATTGCGTTAATATCTCCAAGGCCGGAACCCTCTCCCCTTTGCGGATCATCATCCGGACGCGCAAGAGGTCCGTCCGGATCACGAGCTCCTCGTCCCGGTGATCGGTTCGGTCCCCCTCGATAAAACGCAGGCAGGAGGCGTCGTCGTTCCGATCCAGGCTCATTTCGGCCAACAAATAGCGGCTCCAGCCGTCGATTCCCGCGTCCTGAAGCTCCTCTCCCATCCGAAAAGAGGCCTCCAAAAGCTTGTGGGCCCTTTCGGTATCTCCGGTCTCCCGAAGCCGGCATCCCTCCATGAGAACGAACCAGGCCGTCAACGCTTCATCGGACGTGCTCTCCGCCAGGCGGCGGCCCTTTTCAAAACATTCGGCCGCGGCCTCCTCCATATTCAGCCTGAGGTAGGCGCCCCCGAGGCGGAGAAAGTTGAACGCGACGTCGCGAGGGGACCCGAAACGTTCCTGATAGGAAATCGTCTTGCGGAGGAGGGGTAGACAATCCGCGTAACGCGCCTCCTTCATCAAACCGTACGTCAGATTGCCGAGGATGGAAAAAACGGCCGCCAACGCGCCGGACGATTCCGCCAAGGCCAAAGCCTCCCGCAGATGACGGATCCCCTCCTCCCATCGCGCGCCCTGAAGGAGGGCGAATCCGAGGCCGTTCAGGAGCGTGATCCTCTCGGCCACGCGAGCCGTTCCGATCCTCTCCAAACGTTCCCGGTAGAGCCGAACGGCCCCGTCGCGGTCGCCCTTTAAAGACAGAAGAAGCCCGAGGCCGTTGTTCGTGACCTTAACGCGATTCTCCGGCTCCAACGCCTCTTCCTGAACGAGCGTCTCGCGAAAAATCCTTTCCGCCTCGGTCCGATTCCCGGCCTGGAGCTCGACGTTGCCGACGGCGTTTCGCAGCAGAATTCTACGCAGGCTTCCCTCATGCGGAATCAATGCGATCGCCTTTTCGAAATTTTCTCGAGCCGAAGGGAAATCGCGTTCTTTGTAGGCGATCGTGCCTTTCATTTCCCAAAAAGCGGAGGACGGAAACGAGCCCAATCTTTGAAGGTTCTCGCGCGCCTGCTGATACGCGCCGGTCAGAATGAGGAGCCGTGCCGACTTGAGAGTTAATTCCTGCCACTCCTCGGAACCCTCCTCTTCGAGTTCGCGGGCCTTCACCAGACACCGGCAGGCGGCGGCCGTCCGGCCTTCCGCGGCGAACCGATCGGCCTCCTCTTTGTATAAACGCAAAGCCTCGTCCTCCTTCCCGCCCCGGGCCATATGAAACGCGACTTCCTCCGACGGGGCCGTTTGCAAACGGTCGAGACCGTCCGCAATGCGACGATGAAGGAGCGCCTTCTCTTCCGGCGCGAGAAGTCGAATCAGGTCGAGAGCGAGGGCTTGGCTGGAGAGTTGGTAGGTTCCCGTGAGCTCCCCTTCGACCAGCCCCTCCCGGATCAGGAGTTGAAGCCGGTCCCGAAAAACCCCGGGATCCGCGCCAAGGGTTTTTGCCAATTCGGATTCTTGGACGGGCCGAAAAAAAACCGCCATGAGATTCAGCAAATCCTTTGTTTCCCGGGGAAGAGGCTCGATCCGTTTTTCATAGAGGAGGCCCACATCCGCCTTGGGAAGAAGGTCTTCGATTGATTCTCCCCGGTAGAGATGCGGCGCCAGGAATCTCACGCTTTCCGCCATCAGCAAGGGGAGCCCTCCCGAATACCGATGGATCGCCTCCGCCGCCGGGATCACCGGGCTGGGCGGACTCCCCGATATGGCC
>CAZWYB010000004.1:32229-33093 GCA_964637745.1 uncultured Pseudomonadota bacterium
CCCCGCCCTAAGGGGGGCCTTCCCGATACCCACTGGATCGCCTCCGCCCCCGGGTCGTTCGCGTCGCTCTCTCCCAACCCGAGTTTCCGGTGGTCCAAGACGCCTTTGTGCGTGAGACGCGGCAAATCGAGATCGCCGCCCCCCTGGGATTCTTCGGCCGTCATTACGAAAAGCTTTGCCGCCGCAGGCACGGCGCCCATGCGGACGCGCTCGCGAAGCCCTTCCACCAACCGGCGAGTCTCCGTATCGGCCTTCTGAAAGTCGTCCAGCAAAAGGCAGACGGGCTTCTCCTTCGCCGATTCGACGACGTGATCGACGCGCTCCTTCGTCCCCCAGGCATCCCGGCCCGTGCCGGCGCCGGGAAGGAAGTCCGAAATCGACGCCTCCTGATCGTCCGACGGCGCCAAACCCAAGTACGCCTCGATGAGGGGCCAGGCGGGAGACTCCCTTTGACAGGTCAGATCGAGAAAAGGGACCTCATTCAGTTCCGCGTGATGGCGCATTTCCTCCAAGATGCGGGACTTTCCGATCCCCTCTTCCCCGTGCAGGAAAACGACCGAGGGGGATCCTCCGTCGAACTTTTTCTTAAGCCCTTCCAAGACCTCTGACCGTTCGACGAGAGGCCCGTGCGACGGAATGCGCCCCGCCGATTCCCGCTCGACCTCGCGGTAGCGTCCGCGCGTCGCGAGGTTCAGGAAGTTCAGGATGACGCGGGCGCTCGAGAACCGCTCGGTGGGATTCTTCTTCAGCAACTTTTCCGTCACTTCCTGCAAATAGCGGGGTGCCTGGCATCCCTTCCATAATTCGGGACTGAGAGAACCGTAGCGATGCCAGGCGATGGCTCCGTCGCGATCGCGACCGACC
>CAZWYB010000005.1:0-26560 GCA_964637745.1 uncultured Pseudomonadota bacterium
GGTCTCGTTCCGGATGTCCAAGGTCATCCCATAACGGTGGCGGTCGAGGAGGAGGGCCAAGCCGGGCCTGCGCGCCACATCCACCACCTGGTCGACCGTGAAGCGATAACCATGCCGGTGAATGATCTGGTCGACGACGTTCATCCAGACCGGGTTGATGTCGGAGAGCAGGATGAAGTCGGACAGATCGCGGGGGCTTTGCAGTTGACGAAACTTGGCTTCGTCGAAGGGGACGCCGAAACGGGCGGCGTGCGCGCGCAACTCGCGCTCGATGTCCTGAAGGGTGTCGTCTTCGATACGTACGCCGTGCATGAAGCGGTAGGCGTAGCGTCCGACGTCGCGTGCCTCGATGTCGAATTGGCTGACGATCCCACTCTTCCGCGCGAATTCCATGAGATTGCCGTGGATCTGAAGCGAAAGACGGTCGTGCGAGCCCGTAATCTGCAAAGCGGCGTCCTTGGTTCGCGCGAGCGACCCGTCCGGAAGACGACGCCAGACATAGCGGCAGGTCCCTTCGTATTGCCGGTCCGGTCCGTGAAACTCCGCATGCGTCTCGAAGGTGTCCGGAGACGTCGTCTCGATCCTTAAAGACGTCAGATTGAGATTGGCGCCCTCGCCTTCAAAGGAGCGGACCAAGTCATGAAGCGTCGCCTGGGGACCGAAATAGCGTGCGAAGGATTGATGAAGGGGCGAGAGGTTGCCTCCTGCCAAGGGGAAGGAAACACCCTCGATTAGGACCGATTGCAAAGGCGTGATCATCCCTCGTCCCTTCTGGGGCGATCGACGACGGTGTCGGCCTGGTCCGATCCGTTGGTCCTCATGGATTCCCGGATGGCTTCGACCATGGGGATGATGGACATCACGCTCGGTTTAAGAGTTTCGTAGGCGTCTTTGAACATCTCGCCGCCGTGGCGGTAGCGTTCGTTCGGGTAGGGAGACATCGCCTTGTTGACGATGGCGGCGAGCCGCTCCAACTGCCACTGGGAGTTGCCGTCCGCCTCCAAGACGCGGCGGAAAAACCGCATCCAACCTTCGTCGCGGATCCCCAGAAGCTTCGAGACGTCTTTGCCGCTGAATCGTTCCGGCAAAAATCTTCCGGTGACGGTTTCGAGGAGGGTCATGCCCATCGAATAGACGTCCATGCCGAAATTGGGCACGAAGCTCCTGAGCTCCTTCCGCGCTTCGGGGGGCATATAAGCGGGCGTTCCGTGGAAATAGCTGAAGGAGGGGAGGCAATCCAATTCGTTATGGTAGAGAGCGAGACCGAAATCCGCCAGACGGTAGTTGCCCTCTTCATCCACGAGGATATTGCTCGGCTTGATGTCGCGGTGGATGATCCCATGAAAATGCGCGTGGAGTATGAGAGACGTCAGTTTGACCGCCTCCTGATGGACGTCCCGCGGTTTTTGGGGATCAAAGAGGCTGCGCAGGTCGCCCGCCATGTTCTCAAAGACGAGGAACGGTTTCGCATCGGGCGTTGCCCCGTAGTCCAAGACCTGGACGGCGCTTCGCGATCCCATGCGTTGCGTAAATCGGGCCTCGTTGAAAAAACCCGAATCCGCGAGTCCGAAGATCGGTTCCCTTTCGAAGGTCTTTCGGACGAAAATCCGATTGGAAGGCTTGTGTCTGACCCGATCCACGCGGGACATCGTGCCGACGCGGATTGTTTGAGGGTCTTCATAGGTATGGTTCTCGCCTTCACGGATCCTGTGAAAACGGGCGAAGAGCGCCTCGGCGGATTCGTTGTGCTTCGGTCCCAGTCCCTTGAGTTGAAGCAAGGTCCGGAGGCCGTCGCAGACCTGATGGCAGACGTCGTCTCCCCAGGGGATGCGCTCCAGATAGATTTGAATGCTGGCCAAATGGGGGCTGGGGACATTCGCTGCCGTCAAGTCCCCTTGAAAATGATGCACGGCATCCAGGATTTGCCGAGGCGAAGTCGCCAACGGCGACTGAAGGATGTGCTGGAGGCCCATTGCATGTTGGCCGAATTGAAGGGCGGTCATCTGCATAGCGGGGGCTATCGTCAATAATTTTGATAAGTTGCGGGGGATCCGAGCGGAGCAACAAAATCGGATTTCCGCCGATAAGGCGGCCATGTTCGTCAATCCCTCCACCTTCACCGTCGCGCAGGCGGCTTTGATGTCCCAAGTGGCCGAGCTTCAGGCTTTGGGTCATGTGCAGGCGCCCGGGACGAACTTCGCCCATGTCCATGAATCCATGATCCATTCGGCCTTGCAGGGGATCCAGCAAGGCAACGTGCCCGTGCCGGCGCAAGGGCAATGGGTGACGGGTTATGTGAACCCCCTCCTTTCGAATCCGACCCGGGATCCGATCGACGTCGCCTGCGACGTTCTGGAGAAAGCGCGCCGTTTTCAGCCCCGTGTGGATCCGGATTTCCAACCTCAACAGGTGATCATGCAGAAGGGTTCGGAGCTGGTCCCGATGATCATCGAGAAAAGGGATTTCATCGGAGCCCGTGAGGTTTTGAACGCCCGTGGACGGAGAGAACTGAAGCCGTTCGAGATCCTTGCCGACCATCCCGAGATGGATCTGATGGCCTTTCTGATGCGGTCCTGGGACGGGGTCGTGCACGCGCTGTGTGTGGGGGCGATTGTTCTTTTCGACGAGGAAAAGACGTTTTTGTGCAGCCGCGACGTCAAGTTCGACCACAGAAAGCGGACGAAGCTCCGTGACGTGGGACCGGTCATGACCCTGGCCCGCCTCCTTTATATGAAGAACAAAGGGTATTGGTCCGATGCCGCCCCGGTGTTGATGGACATCCGTCCGGACGTCCTCGCGCGCTATCGGGAACGCCTTCCCAAGATTCCGCACACGATCGCACGGGATGAGGGGAGCATCAGCCGCAAGGAAGCGGATTACCTGATCATCGGGTCTCCGTATCAGCTGGTGCCGTTGCCGATCTCCGAAACGACTCCAACCGGATCCCGTCTTCGCGGATCCAAGCATGGATCGTGACGCGCGAAACACCCAGTTGGTTGGCGGCGTGACTGATGTTGCCTTTGCAGGAGCGCAGGACCTCTTCCAAAGTTTCACGCTTGCTCCGGCGGATCTGGGAGGCCTTTGGTTTTTGGAATCGATTCGATGCCGGCGAAGAACCGGCGTGGGGCAGATCGAAATCCTCGATTTCTAATTCTTGTGAGCCACGTGAAAGCGCATTGGTGATCGCGCGCCGGACCCCGCGGTTCAAGGCGCGGATGTTTCCTTTCCATTCCAGCGATTGAAGATAGGAAAGAACCTCCGGTCGGATAGAAAGAGGCGAGGGTGTGTGTTGGCTCACAAAGTGGCGCACGAGCGGTGGGATGTCCTCGATGCGGTCGCGCAAGGGTGGCACCTTGAAGATCCAATCAAAACGTTCGTAGAGGTCTTGGCGGAAATGTCCTCGTTCCGATTCCTCTTCGAGATCTTTATTGGTGGCGAAGACAAGGCGAACGTCGACCGATAGTTCGCGCGTTCCTCCCACGGGACGAATAAGACGATCTTCCATGACGCGTAAGAGGCGGGCCTGACTGTCCAAGGGCAGCTCTCCCACTTCGTCCAGAAAGAGGGTGCCGCGATGGGCCTGTTGGAAAAATCCCAGATGATCGGTGACGGCCCCCGTGAAGGAGCCCTTTACGTGTCCGAAGAGTTGGCTGTCGGCGAGGTTCGGCGGAATCGTGGCGCAGTTGACGATCACGAAGGGCTGTGCCCGCCTCTTGGGGTTTTCGACGTGCAGATAATGCGACAAAAGATCCTTGCCGACACCGGTTTCCCCCAGGAGGAGGACCGAGTCGTTCGTTGGCGCGATCCTTTTGAGTCGGTCCAGTAGGGCGTGTAGGGCGCGCGATTTGCCGATGATCATCCTTCCCGGAGTCGCCCCATTGGCCGAAAGCCGAATTCCCTCGATCTCTTCTTCTGTGATTTGTGTCGAAGGTTCGATTTCATAAGAAAGAGGGGCGCGACCCAGCCGGATGATTCCGGTCGCCGGGAGCTGCTTTTCGGTCACCTGGTAGTCATTCAGAAAGGTTCCATTCCGGCTGTGAAGGTCGCGTAGGAAATAGCTCCCGTGATGCAGAAAGACTTCCGCATGCTCGGAGGAGACATAAGGGTTGTCGACCACCAAATCGCAGGTTTCGGAGCGTCCGATGAGGATGCGCGTCCGGCGGAAACGCTTTTTGATCGGGTTTAAAAATTGAAACGGCGGAATCGTCGCCGACGCCGCCTTTTCGCCCTGGGTGCTGGCCGTGGCCGTTTTCTCTCCGCTCCTTCGTGTCTCCTCTCTAAAGGACGTTTCATGCAGATGGCAACGATAGTCCCCGAGATCGAAGACATCCCCCGCCCGCAACGCGCGCGAACCGACAAGTCTTTGGCCGTTGATGAAGATCGGTCCGTCGACCTCCATCAGGAGGGCTCCCTCGGGAGTCGTTTCGATCTTTGCATGATGCTCTTGCACAAAGTCCGGGAGACAAATGTCGTTGTCAGCCGCGCTGCCGATGCTCACAGAAGCATTCAACGCCTCTCGGAGGATCGGTTCACCTTTGTGAAAGAGCGTGAGGATGTCGGCCATAGTGGATCCGCCTCGAGGTGTAAATCTTTACAGGATGACTCACGCGTTTGACAAGGAACTTTACATCCCTCCGCAAGAAAAATTTTGGCACGCGCTTTGTATTGTCAGTTCATTGATGAAGACATGGATGACAGCAATGGGAATAGCGGTTCTGGCGGTTGGGTCGGTGTGTCTTTCTCACAGGGCTCGGGCGTCGATCGCTTCCGATGACGCGCGTATCGCCATGGAGAACGGTCATTACGAATACGCCTTTTCGCTTTGGAGGCGAGCCGTCGGAAGGAACCCGCATGATCGCAAGGCCCTCGAGGGGTTGACGCTGCTCCGAAAAATCGCGGGGCAACTTTACGAAGAGGCCCTGATGGTCCAGGTGTTGGCGCCGGAGCAGGCCAAAGAGAGGCTTCGCACGGTCGTTCTCATGACCGATCCTTGGTCTGAGATTAACCGGGAGTCACGGGAAATGCTGGGAGATGATTTTTAAAATGAAGAACGCCCGACAGATCGCACAATGCCTTTCCCTGGTCTTATTTTTCGCAGGTTGCGCGACTGGTTCCTCGGCTCGTGCTTATCATCCACTTTCAGAACTTCTTTGTGAAGCCGTAGCGGAGAAAAATTTTGACGCGCGTATCGCTAAACTGCAGAGCATTGCAGTCGATCATCCTCATTCCCCCGTGGCGCATTTTCTGATCGGTCAATTATTGGAAAAGGAAGGGCGCATTCATGACGCATTGCGCTCTTATGAAAGGGCCGTCGAAATTCAGCCGTCGTGTGTGCCTTGTCGTTCTGCGGTTGGACAAGTTCTTATCCAACACGCGTCTTCACTGCAAAAAAATGAAGTTCAGCGGGCGAAGGAGTTTGACACGCGAGGTGAATCTTGATTTTTTTCTGCACTTCCAAAGCAACTCTTTGTTTGCGGTTTGCGATGAGGAAGACAAATATTTTCATGTCGAAAATTGTTTTCAGAAAAATCCTCGCGGCCCTTCTCACCTTCCAGATCGTTTTCGGCGCGGTCCCTCTCCGCGCCTATGACTTGTCGCAGACCAGCGCCCGCCGTTCCCTCGGCGCTCCGGTAACCGTCGCGCTCGTGCCTTTCGGCGAGAGACGCACCGTCCGCATCAATTCCATGATGGAGTCGCTCGCGAGAGAATTGAAAAAGAAGAGCGGCATGCGCGTCTTGGATCGCGGCAAAGCCGATGAAGTCCTCCAATATTATCTGAAATACGTGAATCAGACCGCTCAGGACGACGTCGTTCAACAGGAATTGACGCAGGCGCGACAGGAATTGATTGGCGGCAATTACTCGACGGCCGGCCGTCTCCTGGATGGCGTCGAGAAAAGGATTCGGGTGAAGGTCGACTCCGGGGGATCCAACGAAGGCCTTTACCAAGTTTATCTGCTCAGGGCGAAGATCCACCATGCGAACGGCTCCTCTTCAGGAGTTCAATCCGAATATGACAAGCTCGTTTTAGTCCATCCTGACCTCGATCTGGATCCCAACCTTTATAGTCATTGGGAGCGGAACGCTTTATCCAAGGCGAAGGAAAAGAGCGCGCCGCGCCGGACGGCCTCTGTGACGGTCAATGCCAAGCCTGCCGGCAGTGAAGTGTTTTTGAATGGGGTTCATAGGGGGATTACGCCGATGACCCTCAAAGACCTTCCGCCGGGACAGCACGTCATTGAAGTGAAGACGGTTCATTACGCGCCGTTCCGGCAGCGGATTGAGCTCCGCAACGGAGAGTCACAGACGGTGAACGCCGCCCTTGCACGTTCCGACTTCGAGGTGCCGACCGAAGACGTCACGATCCGTCCCTCTTTGTATAAGACGGATTTGGAAATTTCGCGTCTCATCTCGACCCTCGGTTACCACATGGGCGTCGACAAAATCGTCCTCGTCGCCGACAAGCAGGAGGCCGGCCGGGACACGCTCGTTTACAGGGCCGCGGACACGCAATTGGGCGGCGTGCAGAAGCAATTCCAATTCTCTGTGACGCCGGGGGATGCGACCAGCATGGGGCCTCTGGTCAGTTCGCTCCGCGACGAAGTACGCATCGACCCTCTTCAAGACCCGGCAAAACACGTCGATCAAAGCGTCGGCAGCCTCGACCTCATGCATAAGAAACGGAAACCCATTTATAAGAAACCTCTCTTTTGGATCTTGATAGCGGCCGGAGCGGGGACGGGAGGGGCGTTGGCTGCCGTCGTGGGAGCCGCCGGGGCTGCGACGGGGGGAATTTTAATCGGATTCTAGAGTCAGCTAGGAGAAAACTATGAAGCCTTTGTTCAAGCAATACGTGCGGCTGATCTCGATGGTGGTCTGCCTCATAGTCACAGGATGTGCCAGTCATCGCGCTGCCGTGAAGCCGGCCGCAGCGGAACCGAACACCGCGGACCGACAGAGAGTTTATTTCGATTTCGGTCGCGCCACCATTCGAGAACAGGATAAGACCGTGCTCGACAAAGTCGCCTCCCATCTTCAGTCCGACAAGAAATCCATGGCGATCGTCGAAGGTCACGCCGTTCGCATTGGCTCTTTCTCCTTAAATGAAATTTTGGCCGGGAATCGCGCCCGGGCCGTGCGCGTCTATCTGAGGGATCAGGGAGCGGATCCTCGCCGAATGACGATGACCTCCAAGGGTTCTCGGGAACCCCTGGTCATGGGACGAACGCCTGAAGAGCTTCAGCCCAATCGTAGAGTGGAGATTTTATGGGGGCTGACGCGGAGGGAGGACGATGAAAACCGTTGAGGCTAAAGCCCTTCTTTTAGCCGTCTTCTTCTGCCTCACAACGGCAGGCTGCGGGGGCGGCTCCACCAAAACCGCGATGAGTGCAAGCATCGCCGTCCCTTTCGATCTGCTCCAGGTCCATTCGTATCAGTCCCAATTGACGCTCCGCGACCCCAAGACCGATGCCGTCCTGCAAGGGCCGGTGACTTTGACTGAAGACGCGACGACCTCTCTTTGGAGTGCGGAGATGTCGGATGTCGACGACCAGGACTTTGTCGCCGAGGTGGACGTGTTCGTTCCCCAAACTGCAGGTAACCTGACGCTCGCACGCGCCCGGCGGGCGATTTTCATTCCGAAAAATGCCCCCTCCGCGACGCTGACCTTCAAGCCGTCGGACTTCGACACCTCTCTGGATGACGATCTCAACGGAGTTCCCAACATTGATCAATATCTCCAAGGAGGCGGTCAATGAAACGAATCGTCCTTCTGGTGGGTTGGATATCAGCGTTTCTGTTTTTTGCGGGCTGCGGCGCAAAGGGCCAAGACCCTCAGTTTTCGTTAAACGCCCAAAACGCTTACTGTCCCGCCGGCCTGGATAAGAGCAAGACGCTGCCCGACGTGCTTCAGGTCCAGAAATACCGGATTACCGTCAGCGGAGCCGACCTTTCGCCCATGCAGTTCGAGGCCCCGGGAAATGCGTCCGGCATGGCCTTGGATAACATCCCGAAGGGCGACAACCGCACCGTTTTGGTTGAGGCGATCAACAACCGGAGCCAGGTGATCTGCCGTCGCGAGTTGCAAGGCGTTTCGATTCAAGGAGGGACATCGATTCCCATCGCCTTTTCCTTGCTGGCGGTGCCGTTCATCGCGAATCTGTCGGACGGTAATTTAATCACTCAGACGCGGCTGGTCTTTCAGGGCTATGGCGAGCCGGCCGGCGCGGTGGAGATCACCGACGAATTCGGCGGCAGTGAAACCGTTCTGACCGATCTGAACACGAATGAAGAGCTCGTCTCGCCGTCCGTGCAAGATGCGAGTTTCGGTTTCAAGCCGGCCATTCTTTCCTTGGGGGAACATACGTTCCATGTGCGGGACATCCAGACGGGGCAGGAGAGCCAGGTGAAGGTGACATTGGTGAGCCCGGGGCGTCCACCGGGGATGGCGATCAATGTGACGGGTGCGATTACGGTGACGCGGTCCCAATCGGTCGGAATGGGTGGTTCTTTCTCACAGGTCTTGGAGGCTTTGGAAAAATGAAACGTCGAAAAACTTTTATGGGAGATTTTATGAAAAAACGAATGATCCTAACAATGGTCTTCGCGATCGGCGTACTCTTAAGCCCGCTCTTAGCGAGCGCCCAAACGGTCGTCCCGCACCTCGTCAATTTCCAGGCCGTGCTGCGGGATGACAACGGCAATCTGATCACGGATCCGACCGTCGATCTGGAATTCAAGGTTTTAGATCAGGACGGGACTCAACTCTATTATGAGCAGCAGCCGGGTGTGTCGGTCGTGCGAAGCGCGGTCGACGTGATGATCGGCGAAGGGATCGTCCCCGGCAGCAGTCCCGCAACACCCACAGGAGGCGTGCCGCTCACGGCATTAGATCCCGCTTCCGGTGCGAAGAAGCTTCAGGTCAAGATCGGAAACAACCAACCGAGCGACCCGATGGACCTGAACGCGGTGCCATATGCGATGTATGCGGAGAAGGCCTTGGGCCTGGTGGGCAACATCGATGTCTCGCAATTGCCGTCGATCCTAACGACCGACGACGAGCTGAACACAGCGATCCAGAAAGAGGTAACGGACCGAACGACATCGGAGACGAATCTCCAGAACCAAATCAATACGGCGAACACCAATATCACCACCCTGACGACGGGACTCGCCAACGAGGTGACGGCGCGGACGAATGGCGATACGACGTTGCAGAATGCGATTACGAGTGAGGCAAATACGAGAGCGAGCGCAGATACGACGCTACAAAATAACATCAACAGCGAGACCTCGGCTCGAACCACCGCTGATACGAATTTGCAGAATGCAATTAATGGGAAGGTTTCGAAGAGTGGGGATACGATGAGTGGGGTGTTGAATATGGGAGGGAATAATATTACGAATCCGGGAACAGTCGATGGGTATAGTGTTTCAGGGACGTTCAGTAATCATGAGACGAGGATTACGAATTTGGAGAATAAGGCACCGCCAACATGGAATGATATTTCAGGACAGATTCCAGACAACAAAGTTTCCCAATATATGCGTCCCTTCGCCTTTGGTAGTGTTACTTTTAATGGATCGGGGAGCCCACCTTATAGCTTTAATGGTGCTTCTTATAACGTCGCAAGTTTAAATGGTAACTCAATGTTTGTGAGTGTAACTTTTCAGAATGTGGCACCCAATAATGGCTATACAGTCATTGCGACTTATAATGGGAATGGAGGGAATGCCTTGAATGTCGTAAATAGAACTACAACTGGTTTTCAGATCCATGCAAATTCTGGTGCCGCTATTACTCCAGGCGTAGATTTTGTTGTATTTGGTAATTTTTGATGCGGATGAAAAAAAACTGGCTTGTTGTTCTGGTGATGCTCACGGGAATCAATACACCTTCATTGTTGGATGCGTATAACTTCTTGTATATTCATCCAACTACTGGTCAACCTGTAAGGTGGGATGATACTCAAATAATTAAGTATTGGCTCGATCCAGGATCTTTGGGACAACTGACGAATGACCAAGCTCATACGCTACTTAAAGAAGCAATGAAGCTTTGGGAAAATGCCTCACCTGAAGCTAATTTACCAAAATTTGAGTTTGCAGGATATTTACCCCAGGATATAAATGGAACAAATTATCAGCAGTATGTAAGCCAATTTCCTTGCTACACGGATAACCTTTCATCTTGCTCCACTGATTCACAGAAGAATCTTCAAACAGTTATTATTTTTGATGAAGATGATTCAATTTTAAACAATGAGTTTTGTAAAATAGGTGGGTGCTCTGCATTTGGAACTGCTAGTGTTTTTTCAGGAAATTCTTCAAATCCAAGTAATATTGCAGCTTCTACTTTAATTCTGGGTACATCAGTTGGGAGTTCTGATGAGAAAATTGCTGCTGCTGTGGGTGTAATGACTCATGAATTAGGACATCTTCTAGGATTAGCTCATCCGTCCTTAAACCAGCAACTTTACTTTGATCAACCTAATGGGTGGGAAGCATTGATGCCAACTATGTTTTTTCATTTAGTAAGTCCGCAGGATATAGTCAGCGCAACTCTCAATCCAGATGATATTGCCGGTATTTCTACCCTTTATCCTGCGAGTTCTTTTGCCGCTGATACAGGAACAATTAATGGCCAAATTTCTAAGTCAGATGGCTCCCCTATGGAACATGCTGATTTGATTGTCAGAAATGTAGCAGACCCCCTCTGCGAAGCCTATTCAATGTTAAGCGACCGTTTTTGTGCTGGGAATCCGGGGGTTAATAATTCGGTTTGTTTTTCACCATCCGGTGATTACACAATCTCAGGCCTTCCTCCCGGTTCCTATACTCTAGAAGTCGAAGAAGTTGTTGATGATCCACTCAATGCGGCATTGGCAGTAGCTCCTGGCGTTATTGAGCAGCTAGCAGGCGACGCTGAATTTTGGAACGAAGGCGATCAGGCCAGCGAAGACCACCTGACATCTTCGGTCATTACTCTTGCTGCCGGAGAGACGAAGGATAACGTCAACATCATCCTCGATAACAACGCCGTCACTCCCGACCGGATCCAATACATTCCCCTAAGCACCTTTACACCAGGCCCCGGGACTCGGTGTCCTACCCAACCGCCTATCGACTATGCCGCATTGATTGGGATCGATGAGTCCAGTGGATCGACCACAACACCCCCAACGAGCCCTACCCGTTCTTCAGGCGGGTGCAGTCTAATTCCCTAGCAACTACTTTACACTTTACATTTCTCTTAACACCCATGCCTTGAAAAGGTTCGAGAAATTTCGACCACTGCGTTGGCACATCTTCTGCATGATCAAGAAATCAGGAGAACTTATGAAAAAAATAACCGTTATCGCTGTGTTGCTGACCCTTCTGTCGGCTACGTCATCGCAGGCGTTTTACTACGACGCCAAGTGCATGATCCCGGAAGGTAAATTTAAATCATGTAGTCTAGATTTTTCGAAGAGAGAATCCTTCCGTATTCAGTTCAAGGATTTTCAGTATCAAGGGCTCAACCGGGAAATACTGGGTAAAAACATAACCCATATTACGGTGGACGAAAAGGCGAAACTGCGTTGGGGGGTTGCGGCAGGTGCGGTGTACGCTTTAGGGCCTCTAGGGGCGTTGACCCTTTTTTGGAAGAAGAAAATAGAGATGTTTGGACTGGAATATAGGGAAGGCAAGGAAGCCCAATCGGTTCTTTTTTCCGTCAAGAAGAAGCTTGGGTTTCAGGTCGCGCAGCAGCTGGAGCAGCTCAGCGGACAAAAACCTGACTTTGAAGCGGGATCGGTCGCGAGTGCCGGTAAGAAATAGTGCTCTTGTGGATATCTTTTTTTCAAAATTTCTTGCCAGTTGTTGAAGATGGGCTTAACGGATCATTATCAAAAAATGGCGAGGATGTATGAAGAAGAAACAAAAAACTGTTGGGCAGGATCGTTATACGGCCATTTTGTTGAAAGATTTGAAGCATGACTTCCGAGTTGTTGCTGAGGCGTTGGAAGCTTTGCAGCAAGGTCAGGTGCAACTCATTGCACGTGTAGGTCGTTTGGAGGAAGAGCTTAAGTTAAAGTTGTCAGGTACAGAAAATTCTCTGCATGGGCATATGCTTGTCACCAAACAAGATCTTCGTGCCTACCTGGTTCAATCGAAACAGGATTTGCGTTCTGGGTTGGCCAAGGTCATTGGGTTGGAGATCTCCAAGAATCTGCAGCCGCTTAAGGCAGGATTGGATCGATGTGAGCAGGAGATTGATGCTCTGAGGGAAGCCTCGTAACTCATTGAAATTTTTATAGAATTATCCTCACAGAACAATTTCTGACCATTTGATTTTCCGCAACAATTTCATAGAGATGCCGAAGAGGGGGGCGAGCCTCACGGATCAGATGCCGCGGGGCGAGGACTATCTATGGCGCTCACGATTTCGCTGAATCGCCGGATGCATGAGTTTGACGACGCTCCTGTTGTCGCCAGCGTTGCAACTCTTGGCCAATTCAGAAATATCATCGGTAATTTTTTAGGAGCTAACCCAGGCCCACTGACGCAATTGCATTTGACGACTCTGGGTCTTCAAATTTCACCTCTCATACCGTCCCTGCAGCAATCACAGATTTTGGGAGAACATATTGTTCACTTGGAAAGATGTGTTCAGGGCGAAATGGTGCCGCGAGAAACATTAGAAGGCGTTTATCAGCTGGCGGGTGCCATTCATGGTTTTCATATGCATGCTCAGACTGTGCCTCTCGGTCAATCGGTTGGATTCGTTCGAACAATTGATCCTCGACCGAGCATGCGTCGGGTCACAATGCCGCCAGAGGGTTTGACGATGCCTCCCTCTTTGCGGCTGGAGCGTCCTGATGCGCCGATTACCTATCCGAAGCAGGGGGAGAATCGAGAAATCACGGTTGTCTTTGTCGATATCGTTGGATTTACTCCTCTTGGAGAAATGCTGTCGCATGATGAGGTATTTCCAGTGCTGAATGAGATTTTAGAGGAGATCGAGGAAGCCGTTGAATCAGAAGGGGGTGAGGTTCCTGGAAACTGGGGAGATGCGGGCATTACACTTTTTGGATCTCGGCGGGGAGAAAATCATGCACGTGCTGCCATACGCGCTTGTCTCAAAGCTGAACGTGCAATCGTTGAATGGAATAAAAATGCGAGACGTAATGGAATGCCTGAACTCAGAACCCGGTTCGGCGTTAATACTGGAGAATCTGCCGTTGGATACTTAGGAGGGAAAAGGCGTAAAGTCAGAACTGCGATAGGAAGAAATGTGAATATTGCAGCTCGTCTTGAGCCGTTGGCATTTTTTGAAAGGGAGGGAGGCGTTAAAGAGTTTGGGATTTTAGTGTCTGCTCAAACGCTGAGAAGAGCGGGTTCTTTTTTTGTGACCGAACCAGCAGGTGTCAGAAGTCTTAAGGGAGTTACGGAGGCCATTGAGACGCACAGGGTTTTGCATGAAGCTCCACCATCATTGGTTCCACGTGGAGCGTTCCAAACCACTTTTATTGGGCGACAGCAGGAATTCACTCAACTTCAGAATGGATATCGAGATTGCTGTGAAAATAATAATAGCCGATGTTTTGTGGTCAAGGGCGATGCTGGTGAAGGTAAGAGCCGATTAGGTGATCGATTTATCAGGGCGCTAGGGCAGGATGTAACTATATTAATTGCTCAAGGCGAGGACCGTGAAGCTTTGATTCCTTATGAGGCGATTGCAACAGCTCTCAGTGCTTTTGCAGGAATTGAGCCAGGCGAAGCCCCAGAACGAGCACGAGAAAAAGTTAAGTATGTCACTCAAACTGCATCAGCAAGTGATCAAGACGTAGCTAAGGATCTTGAGCGTAGAATGCCGTATCTGTGGCAGCTTCTCAATATACCTTACAAAAATGATTCTTCCGCTCAGATTCAGGAAGAATTAGTTGAAAGACCGAAGGAGTTCTGGGAGCAAGTCTTGCGGACTGTTGAAATCTTATTGGATCAACTATCAAATAAAGGCCCCTTAGTATTAGTTGTTGAAGATTTACATTGGGTAGATGCTGGTAGTTTGGGTTTCCTGAAAAGATTATTAAAGACATTTCATGATCGTCGCTTCTTTGTTATCGGTTTGAGCCGTCCTCATTTTCTGGATGAAGCCGCAGATTTTTTGCAGGAAATAAAGGGAGATGTGATCCCCCTCACACATCTTAGTGAGGACCAACTGCGAAAGATAGTCTTAGAAGTCCTTCCGACTCCTGATGCAAAGGCAGCACAAGACGAGTATAGGAAAATGGTTGACCGACTAATTTTGCTTTCTGGTCATAATCCCTACTTGATTACCGAAATGGCTTCGGCGGTTCGAAATGGAATGGTTATAGAGCAAGATCATGAATCTAAAAGCTGGCAATTTATTTCGAATAAGCATGGGGTCAGTAAAGTTGTGCCGCTTCCAAGTGGAGCTATGGGTTTTCTTCAAGCCAAGATTGATCTCCTTGGAGAAGTTCATAAAGAGGCTCTGCGCTTGGCAGCTGTTATCGGAGGAGAGGTCTCAAGAGATGACCTTGTAGGTTTGGTGCGAGAATTAACTGTTACAACGGAAGGCAAGAGTCTCCTTTCGCCAGAAACCGAGAGAAGACTTCTTGAGGAGCCAAATGCTGTATTAAAGGAGATGGGTACAGAAAAAATCATTATCGTTTCGGAGGAAGTCAGCGGCCGGTTTCAATTTCCACACGCTCTATTAAGAGAGACTGCCTATGAACAGATTTGGAGAAATACAAGAGCGGAAATTCACCTGGCGATGGTTCGTTATCTAAAATCAAATCGGCCGACAGAATTGGCTACCATTGCCTCCCACTTGGCGAGCGGTGGGCATAAAGACGAAGCATCCCAATATTACTATAATGCCTCAGAAAGAGGAAGCCAGGCAGATCCAGAAGGTTCAATAGAATATTATAGAAAAGGCTATGAACAGGCGAGCGAGCCTCGTTTGAAATTGAGATTATTGAGAGGGTGGGATGAGGCTCTTTATATGAGTGGGAGATATCAAGAACAGGAGAGAATTTATCAATTGTCGTTACCATTATTAGAAATGTTGCCGCTTATTGACCATGCAGGAACTCATTATAGAAGATCACGTGCTTTAAATAAATTGTTTAAGTTTGATGAGGCTATTCCAGAGTTACAAACTGCATTACGAATCATTGCGGATATATCACCTCAATCATCATTGGAGAAGACTGAGATGTTGAAGTTGAAGGCAAGTGCTTTGCTCCAGATTGGGCTAACATATGGAGAAATTGGAAGGGCGGAAGATGCTCTGAGGGTATATCAGGAGGGATATGAGGCAGCCTCTGAAGCTGGGGATTATTTGAATGTGGGAAGAGGTTTGTGGGGACTAGTCGATGGAGCTAATAAGGTAGGTAAATACTCAGGCATCTTGCAAAGATGCCAATTGGCATATGAAAGTTTAGTAAAGATCAATGACCGTCGAAGGTGTGTCGGTTTAATGGCGGAATGTAGTCGTGCATACTTGCAACTAGGCGACTACAGTAGTGCAGAGGTTACACTGAAGAGAGCACAAGAGATCGCTAAAGAATTGCGAGGGCTTGCATCGACTGTAGGTGAGATCCCACCTCTAATGGGGCGTGCCCTAACCCTTGCCGGCAGAAGCAGTGAAGCTATCCTTTTATTAAGTTCACTACAAATTCCGGACAAATATAATAATCTTTTTAGGCTCGTTTATCTGGCGTTTGCATATCTCGATGATAACCAGCTTCAAGCTGCAAGAGAAGAATCCGAAAAAGCCATTGAGCTGGCAACCGAAACTAAGAACCCTAGTATGCTGGCGGTCGCTAGAATGCTGGTTGCTCAAGTCTTAATGAGAGAGGGGAAATTATCACAAGCGCTTAGCTCGAATCTGCTTGCCTTGGATATATTTAATGAAGGCAAGGTGACGGCTGATCTGGACGCCGAGATTCTGCTTACACAAGCAGTGATATTGGATAAATTGGGAAAGTCAGAGGATGCATGGGAATATATAGAGAGAGCTAAACAAATACTTGTACAGCGCTCGAAGACTATCGATGACGAAAAGACCAGAGCTTCTTTTCTTGGAGGGATTAAAGTCAATCGTGACATTATCAAATTGTGGCAGGTTCTGGATGTATCCCGCCATAGCGAGCCTGGAAGACGCGCTGAAATTAGAGGATACCTCGAGCAATTGGAATTTTATCACTCATCTGCTGTCCCAGGTGCTTTACGAGATCTTATCGACCAAACTCTCAATACACCGAATGAAATTATTTCAACTGTCGACCATGAAATCACTCACGAACATGGATCGCATGAACCCGCAGAAGTAGGGGCCTTGGTAATAGATGGTACATTGGCTTCCGTGTTCGACTTTGTATCTAAGAGCGAAATTGAATTGGATGTGAACCCTGGAGATATTGAGGAATTCCGGGCAGAGGATATCAGTTTTAGACTATTGCGTGATCATATGAAGGCCTTGCGAGGCTTGGCTGATTGGGAAATTGGATCGCCGTTGATAAGAGGGAAAATAGCCGTAGCTCTTTCTCGTAGAGGGAAGATGAGAGAGATTCTCGACGGAGAAGTGGCCAGCCACAATGGGTCTGTTGTCATTGAGTTAAAGAGATCCAAGGAATCCAGTTTTATCAGTCAAGACGGCGAAGTTTTTGATTTTAAAAAGAGAAAGAGACCCAAGGGACATGAGTTCGGAACTCTAAGATTCACCTTTGTTCCACGAGATATTGATAAGGCTGTGGTTGTTATGGAAATGGGGAAGGCGTTATATAGCCGCAACGTCCGCAATTTTCTGGCAGCGTTTCGTGGAGCTTACAACTCCAGAAGAAAGTAGTGAGCCGATAAATTCGCCCAACGTATTAATAATGAATGAATCATTAATAATGCGTTCTCTGTAATTGTTGTTACGCCACTCATCCCACTTCTTGAATAGATCACAAGGTGAAAAAAGATTTTGGTCGAGTAGTTCCTTTAGAACCATAGGAATTTTATTGATCATTTCATAATAGAATACCGCGAAAACTGGCATGTTCAGTGACAAATAGGGGGTGGAAATCGAGTAGAAGGATGAAAATAATAATCGGTCGGACTTTATAAATTCATCAATCTCTTCATCATCAAATGGACTAAGTGAAATATCTGATGGAAACTTTTCCCACAGGAGTTGCGCTCGATTTGCCTTTTCAAGCGAAGTTCCAGCTAGTGGGGATAGGCGATGGAGAGGAACATTCACTGCTCCCATCAGTTTTGAATCCAGTGCAAGACGAATTGTTTGATCAATATCCTCTTTAGTTTCAGTCGGCAGGCCAAGAATAAAGGATGTTATTGAAGAAATTCCTAGAGAAATGGACTCATGCAAAATGTTTCTGAATTGAGAGATATTGAGGTGCTTATCGATCGCAGATTGTGTTGCATCAGAGCCACTGTCAATTCCGAAAAAGAATCCTCTGCATCCAGCCTTATAGAGGGAGTGTATTCGATGAGAATTAAGGGTGTCAGGCCTTGCGCTGGAGGACCAAGTAAAGCCTTCAGTATTATTTTTTTGAAAGAATTCTGAAAATTGTTCAACATATCTATGTGATGTTGTGAAATTATCATGCGTGAGGCCAAAGCCAGTCAGGCCAATGTCTTTATTCAGAGCCCTCATTTCTTCTAGAATTCTTTTGGGTGACTTTACTCTAAATTGCCTCTCCCACATCAGGGAGGTGGAGCAAAATGAACACAGGAATGGACAGCCGCGACCAGCCTCTATCAATGGAATAAGCGGAGAAATGGTTAGATATTTGTGAATTGGAACAAGTTCGAAACGTGGAAAAGGCAAATCGTCAAGATTATCAATTAACTTACGAGGTGCATTCTTCTGCATCTGATAGCCCAGCCTGAAAGCTATGCCAGGGATGCCTTTTAAGGCATCAAAATCCCATGCGCTCCTCATCAGCTCGAGTAGAGTTTGTTCTCCTTCTCCGATGCTGATGACGTCAATCCATGGACATGCCTTGAGAGTTTCTTCTGGAACAGAGGATGGCTGAGGGCCGCCTAAAATAATACGTGAATTGGGCCATTGTCGTTTGATCTCTTTAGCCAAAAGAAGAGTGTAGGGATAATTTGAACATATGGATGAGATGCCAAAGATTTGACTGTTCGATTTGGCCAGTTTTTGAAGAGCATAATTCTTAAAAGCATTCCATTTGCTAAGTAATGGATTGTCTTTAAGCTCAAGATCAAAATCGATAATATCAAAATCAATGCCGTTATTTTCCAAGACCGTTCCTAGAGATATAAGACCCATAGGGAAGTAAATATCTTTAGAGTCAAATGCAGTCGTCGGCGGATTAATAAGGCAAATCTTGGTCATTGAAGGTGATCAACTTTATTCTGCAGGAGCTTAATTTGTTGAAGGAGGTATTCAGTCTTCAGATTATTTATATCAGGAGTCGACATTTGGGTGGGATTCATGCCCCGTCTAGCGGCTGTATCGATTACATAACCCTTCATCCCCTCGTCTTCAATATCTTCGGCATTCTGGATATCAATAGTGAAAGCCCCCGTTGGAGCAGGCGCCGCTAATATTCCTTTTTGCGTTGCAGGCGCTGCCAAGATTTCAGCTTGAGTCGCGGGCGCCGCTAATATTCCTTTTTGCGTTGCAGGCGCTGCCAAGATTCCAGTTTGAGTCGCCGGCGCCGCTAATATGCCCCTTTGTGTTGCAGGCGCTGCCAAAATTCCAATTTGATATGCAGGTGAATCTGTTGTTGCACTTTCTTTTAGCGAAGAATTGACTAGCGTCTTAGTTGACCCTGCCTCAACTGTGGGCTTTCTAGTTAGAAACTCCCCCGCACTAGCGTGACTTCCAAAAATGGACAGAAAAAATCCTACAATCGTCGAATATATTAAAGCGAGCTTCCTCTTAGTCACTTCCGCCATAAATTTCCCCCTTGCCCCCAACAACATTTCGAAGGGGCAGGAGGATATAAAGCAAGTCGAGTGCCAAGAGATGACGCGATAAGTCATAACAAAATCAGATAGTTAAGTTACTTATCCCCATTCTCAAACTGATAATTTTATCAAAGTGAGAATCATTTTGATAAAAAGAGGTTGCGGCTCTGATTAACGCAGGCGGCAAGACGCCGTCGGTTTGGCACCTGGTTCCGAGATGCCCATGTTGGCGAAACAGGCGAAGGTGCCGCCGCCGTTGCCACTTAAGGATGTCATGACGCGATGGCCCGACGCACTATGGGAGAAGGAGACCGTGTAGTTTCCCGCCGGAAGGGATCGGGAGAAGGGTGTCTCTACATTGGAAAAGAGGCCCGGAATGGAGACTTCGGCGTAGGGTTCGGCGTTAAAATGGACGCGCATCGTTTTGGGTTCCGATTGTGGGGTGGGTTTTGCGGGAGGCCTTGCGATCGGAGCGGGGCGGGTCTCAGGGGCCGCAACAGAAAGTGTCCGCGAAACGCCGGGATCGGACTTCGTACGAAATTTTGCGAAAAACCAGATGGACGCGGGCATTAAAATGATGAGGCCGGCCGCCAAAATACGGCGTCCTTTTGAGGAAGAAGAGGGGAGGAGGCGCGTCGAAGCCCGCGGGCTCCAATCCTCGGCCTCGCGTCGTAAACTCACCGCTTCTTGAAAGGGTTTCAGGCGGAGTCCCTGGAGGTATTCGGCAAAGGCCTCGCGGTCCATCGCTTGGCCGGTCTTCCGAAGAAAATCCGACAAGTCCCTTTTGAATTCCTTCAGCTCGTCGTAACGGTCTTGGACGCGGACGGCCAACAGGCGGGCCAAGATCCGTTTTAAATCCGGCGAGGCCGTGGCGGGCGGGATCACCTCGCCCTTGCGGGCCATCTGGAGGATGCGGACATCGCTGGGATCGTCATAAGCCGGAGCTCCAAAGAGGCATTCATAGAAGACGAGCCCCAGGGAAAAAATATCGGACCGGTGGTCGATCATTCCGCCTTCGGCCTGTTCGGGGCTCATGTAACGGAACTTGCCCTTGATCTGTCCCACCTGCGTCCTCGCGGATTGAAGGATCGATTTGGCGATGCCGAAATCCGAGAGCTTCACGTCGCCTTGGAGGGAGAGCAGGACATTCGACGGCGAGACGTCCCGGTGGACGATCTGGAGGGGTTCGCCGCTTTCCTGATTTCTCCTCTCATGGGCAAATTGGAGGGTGGTCGCGACTTCAAGCGCGATGAAGCCTGCGGCGGCGACGGAGAGGGGGCGCTCTTCTTTTCGTAGTCCCTTAAGAAGATCCCGGAGCTCGATCCCTTCGACGTATTCCATGACGAGGTAGGGGTTTTCGGATTCGAAATTCAGGTCGTAGACGTCGACGATGTTCGGATGCTTCAAGTGGGCTTGGATTCTCGCCTCGTCGGTCAAGGCCCTTTGGTAGTCTTCGCGATCGACCTGATCCGGAGGCAACAGCTTGATGGCGACGATCTTTTCAAAACCGGCGGCCCCTTGGGTCTTGCCGATCCAGACGTCGGCCATGCCGCCGCGGCCGATCTGTTTGACGAGGGCGTAGCGCCCTAGATGCGTTCCTGGCATTTTGGTCTCAAAGATATGACTAACACGGGCTTTTGCGACGGAAAAGCATTTCGAGGAATCTGATTGACCGTACGCAGACCCCTCCTTTATACAGTAGCGTTCTCATTGATATGACGAAAAAGGATTTCCAAGACACGCCGGACGCGGAAGACGAGATCACCCAGGCGACCCCCGATGAAGAGGTGGCGGAGGAGCTGAAGGGTGGGACGTCTCAAAAGATTCAGGAGCTGGAGCAGAAGTTGAAAGAGACGGAAGACCGCTATCTCCGTCTTCACGCCGATTTCGACAATTACCGAAAGCGTATCCAGAAGGAAAAGGACGAGATTACCTACGCGACAAGCGAACGTCTCTTGCGGGAGCTCTTAGAGGTTAAAGATCACCTGGAACTGGCGCTTTCCCATTCCGAAGGCGCCGTGGACGTGAAGAACCTCCGCGAAGGGGTGGATCTGACGTTGAAACAACTGAACGCCTTCCTGAAAAAATTCGGCGTCGAGGAAGTGAAGGCCTTGGGAGAGAATTTCAATCCCGCCTTTCATGAGGCCATTCAGCAAGAAGAAAGTGTCGAGTATAAGGAGGGCGCCGTCGCCCGCGTCTATCAGAAAGGGTATCTCTTGAATGGCCGGCTGCTTAGGGCCGCGCGTGTATCGGTCGCCGCGCATCCGAAGGAGAAGAAATGAAACGCGTCGTGGTCTTGCTGCTGGCTCTGGCGGTCTGGAGTTCGATGTCCGGGTGTTCCAGCGGCGGTGGGGGAACGGGGGCCCACACGGCCCACACGGCAAAGATGGTGCAGCTCACCAAAACGCCGGAGATGGAAGCGAGCTTTCAAAAGGCGGACAAGCTTTTCTATGCGCGTCAGATGGACGACGCCAAGGCCGCCTATGAAGATTATCTCAAGCAATATCCTTATAACGCCCTGACGGCGAAGGCCTACTTCCGCTTGGGCGAAATCGCTTTTTCGCAAAAGGAAGAAGACGAGGCCCTAGCGGATTACCGGAAGGCGCGCACCCGAGGGGTCGACCCGGAGTGGGGCGCCTACGCCGTTTATAAGGAGGCGGTGGTTTATTCCCACAAAGAGGATTGGAAAAAGGTCCTGGCGACCCTTGATCTCATTCCCCCCGAAAACACCGACCGAAAGGCCGCGGTGCGTGCGGGATCCCTGCGCGTGACGGCGGCCAAGAAGCTGGAAGACCCGTTGGAGGAAAAGTTGGGTTATCTGGAATTGATCGACGCCTACGAAGGTTTCCGGCCGAACGAATCCAAGGTGGGCGATCTTAATTGGATCGTCAGCGAAAAAACGGCGAAGGACGAGATCCGCCAGTGGATCGGTGAAGAGGAGGCGAACGTCTCGGACGCGGGCCGACTCAAGAATTGGTACGACAAACGTTTCGACGGCAAGACGTCGGGCGGTTACCTCGCTTGGAAGATCGCAAAGATCTACGACCAAAAGGGCGATTACAAAAACGCCGCCGCCTGGGCGATGCGCTACACGCAAAGCTACCCCAAGGGTGAGTACATGTCGGCGGCGACCGCGCTCCTGGCGGAGATCGGCAAGAGGGGCGGCGTGGAGATCGCCGCGGTGCCTTCAGAAGGCAGGGGAACCGTGGGCGTCCTCCTGCCTCTGACGGGCAAATACGCGGTCTACGGGGAATCGGTCCTTCACGGGATCGAATGCGGGGCCGGCGTCTTTTCTCCCTGCCGCGGGGATTTGGGCGTCAATTTGATCGTCCGCGATACCCAAGGCGATCCGCACGTGGCGGAAAAGATCGTGTTGGAATTCTCTAAGAACAAGGACGTGCGTGCCGTGATCGGTCCCTTACCCCAGGTGGAGGTCGACCAGGCGGGCGCGGCGGCGGAGGCCGCGGCCCTTCCGATGCTCAGTCTCTCCCAAAAGGCCGACGTGGCGAAAATCGGCCCCTACGTTTTTAGAAATTTTCTGACCGTCTCAGACCAGGTGGCAAGCCTCGTCGATTACGCCTGCGGCTCCAAGAAGTGGAAGAAGCTGGCGATCCTTTATCCCTCCGGTCCGACGGGCGAGGAGTACAAAAAGGCCTTCGAACAGGAAGTCTCCCGCTGCGGCGGCAAACTGGTCGCCCAGGCGAGCTACTCCCCCGAGGCGAAGAATCTCACGGATGCCGTCCGTAACTTGAGATCATCGAGCGGTGATGCGGGCGCTCCGTCGGAGGGGCCGGTGAAGGTCGGTTTTGACGCCTTGTTCGTCCCCGACGTGTACCGCCGGATTCCGGAGGTCGTCGCGGCCCTGCAATTTCTCGGCATCGAGGGTGTTCATCTGTTGGGAGGGGCGGGCTGGGATCATCCGGGCCTCCTCCAAGGAGGCGGTGAAAAGCTCGAGGGCTCCATCTTTGTGGACGGCTTTTATGCTAAGAGTTCAAATTTTGCGACGCGCGATTTCGTCTCCACCTTTCAGGCCGCCTACGGCGTGGACCCGACCCTTCTCGAGGCCTACGCCTTCGATTCGATGCGTCTCCTGGGCGAGGTCTTGAGGGACAATCCCTCGGCGACGCGCGAAGACCTTCAAAAGGTTTTGTCCAAGAAGAAGGGCTTTTCGGGGGTGACGGGCAACATCTCCTTCGACGAGGACGGTGACGCGCGCCGACGCCTGACGGTTCTCACGGTGGACCAAGGCGAAATCCGCGAAGTGCGATAATATGCCTCCTCTCTCCGATTTGGGAGAATTCGGACTGATTCGACGACTGACTTCTCACTTAAAATCAGGCAAGGACGTCCTCCTCGGACCCGGCGATGATTGTGCGGTCATCCGTGTAAGGGCGACCGGCCGGTCGCCCCTACGCCAATTATTGACCACCGACCTCTTGATCGAAGGTGTTCATTTTCACCGCGATTGGATGTCGGCGCGGCAGATCGGCTTCAAGGCCATGCGCGTCAATCTTTCGGACATCGCGGCGATGGGCGGGCGGCCGCGTTTCGTCTTGGTCTCCGTCGGCCTTCCCAAATCCTTCCCCCTTCGCGAGGCGACGGCGCTTTTTAAGGGATTGGAACGTGCGGCGAAAGAGGCGGGGGCCGTGATCGTCGGCGGAGATACGAACGCTTCGGATCGTCTGATCCTAAATGTGGCCTTGATCGGAGATGTTCCGAGCGGGCGCTGTCTGACGCGCTCGGGCGCCCGCGTAGGAGATCGGATCTACGTCAGCGGCACTCTCGGCGACGCCGCCCTCGGACTGGAAATCTTGAAGAGAAGAAAGACGGGAGGGGGGGCGTTTGTCCGGAGACATAAAATTCCTCCCGACCGCGTCCGTGTGGGGCGCTTTGTTGCCGGTTTGTCGGGCGTACACGCTCTGATCGATCTCTCCGACGGCCTGGCCGGCGATCTGCGGCACATCCTCGACGCCGGCGACGTCGGTGCGGACATCCTCCTGGACCGGATTCCCTTGTCGCCCCGTTTCCGGGAAACGACGGAACGGCTGGGACTGAATCCCATGCGCTTGGCCCTGGGCGGAGGCGAGGATTACGAGCTTTTGTGGACCGCGTCACCCCGCGTCAAAATGCCTCGGAAAATTCGTGGCGTTCCGGTCACTTTCGTCGGTACAATCACCCCCAAACAGTCGGGGGTGCGCTTTTTTGCGCCCGATGGACGTCGCTTGAAGGTTTCGTTCGGGGGGTTTCGTCACTTTTAAGGGGGGTCCTTGCTCTCAAGTCTCCTGGTCCTCGTCCTGCTGTTGGGGTTCTCGGCGTCGTTCTCGAGTTTCGAGACGGCGCTCTTTTCCATCAGCCCGATCCAGCGCTACCGGATGAAGGAGGCGGGCGGCGTGGCCGCCTTGATCCACAAGGTCCTGGAAAAGCCCCGCGAGTTTCTGACCACCGTCCTCTTCGGCAATGAACTGGTCAACGTTGCGATCGCGATCCTGTCCGGGGCGATCGCCTACGATTTCTTCGTCGGGTTGCCCGACCGGACCGTCTACATCCTCTCGACCGCCGTGACGACGATGGTGATTCTGATCGCCGGCGAGATCATTCCCAAGAACATCGCCATCCGGATGCCCGTCATGGTCGCGCAGGTTTTGATCGTTCCCTATCTCCTCTTCGCCTGGGTGATCTCTCCCTTCCGGATTTTTTTCACGAAGATCGCGGATTCGATCGTGCTCCTGTTCGGCGCGGATCCGCGCAAGGCGCGGCGGTTGATCGTCGACGAGGAGCTTCGGAGCCTGCTGGATCAAGGTAAAAGGGCAGGGACACTGGCGGACCTGGAGAGAAACCTGATCCAAAGCGCCTTGGATTTTTCCGCCCTCAAGGTTTTCAAGGTCATGACCCAGCGGGAGAACATCGTCGCACTTCCCGTCGACACGGCGCTTCCGGATATCCTGAAGGTTCTGGAAAAGAGGCGCTACTCGCGGATCCCCGTCTATGAAGACAAGAATCTGAACCGCGTGATCGGCATCCTGCATGCCAAAGAACTGCTCCCGTTACGCCTCAATCCCAAGATGGGTGAATCTCTAAAGCTCGCCGACATCCTCAAACCCGTCATCGATGTCTCGCCCGAAGAGACCTTGGACGAGGTTTTTCAAAAGTTCCAACAGTTCCGGGTCCACATGGCGATGGTGAAGGACCGAACGCAAAAGGTGATCGGATTACTCACGATGGACGATCTGTTGAGGAAATTTTTCCCCTGACGCCTATGTCTTGGACGACGCTGCTCATTTCGACGACGGTCTGCCTGATATTAGAGGCCTTTTTCTCCGGGTCCGAGCTCGCGATCGTGTCCGCGGACAAGATGAAGCTCGCCCACCGCGCGGCCCGAGGGAATCGCGGGGCCAGAATGGCCTTGGCCCTCGCACACCGCCCCGAGTGGTTCTTCAGCACCACGCTCTTGGGTCAGAATCTGTTCATCGTCGCCAACTCCATTCTCATCACTTTTTTCATCTTCGATCTCTTTGGGAACCGGTATGAGTTTTTCGGCCTTCTTCTTTCTCCCGTCGTCCTCATTTTCGGGGAAGCGGTTCCGAAGAGCCTTTTTCAACAGTGGGCGGACCGTTTGGCGCCCTTGGTGGCGCCCGTCGTCCTCCTGTTCTCCTACGTCTTTTCGCCGGTGGTCTGGCCGCTCTCGAAACTGACGATGCTCCTCATGGGCGGCGTGAGGGGGAGTTTGCTCTCGGGTCATGAGGTGACGCGCGATTCGCTGGAACTTCTTCTGCGGGAGTCGGAGGCGCCGCGGGAATTGGCCCCCGTCTTCAAGAGAAGCCTGCTCAAGATCCTGTCCTTTGCGAACAAGGAGACGCACGAGATCATGACGCCCTTGATCGAGGTCTTCAGCCTCCGCGACAGCACTCCCGTGGAAGAGGCGATCGCCATCTGCCGGGAAGAGGGGTACTCATGGCTGCCGATCTTCCACAAGCGCGCCTACAACCTCATCGGCGTCGTTACCTTCTTCGACCTCCTCTTCGCGCGCAATCACGAGGCGCCCGTCAGCGCCCTCATGCATCCGCCCTTGTACGTTCCTCCGCAGATGCCGGTGAAGGAACTCTTCCTTCTGTTTCGCGACAGCCCTAAGGGGTTCGCCGTGGTCGTCGACGAATTCGGAGGGGCGAGCGGCATCGTCACGCTGGAGGACATCGTCGAGGAGGTCGTGGGAGAGATCGAAGACGAGTACGACGAAACGCTCGTGACGTGGCGGCAGGTGGGACCGTCCCAATACCTTTTTCAGGGCCGCGTTCGCGTGGATGAAATCAACGAGAAGCTGCGGTGGGGTTTGCCTAAGGGGAATTACGAGACGATTGCCGGTTTCGTTTTAAAAGAGCTTGGAAAATTTCCCCAGAGCGGTGATGTCCTCCACTTCGGCAATTTGACTTTCCTCGTCAAAACCGCTACGCCACGCTCTATCGAAGAGATCCTGGTCGAAGAAGAAAAATGAAAAAAGAGCTGCCTTATACGGACCTCGGTTTTGCCCGTCTCGACGACCATCGCGAGGCGCGCACCGGTATCCCCGAAATCGTTTGGGGGGAGAACAAGACGCGCGATCAGATCCTCGC
>CAZWYB010000005.1:26570-28485 GCA_964637745.1 uncultured Pseudomonadota bacterium
TTCTACTCGTTTCGAGTTTCGTGGAATGGAAGGGGACGGCCTTGTTGGGCGAATTTCCTACGGGCTCCTATCATTCTCAGGCCAGGCTCTTAACACTGGATCCAGAGTCCGAAAAACGCAGGCCCGGCCGCGGAAAAATCATGATCCTGACCGGTGGGACTTCCGACATTCCGGTCGCCGAGGAGGCCCACGTGACGGCCTCCCTGCTCGGGAATGAAACGGAGCGGATTTATGACGTCGGTGTCGCAGGTCTCCATCGCCTCGTCTCCGAGTTGCCGCGCGTTCAAGAGGCGACGGTTTTGATCGTGGTGGCGGGGATGGAAGGGGCCCTCCCATCGGTCGTGGCCGGATTGGTGGGAAAACCCATCGTCGCCGTTCCAACCTCCGTCGGCTACGGGACGGGTTTGGGCGGCATCGCCGCACTCCTTGCCATGCTCAACGGTTGCGCGCCGGGCGTGACGGTCGTGAACATCGACAACGGCGTGGGGGCGGCGGTGGCCGCCCATTTGATCAATCGTGAAAATTCCATCTAAAAAACTTCTCGTTCTCGAAGCCAACATCGACAATATGAACCCCGAATGGTTCGCGCTGGCCTCTGAGCGTCTCTTCGAGACGGGTGCCTTGGATGTCACCTTGGTTCCGGTCATTATGAAGAAGGGAAGGCCCGGAATCATTGTGAGCGTCCTGTGTCTGCCGTCCCTCAAAAAACGGCTCTTGCCCGTTCTCTTCGAAGAGACGACGACCTTGGGCGTTCGGGCCTATGAAGTGGAGCGTTTCGAGCTGAAGCGGGAGTTAAAGAAGGTGAAGACGCCCTTTGGCATGGTTCTTGTCAAGATCGGAAAAGATGATTCGGGCCGCGTCATCAATATGGCCCCGGAATATGAATCCTGCAAAGCGCTCGCCAAAAAGACCGGGGTTTCCCTCAAAAAAATATATGCCACCGCTCTGGCCCCGATGAAATAGACTTTTGCGGGCGATTCGGCGAAAATACAAGCATGGCTGAGATCATACTAACAATTGATGCACTGGCCTTCGGAGGGGAAGGAGTCGGCCGTTCCGAGGGGAAGGTGGTCTTCGTTCCCTGGACCGTTCCCGGGGACCGCGTCAAGGTCCGCATCCTATCCGACCACGGCAAATATGAGCGCGCGGAGTTGATGGAGATCTTACAGCCGTCGGCGGACCGCGTCGAACCTGCATGTCCGGTCTTCGGCCGTTGCGGAGGATGTCAGTGGCAGAACATGAGCTACGGCGCACAGCTTCGCTGGAAACAGGAAATACTCGGCGAAACCCTGAGGCGCGTGGGGCGCGTCAATGAACTGAACCTTCTCCCCATTCTTCCGGCTCCCGATCCGTGGAATTATAGGCGTCGCATTCAGTTGAAGGTGGATCCAAACGGTCAGATCGGGTTTTACGGTTTCAAGTCCCACAACGTAGTCGCCTTCGAGGACTGCAAGATCGCGGATCCTCTTCTCAACCAGAAGCTGGCCGACCTCCGCAGCGGGAACGAAGTGCAAAAATCGGAGGCGGGTTTCGAACTCTCCCTGAACGGCTCCTCGGTAGCCCATGTCTTGCCGGAGGAGAAGCATGAAAAGATCTTTTCCCAGGTGAATGCCGCGCAAAATAAAACGCTGATCGAGACGGTGCTTCAGTTCACATTCGGCAACGCGGAGATGGCGTTCACCAAAAAGAAGACGGTCATTGAGCTCTACGCGGGTTCCGGAAATTTCAGCTTCCCCTTGGCGGAGAAGGCGGGCGGCATTTTTTGCGTGGAGGAGAATCGGGAGGCGGTGCACCGCGCGGAGCGGGAGGCGCAAAATCGATCGATTACAAACATCGCCTGGATAGCCGGGACCTCCGAATGGGGGCTGAAGAAAATCTACCCCAACAAAGTCGTGCCGGACGGCGTGGTTTTGGG
>CAZWYB010000005.1:28495-32679 GCA_964637745.1 uncultured Pseudomonadota bacterium
GGGAACATGGTGTGGACGGATGTCTTGTTTTTGGTTCGTCGGGGCCGCGGGGCCAAGGAGATTATCGATCTGGTCTGCGTCATCCGCCCGCGGGTCATCGTCTACGTCTCGTGCGATCCCGTGACGCTCGCGAGGGACTTGGGGCTTTTGATCCGCCGTCATTATCGTCTAGAAACAGTCCAACCGATCGATATGTTTCCGCAGACCTATCACATCGAGTCGGTCTCGCGTTTGGTTCTTCGATAAGGCAACGTCGTCTTATTCGATTGTTCCGGACTCGCGCAGAGTGTGCGGTTATCAAATCTAGGCTCCCCTCACAGACTGCGCAAAATGGAAATTCATCCAATAGAAATCAATAAGTTAAGCTTGGCATTGTAATTGCTTATGAGTTGGTTTGAGGAGAGTTTTTATGCCAATCGAACTGCCACTAAATTTAACACCAAACAATTTAGCAGAAGAAAAGCCTGTAGATTGTCAAACGCCTGAAGTTCCAATACCTAAAGCTCCAATACCTTCCTGCCTCTTTACGGATTCGTTCGTTCGCGACCCAAAGCCTGATGTTCCTAAAAGCCTATTAGAAGCTTATACGTTCGCTCATTACAAAGTTCGACCAGGAGACACCCTCTATCAAATTGTCTCAAGCAGGATTCCACACCGTGTAAAACTGTATTTGAGCCCTACCGAGTTGGACTCAAGAATCAGGACAGAAATGAGACGGGTGTGTCAAATCAACGGCATTGCAGATCCTGATAAAATCGGCGAAAATCAGATCATCAATTTTTAAAAGACATTTAATGATGTAGGGCCTGGAGCGGACGATAGATTCCCGAAGCGACAGACCCAACCGGTCATGTTAAACTCAATTTATGCGTGGCCTCGGGGACATCTACGGTGGACATCGTGTTCTCAGTCCTGCCAACGCCTTCCCTCAGGCGGCCGAAAAGCTCGATGCCGGCCTTCCGATTTATTCCAACGAAATCTTGATCCGCGTCGATCGATTGAATCTGGATTCCGCGAGCTTCCACCAATTGAGAAAGGCCTGCCATGACGACGTTCGCCAGATGACGAAGGAGATCCTTCATATCGTCCGCCATCGCGGAAAGATGCATAATCCGACAACGGATTCCGGAGGAACCCTGCTCGGGACCGTGCAAGAGGTGGGGAAGGACGCGGCCGGCAAAGGGTTCCATGTCGGCGATCGGATCGCCACCCTGGTTTCACTCACGTTGACTCCTCTGCATATCGACCAGATCGAGGCGATCGATTTGGCGCATGAGCAAGTTCTCGTGAAGGCCCATGCCGTTCTTTTCGAGTCCGGGATCGCGCACCGTCTGCCGAAGGATTTTCCCGAACCCTTGTCGTTGGCGATTTTCGACGTTTGCGGGGCGCCGGCGTTGGCGTCCCACATGATGCGCGTCGGTGAAACGATCATTATCCTCGGCGCCGGCAAAGCCGGTGTCCTCGTTGCAGCGGAGGCGAGAAAGAAAATCGGACGTGGGGGCAAGGTCATCGTTTTGGAAAGAGATCCCGTGGCCGTGGAGGCCGCAAAGGCCTTGCCGTTTGTCGATTTGGCGTTGGAAGCGGACTTACTGGACGCACGCCAAACGATGAAACTGGTTTCGGAGGCGACCGCCGCGCGCATGGGCGATCTAGTCGTCAACTGTGTGAATGTCCCCGGTACCGAGATGGCCTCGATCCTGGCGGCCAAACGTTCGGGCATCGTCCTCTTCTTTAATATGGCCACCCGCTTCCAGGCGGCGGTCCTAGGGGCCGAAGGGATCGGTCACGAAACGCGCCTCGTGATGGGGAACGGTTACTATCCCGGCCATGCGGATCTGGCTCTGAATCTCGTGCGAGAAAACTCATCACTCCACGATTTCTTTGATAGGAAATTTAGAGGGCCATCATGAATTTATTTCAAGAGATCCCCATCAATGTGGGGTTGGTGAGCGATGGGTACCCCATCGGGGCTGATCCGCAGGGTGAGTGAACTTTCGCAAGAGCCTGAGTCGTTTGTCACTAAAAGTGTGACTGTTCTATTCCCAACGAAAGTCTCCTGAATGGTTCCGGAAGGAGATGTGGCAAGAGTCGTTCCCTCCATGCTCAAGTTGACGACACTGTCGGCGCTGGTCGCCCAAGTGATCGTGGCCTCGAAACCATCGAGAGTCGCGGAAAGGTTGCATATCGGAGGAACCATCTGGATGGGAAACTCCGCAATCGTTCTGGACGGATCAATGATGTGAGTCACGAAGGAATACGGACTGGCCGCAGCGATCTGCTGGGCTCCGAGTCCGATCAGTATCGATGCCACGAACGTATGAAATTTTTTCATCTTAATTCTCCTTCTTTGTCAGTCTAACAGAAGTGCCTTCTGGTCAGGACACAGCAAAAGAGGTGCCAGAAGGTGAGATTGGATTTTCCGATGTTTTTTGTTCTTACAAGGATTGAACTGCACAAGATGTAATGGTGAATGTGTCTTTCCTTAACATCTTGAGTCCAAGGTGTCGGTTTAATCAGGGGTAAAAGGGAAAATTTAGAACGTAAGACTCTAGCGACCCAGCAAGATGCCGCGGGAGCATATTCCTCCGGGGCCCGTTGCAGTCAAGAAGTAGTAAGTCGGTGCGGACGGAGTCACCCTCGATGAGCCCCTGCATGAAACATCATGGGGTGTCTGTTCATCTCCGAATGTGATGGTGCAGGCGTATTGGGTTTGCCATTCGAAAAGGAAGCTCCCGTCGCTTTGTGGAGTCGAGGTCAAGGAACAGGTCGGTGCCTGCGTTGAAGGAACCTGATTGCAAGGCGGGCAGAGCAGTCCAGGTAGAACGGTCGGATGCGGTTTCGTAGGCCTACAGCCGGAAGCCGAGAGGACGGATGCAAAAATTGCAAAGACACCCATGGCGAGTGTAGCGCTTCTTGGAGTGAGAGGCCTGGCTTCGGTAGGCCTCGATGGAACCAGAAGCGAGGCTCTCAGCGCGGCGGTAGAAGCGGTTGCCGGTGGTTGGGCAACGCTTGAAAAAGGCGTTGGGGAGACGGCTGGACGGATGGAGGGGGTCATTGCCACATGTGTCGCTTGCCCCGGCGCAAGGGGGCGGGTTGTGCCCACCAGGTTGAGATTAATCATTGGAATCCTCTCTTGATTTGAGCCTTCTATCGAGTCTGCTCCACTTGCGTTGCTAAAAAAATACAAGTGGGCACCACGACTCAGCGATTGATTTGTGGAGTCCTTCCCTTAGTGATAAAATTTCGATGAAAGACGTCGAGGTGCGTCATGCTCCGTCAAGGAGAATACTGGAGACAATACAAACCTTGGAAAGAGGTAACCGCCGAACAGTGGCATGACTGGAACTGGCAGTATCACAACCTGATCATGACGGTGGAGAAGCTTGCGGAGATCATCCCGCTCACGCCGGAAGAGATCGAAGCTGGGAAGGCGACCCAAGACGAGTACAAATTTTCCACCACGCCCTACTACGCGACGTTGATCGACCCCGATAATCCCGAGTGTCCGATCCGCCTCCAGACGATCCCCGATCTAAAGGAAATGGCCCGCGCCCCAGCAGACATGCGCGATCCGTTGGGTGAGGATGCGAATAGTCCCGTGCCGGGTTTGGTCCATCGTTATCCGGACCGCGTGCTCTGGCTCATCACCACCTCTTGCGCTATGTACTGCCGCTTCTGCACGCGGCGCCGGATCGTTTTGGCCAAGGGCCACCGCACCGAACGCGAAGTCGACATGACGATGGATTACCTGAAGGCGCATCCGGAGGTCAGGGACATCATCATCTCCGGCGGTGATTCGCTCTTTTTGGGCGACAAATATCTGGAAGGCTGTCTCCAGCGATTGCGGGAGATCCCGACGATCGAGATCATCCGGATCGCCTCGCGCATCCCAGTTGTCTGCCCCATGCGGATCACCGAGAAGCTTGTCACCATGCTCCGCAAATACGCGCCGATCTTCATGATGACGCATTACAACCACCCTTATGAGATGACCGACGAGGCGAAAAGGGCTTGTACGACTCTCGTCGATCATGGTATTCTGATCTTTAACCAAACGGTGCTGCTGAGACGGATCAACAGTGACCCGATCATTTTAAGAAGTCTGTTTCACGAGCTTTTGAAGAATCGAGTTAAGCCGTATTATTTATATCAATGCGATCTCTCGGAGGGGATCGAGCATTTCC
>CAZWYB010000006.1:0-5121 GCA_964637745.1 uncultured Pseudomonadota bacterium
GGAATTTGTTCGCGATGACGACGTCCGCGAGGCGAGAGCGTGGAACGATTTGAAGCGGCCGGCTCGTTCGATACGAGGTCAAAGAGCCCAAGGTTTGGAGAGAGGTCAGGTCGATGTCGCCGAGATCGACTGTTGATAAGTCCAGAAAGACAATTTTTTTCCGTTTCACTCGGGTTTTCCTTGACGGTTCCTTGCAATGGTGATTGAAGCAAAGTCACTAGAAAATCAATGAAAGGTTTCTTCAAGAAACTCCCCTTTTTTCTAACACTCGGCGCCTTCTTCGTTGCTTCGACCTCTTTCGCCCTTTCTTTCACCGGCAACACGGACAACGATTTTCCTCCTGAGGCCTGCTTCGACGACCCCGGAGGACAAAGCGTGGGTGTGCCGGCGACCTTTCCGGCCGGTACAATCAGCGGCTGGGACGTGAAGCAGATCTGTTTCCTTTATAACAAGCCGGCCGACACCCTTTTTGTCGGCGTTCGCACCTTTGACAACGCGACGACCGGGCTACCGATCATCTTTGGAGACGCGGATGGAGATGGCAATCCTGGCGGCACCAGCCCAGCGTTGGCCGCCAACAGCGGAGCGGATTACCCGGACTTGAGCATCAAAGAATATTTCGATCTCGTCTTGGATTTCGATGCGACGTCCGGGAATCTTGGGGCTGTTCCGGAGGTTGTGGCCGGGATCTTCGCGGGACAGCAGGCCCCCGGCGGTTTCCGGGTGAGCCAGGTGGCGATTCCTCCCTTGGACGTCGACCTCTCCTTTGAGAGCGCCTATTACGGGAGCATCATCGCCTCCAGTTCCTCCAGCGCGATGTTCGGCTCGCCCTCGGCGGCGGCCCCGCATCTGGAATTCACCATCACCGCCTTTTCCCAGCTTCCGGGATTTGCCTCGATCAACCAAAAGGATCCCGACGGCAAGATCGGTCTGATCTTCAAGGACGGAAGCTTGGGCGACGACGGTATCGGAGACGAGGACATCCGCGTCTTCTTGCCGACCAAGAATTTCTTCGACAACGACGGGGACAATATCCCGAACTCCGCCGATACCGACAGCGACAACGACGGCATTCCGGATATTACCGAGCAGAATCTCGACCCATCCGATACGAATCATAGCTGTTCTTTGGATCCTTCCGAAGTGGTGGCTACGGGACTTGACCACAATGGAGACGGCGATATCGATTCCAACGACGGATTTGTGCCGCCGGATACGGACGGAGACGGGATTCCGGACTATCTCGACACGGATTCCGATAACGACGGCATCTGCGATATTTGGGAGGCGAACAATTCTCCCTTCGACTTGAACGGCGACCACAGCATCTCGCCTCAGGAGTTGATCCACATCGATACGGCCGGGAACTATCCCGGCGGCAACAGCGACGGCTGTCTGGAGCACAATGAGCTACCCGATACGGACGGCGACGGGATCCCGGATTATCGTGATCCGGACAGCGATGGCGACGGCATCCCGGATTCCGTCGAGGCCGGTGCTTCCGCCAAGAACTGCGGTCCGCCGGTGGACACAGACGGTGATGGGATCCCCGATTATCGCGACACGGACAGCGACAACGACGGATTGCCCGATGCGGTCGAACATAAGATTGGGACAGATCCCCTGAATCCCGACTCGGACGGCGACGGGATTCCCGACGGGAAAGACCCAGATCCCCTGACGCCCGGAAACGGAGTTGATCCGGACGTGAACCTTCCGAACAGCGGAAATCTGGTGCAGATTCAAGGAAGCGGATTCGGCGGCTGCTCTTTAGATGTTGGGGAAGCGGGGGAGGCGCCGGTCGAAGGGCACAGTTCCAAGTGGTTCCTTCCAATCGGGATGATGGTTCTGGGCGTCGGAATCCTGATCTTTCTGCGGCGGCGGTCCTCGCCGAAGAAAATTGGGTTTTTTTTTATCTTTCTAATCCTAACCTCTTCGAAACCCGCCGCCGCCCTAAATAGCGAACAGTTTCATCCGAACTTCGACAACCTCGGTCTTATCAATTTGTTGGAGCATCGCACCCTCCCCAAGCGGGCCTGGAGCGTGGGCTTGGGATTCAGCTACGCCAGAAATCCTTTGGAGTTGGGACTGATCTCCAGCGGGGCCCGTATCGACAATCTCGTCGATTACATGGTCAGCGCGACGCTCAACGGGGCTTACGGTATCGACGACTGGGTGACGGTAGGAATCACTGTCCCCTTCACGCCGAACATGAGTATCGAGCCCGTCGGAAGCGCGGTCAGCCACTCCACCGCGGCCTTCGGCGATATCGGCATCGCGGCCAAGTTCCGTCTTTGGGACCGAGGCGATCCAAAACAGGATGACATCGCGATGGGCGCGGCAGTCTCCCCGTTCCTCAATTTTCCCTCGGGGAGCAACGGAAAATTCACGGGCGATACCAACGTCACCGGAGGCATCAAGGGGGTCTACGACGTCAGTTTTTGGAAAAACAAGATCGTCGCCAACGTGGGATTCCGTTTTCGGGAAAAAGAGACCCTCTTGAATCTTCAGATCGGTCAGGAGCTTCTTTGGGGCATCGGCTACACGCGGCCCATCTACGAACCCTGGGATTTCCATGTCCTGTCGGAGTTCGACGGATCGACGTCGCTCAACGGATTCGGGACGCGCGAGAACCGTTCCCCGATGGAGTGGCTCTTTGGACTTCGAAAGGGTTTTATGGAGAGCCGAATGAACGCGACGGTCGGAGGCTCCGTCGGCATCACCAACGGCTACGGAACGCCGGATTTCCGGGTCTTTGCCATGCTGACCTACGAGGGTAAACCGATCGAGATCAAGCCGAAGCCCCAGGTGATCGAGAAGACGACGACGGTCTACAAGTACGCGAAGATTGAGGGCGGAGAGATCAAGATCATGCAGCCGATCCATTTCGAGACCGCCAAATGGGTGATCAAGCCCGATTCGTTGCCCATCGTCCAGGACGTGGCGAACATCATGAAGAATACGCCTTATATCCGGAAACTGCAGGTTCAGGGACACACCGATTGGCGCGGATCGGATGACTACAACTTAAAGCTCTCCCAGAACCGCGCGAATGCCGTCATGCAGCAGTTGATCAAAGACGGCGTCGAACCCGAACGCCTCGAGGCCGTCGGCCGGGGCGAATTCCAGCCGATCGCCACCAACAAGACGCCCGAGGGCATGGCGCTCAACCGTCGTACGGAGTTCCACATCATCTCCGTCCAGGAAATTCAGAAGAAGGAAGAAGTGATTGAAAAGAAGGAAAAGGTCATCAAGAAAAAGTACTAGCCAGCCTTCGGAAGGCCGAAGAATTCGCAAAGAATCCGTCCCGTCATCCCCCAAATGTCGTGACCCTCATAGAGGAAGTGGGGGTCCATGAATTCACGTCCTCCCCAGATTTTTTTCATGAGCTGGAAATTCTTCTCGTCGAGAAAGTGATGAAACGGGATCCGTAGGACTTCGGAGATCTCGACCGGGTTGGGCTGCCAGAGAACGGCGGTCTGGATCTGTCCCACGAACGGAAAGACGCGGAAGCCGGTCGGCGTATACTGTTTGGGCATCTCCCTCATGAATTGGACCTGAGAGGGCCGCACGCCCAGCTCTTCCTCCGTCTCGCGAAGGGCGGTCTCCCAGAGTGATTTGTCCTCTGGGTCCACGGCGCCGCCCGGAAAGCAGATCTGGCCCTTATGATGGAGGACTTCTTCCGTTCTCTTGGTCAGGATCAGAAAATCCTCTCCTTTGTCTCGATAGACCGGTACGAGAACCGCCGCATCGATCCAACCTTCCCTCTCGTTTTCGGAGATCGTTCCCCAATCCACCTAACTATGGTAGAAGAAGCCCGATGGGATCTCAAACGGAATTTCCGATGGTGGACCTCCACGCGCACCCGCTTCTGCCCATGTACTACTTCCGAAAGGATCCAAGACGCCGACACCGCAATTCCAAACTGTTTCCCTACACGCCGTTCGGATCGCACATCGCTAGGCCGCGTTTAAAGGAGAGCGGCGTCAAAGTCCTGGTCTCCTGCGTTTATGCCTTCAGCCGTCTTCCGCATCGTAATTGTTTCGGAAGCGCCAAGGCGCAGATCGAGCTTTTCGGAAAGTGGATGTCGAATGAGGCCGAAACGGTCGCGCACGCGCGCACGCCCTTCGAGATCGACTCCATTACCGCCTCCGGAAAGATCGCGGTCGTTTTGGCCTTAGAAGGTGGGCATCACACGGCCCTCGATTTGACCCACCTGGATTATTTTCAAAAGATGGGCGTCTTCTACATGACGATCGTCCATTTCACCAACACGCCGGTCGCCGAATGCTGCCACTTTTCGGATTTCTTTGGAGAACGGGGGCTTCGCCCCTTCGGGCGCGAGATGATCACGGAGATGAACCGGAGAGGGATCATCGTCGATGTGGCCCATTGTTCGGAACGGTCCTTCTGGGACGTGATGAAACATTCCAAGGTGCCGCCGATCTATACGCACGGAGGAGCGAGAACGCTCTGTGACCATCACCGGAACCTCCGCGACGAACAGGTGGAGGCGATCGCTCGGGCGGGCGGAGTCATGGGCGTCATCCTGTATCCGGGCTTTTTGCGAAAGGGATCCTTTTGGAGATCGATCGATGACGTCATCCGCCATCTCGAGCATTGGCTCAAAATCGCAGGCCCCGAAGCCCTTGCGATCGGGAGCGATCAGAACGGCGTTATGGTTGCCAGAGATCTGGGCGGTTACGACCGCATGCCGCGCCTTCGAGAGGCTATCATCCAGGCCTTCGGCGAGCCCCTCGCCAAAAAAATCCTCTTTGAGAATTCCCTCAATTACATGAAGCGGTATTGGGGAAAACCGGCGTGAACGATCAAACGGGATAGACGCGCAGAGCGCCGTTTGCAACCGCCTGGATCAAAGCCCCATCGACGATTTCCGAGGGACCTGCCGAACCGGTGATCATCAGGGGCACAGAGGCGATGATCGCCTGCGTCGCCAGATTGAAGACGGTGACTGTCCCCGCGTTGAAATCGGTCACATAGACGATGCCTCGGGACGGATCGATCTTCACGCTCGAGTGGAACGTGGTTCCCGGAATATTTTGGATGTTTGCAAAAGCGCTTTCCAATGGGACGAAGAGGACCCCATCGTGAAGGCCGGCA
>CAZWYB010000006.1:5131-30573 GCA_964637745.1 uncultured Pseudomonadota bacterium
GCGAAAGCGCTGTCTAAGTGGACGAAGAGGACGCGTCCCGCGAACGGCGCCGAGCCGGAGTAAGCGGCGGTGCCGATAACGGCGGTGTTCCCATCCGGCGAAAGGGCGATCTCTCCCGAGACCTGTGCGGTCAAAGAACCGAGCGGGATCGTTTGAAGGATCGTTTCCGAGGCCACGTCGATCAAATCGATCGAGGCCTGCGGATTCGTTCCGAAGTCGCCGCTGTTCAAGACGACGAGCGTGGAGGCATTGCGGGCGACGATACCCGTCGGATTCAGTCGCGACGTGGCGATGGGGCGGACGGAGGCGTCTTGGATGACCCCGTTCGTGTCGACATCGTAGACCAAGACCTGGCCGGGGTTATATGTCGAGGCGCTGACGAGATTGGCGACGGGGACGAAAAGTTTGTTTCCCGCGTACAAGGCGCCACCGCCGTAGCTCGATCCACTCGGGAAGGGGATGAAACGCTGCGTTGCGGGAGTTCCAAGGAAAACCTCATAGAGTCCGTTGTTCGTCGTAATGATCCCACGGTTTCCGGTTGTCGCGGCGAACTGGTTCATGAACCGGCCGTTAACGGGAGGAATATCGAGCTCCGTTCCGTAGGGGATCGGGCGGGTGCTGGAAGACGGGTCTACGTCATAGAGGTCATTGTGATCAGTGGCCGGTCCACCCATCGTGGCGGTACAGACGCCTAAGAGGCGCGTGGCGTAGATGTCGAAGTCCGGCGTGAATTGACAGGGGAGGGTTGCGAATTGGCGGGTGTCGAGTTGGAAGCGGGGCGATGGACCTGCGTCCGTTCCCGCGTCCGGCGTCAATCCGGAATCCGGTATTCTACCCGCATCCCGTGTTGTTTCGGGAGAACCGCAGCCGATTAGGGCCGTGCCGGCTAATCCAACCATGGTGCTTAGAAAACCCCGCCGGCTGATGTCGGCAGCGGGAGAAAGTCCCTGGGTTGCGATGCGGTTGGCCGTCATGGGCAGACCAAAGAGCGATGTGATGAGACTGGGCATAAAAAATCCTCCTATAGGTTTAAGGTAATGTTCCGTGATGAATAGCGATCGCGTCCAAATCAAAGCCTCGCGTTCCCGGTCCGATGGGGCCAAGCCCCAGGCCGGAGTCCTGAATTTTTACGAAGCGCGCCTTTTTAAGCCCGACGTGGGCCAGATCGAAGGCGTCGCCGCCGGCGACGGTGGGGTCCGTCGGATCGATCGTGTTCGTGTCGGGGTTCGCAAGCGTCGGGTGTACGCCCGCGCAGCCTGCGTAGGGAGGCGCACTCAGGTTGCAAGGGAAGTCGACATAAGTCACTCCGTCCTCGGAGACACTGACGACTCCCGGCTCCGCGAAAGTGGCGTTCGGATCCGAACCGATCTGAAAGGCGTTTTCAAAGACGATGAAGTCGTCGCCCGGTCCGTCAAAGACGAGATAATCGGTGAATTCCAAAATGATCTGTCCTCCGACGCCGAGTGAAAAGACATCAAACGAACCTTGGTAGAGTCCGGCCCCCTTCGGTGGGCCCAGGACGATCCCCGGCATCTTGCCTTCATTGAATCCGCCTCCGTCGCCGACGGTGTAGGAAACGACCCGATCCGCATACGGCGCCTGAGCCGAGGGCGGCGGGTCTTCGTGGGGGCCGGTGTCGGGCGGCGGATTGTTGCCCCCCGTTCCTCCGGGGGGCGGATTGCCTGTCCCGCCCGTCTGCGGTTGAGGATTCACTTCGATCATCACCGTGGCGTCGTCGTTTTGATAGGCGCCGTGGATCAGCGTCACGCCTTTTCCGACGGCCGTGACACGACCGGTGTCATCCACGGTCGCGATGCTCGTATCTTCGGACCTCCACGTCGGGGTGCCGACATCGCCGTCGCTCTGATCGCTCCACCAGGCGTGGAGTTTGAGGTCCGTCCCCTCACCGATGATGCGGAACCTTTGATAGGCGGGACGTACGGCGGTCATTGCGAGGGTCACCGGGTCCGAGACCGAAGGGGTCGCGGGAGAAGAGGAGGAAGACGAAACCGGAGGCGTCGAAGGGTGCATGGCCGGCAACGTGTCGTCGCAGCCCCATGCGGCCAGCAGGGACGACAAAAGAAGGGCCTGTTTCAGAGTCTGCCGCATCATCTCTCCACGAACGTGATCGACGACGGCGCCGGCCCCACCGTATAGGGGCCTCCGATGACGGCGTCGGTTTGGGGATCGAGGAAGACGACCCCGTTGACCTTCGGATCGCGATCCCCCACAAGCACGGTCCCATCGGGGGCGACGGCGATGTCCTGGATGTAGGAGCCGCTTTGATAGGCGTCCGCATGTGCGAACGTGTTGAGGTCGAAGGAGACGACCTTCGTCGCATAATTCTTCAAGACGGGATCGCCGAATCCGACCGTCGCAAATCCCTTGCCGCCGCTGACTTCGATGTCGCCCAAAGCTCCGCCCAGGTCCGCGTCGTCGATGACGACTCCCTGAGTTCGGAAGAGCGCCGGATCGACGATCTCGACGCCTCCGTAAGGCGTCTGAAGATTAAAGTAGTCGGCGTCCGCGACATACAGGAGTTTCGTCAGGGTTGAATACGTAAGGGCGACGGGATCATGTCCTTGAAGGGTGATGACGGCCACCAAGGCGTCCGCCGAGAGGCTGAAGACGGCCAATTTCCCCGGCTGGTTGGCGGGCAAGGCGAGATTACCGGGAAGATCCTGAAATGCGACGAACAGAAAATCGCCCGCGGCGAGCAGGGGCGAGGCCCGCGCAAAGCGGTCTCCGTCGTCGGTCGTGAACGGCGTCAGGTCGAAGGTCTTTAAAATCGCGCCCGTCTGGGGATTCACTTCGATCACGTCGTCGACCGTCAAACCGGGGGAGGCATTGTCCTCCGGCTGATAGAGGCTGACGTAGGCCTTGGTGGGCGAGGCTACGAAGATGTCCTGCGGGTTCGTCCCGCGCCCGACCGAGAATTGGATGACGACGTGAAAGTCTTTTGGGTCCACGACCTCGATGTTGTCCCCTCCCAAGCGGTTGACCACATAGAGAAGTCCGCCGAAGGAGCGGACCAGGGCATCCGAATGCGTGATTTGGAGATTCGAGACCGGCGCTCGGGGTGTTGCCAAGGGGATGTAGCCCAGGGTCCCCGTCGGGTCCGTGTAATTGGCGCCGAGGACGATCGCCGTATTGTCGGTCATTGGATTTTGGGGATTCTGGGAATTCTGGGGATTCGGGGGAGTCGAGGTCGACGGCGTCGGGGCCGAATTCGTTTCCGTGCTGACCGTTCCGCAGGAGGCGAAGGCGAGACAAAAAAGGATCGAAATGCAGGAAAAGAAGCGTCGCATCCGTTGCTCCCTCCTCGGGGAGCGTGCCGTTATGCGATGAGCAGGTTTCCTGGCTTAAGGTTTTCGGAAAGAACGCCTTGCCTTCCCATTCTCCGTAACTTCAGCGAAGGAAAACAGTGACTCGCGACGACGTTCTCTCCAACCCATGACAGTGGCGGGACCGCGGAGGTCTTGCACCTCACTTCCCTGACACCCATCGCTGAGCTGGGCCGTAGCAGGGTGCGGAGATCTCTGTCAAGAAAAGGACTTAAGAGGATCCAAAATAAAGGACGAAACTTTTCGTGGTTAAAGATCGAAGAGAGGCGCTTTTAGCTGACCCGGATCATCACGCGTTTGTCGAACATACGGCCCGAGACGATGTTTTCCTTGGAGACGATGATGACGATGTCGGCGCGGGGATAGAAGGTGTCCGCCTTATCTCGAAGCAGGCGATACTCCTCCTCCGTGCTGACGAAGAGGAAGACCCTTTGTCCGTCTTCCACGTAATCCTGCCAGGTCCGCTCAGAGGTTTCCTCAACGAGGGAGAGGCCGGATCGGAGGGTATTGTCTTCGAATGCCGTGTTCATGGAGGTCTCCTTGGGGGAGGAAATGAGCAAGGGACGTGCCAAGAACAACAGCGCGTTGAGGTCGTTAATAGGCTGATATTGCTTGGCTTTCCCCTCTAGTTTTCAGAAGTTTGCCGGCAGTGTGAGGTATGCACCCCTCGGATTGGGGGAACGGCGCCTATTCCGTGATCTTGATCGTCCGCGCCCGGCTTCTGCCAAAAATCTCCGGTTCGTAGAACTCGAAGGCCGTGGCCCCCGGCATCAGGTAGGTGCCGGAGGTGGTGGCGCGCACGGGATAACGGATGTGGTAGACGCCGGCCGGGATCGTCTCGTCCGACCAGACGACCGCGTCGTCGCGGATCTCGTGATGTAAGAAGGCATAGTTCATCCCGTAATCCTGGGTCGTCACGACGTCGTCGTAGGGGTAACGCGACTCACCCTCGTCCCAATCGCTCGAGAATTCGGCCGGAGGGAGCTGGTTACCCGTGGCGGTCGTCTGCGACTCCACTTCGGCGGCGCGCGACGAGGTCGCCAGCGTCATATCGATCGGCTCGAAGCCCGCCGGCAGCAGGTCTTGGATGATCGTATAGTTCATTTCGTGCGGCGCCACGACGATGATGTGGCCGCGGTAGTTTTCTCCTACCTTGAAGGCCGTGAGGGGATTCTCCTCCTTCACGTCGTCTAACGCATAGTATTCGCGCGAGATGATGAGGCCTTCTTCCCGCGTCGGCGTCTTTTCGGGAGGGAGGTAATATTTGATCAGCATGTCGTAATAGAGGGTCCCATCACCGGATTTGGCAAACGCCAAGTCGACCGGCATTTTGAGGTCCATGAGGTCTTTCATGGCGACCTTCGCTGTCTTGACGTCGAGGAGATTTTCCTTTTTGAAACTCGCCTCGGCGATCGTCTTCGTCGCTGCCGTCACCGTCGCCTTGTAGTCCGTTTTGTCCTCATTTGCGTGCTTGGAATATTCGGTCACGAGCCAAGAGACATACAGATTGTCCTGCGTGCAGTCGCACAGATGCGCCTTCTTGCGGTTCAGGAGGAAGGCAAGGGCTCGTGGGACAGTTGGGTCGTCAGGGTTGTCGGTCAAGAGGGCGAGGGCTGCAAGCGACGTATTCTTCTCGCCGCTGGACCAATAGAAAGGGGTCTCGGTCCAGCTCACGTGCCTCGGGTCTTGTTTTGCAAACGACATCAACCTTCCCGAGACCAGGGTAGCATCGACGCCGGCATTTCCATCCTTTAGGGCCATCAACAGATACGAGAGGCCCGAGACCGACATATCGCCGGAGCCTTTGATCAACGTATCGGCGGCGAGGTCCATTTCCCAGACATGGTCGAGCGTCAAGGCCCAAAGCCCATACGCCTTGCTGTCCCAGTCCAGCGGATGGTCCTCGCGCATGATTTCCGTGCGAACGTATTTTTTCAGATTCTCGCGGTCCGTGTCGTTTACCTCGAAGCCCTGTTCCTTGGCCTTGTCCATGGCCGCCAAGACCTGGGCGCTGGCAAAGTAGCTGGGCGCTTGGCTCTCCGGCCAATAGCGCATCCCGCCGGTGCTCGGGTCCTGATACTTTGTGTACAGTTCGTCGATGATTTTGTTGATCTGATCATCGAGGAGCTCTTTCTTCGCATCGAGTCCCTTGGTCTTCTTGATCACTTCGGGATCGATGGGCGCCAACGTATCGAAATAGGCCTCGCCGAAGCGGGCCGTCATATCGCGCGCCATCAGAAGGGCCAGGAGCGACGCCGATTTTTGCTCCGAGCAGCCCCACGGGAAATAGATGAGGCTCCTTAAGGAAGGCGCGGCCGCGAAGGCGATCGACGGCTTGAGCGACAATTCGATTCCTCCCTTTTCCGAAACGGTGTCGGAGGGGATGTCGAGTTTTTCCTTCTCTTCGGTCTGGGTCGTTCCGGACGTCGCCACGACCTCCGGGGCGAAGCGATCTTTGACGGGAAGGCTGATTTCAAAACTGTCGAGCGTTTCTCCGGACTTGTCCTTGGCGTCGGCCGAGAAGGTCAAACGGCCGCTGGCCGCGGACGTGACATCGATGTCGACGGGGAAGGATTTTTCCGAATTCGCCGGAATTTGGAGATCGATCACCTGCTGCGGCTGATTTCCTTTGAGCCCGGCATCGCCGGTGACGGAGACCGTGAGCTTTCCTTCCGCGGCTTGCGTGTTGCGGTTGTTGACGATCACCTTGCCTCTCATCTCATCGCCCCAGACCGCGAAGCGCGGGAGGGCGGAGCGCAGCACCAATGGCAGCGTGGACATGATCTTGCCCCGATTACCGCCGACGAAGGTGTTGTCGGTCAGGATCAGATCCGAGCCTAAGGCCGTCTGTCCGGAGGGCCTTAGCGGCATCGCCTGGCGCCGTTCGGTCTCGAAATCCTGGGTCGTTTTGGATTCGGAGATGCCCAAGGCCTCGATCACCCAGGTCGTCAGATCGTCCGGGAGCTTGAAGGAGAAGTCCGCGTCCCCTTGGTCGTTGGTCGTCAGATGCGCCTCGAAGTGGGCCGTGTCTTTAAAGATGCGGCGTTTCTTGCTTCCGCCCGTGCCCGAGTCGCCGGCCTTGAGCGAAAAGAGCGACGACGCCGTGACCACGCTGTTCGGGCGGAGGTAATAGAATTTTTTGACGAGGTCCGGGAGCTGGTAGCCCAAGAGTCTTAAGACCGACTCGTCCGCGACGCTCACGATCACGTGGGCCTTGAGGCCCTTGCCGGAGGGATCCGTCGCCTTGACGTGGACCTTCACCGTGTCACCCGGACGGTAGATGGGCGGATTCTCGCCCTGTCCGGTCCGATCCGGCGTGATGGCGATGGAAAGCCGCTTGCTTTCGGGGGCTATGTGGAGCTCCGTCTCGCCGTAATAAAGGAGAGGTGGTCGGTCGCCCGCTCGCCCGACGTGGGCGACGACGTCCAGATAGAGGTTGGGGATCATCCCTTCCGTGATCGGGATCTCGATGTGGGAGGCGTTGCCGCCCAAATCGATCACCTTGTATTCCAGCACATGCCCGCGCTCGAGCGTCATCAAGGCCTTGGTGACCGGCACGAGCGACTTCACCAGGATCTTCGCCGTGTCGCCCACCTTATAAGAGGTCTTGTCCGGGACCAATTCCACGGTCTCGGGTTTGTCCAGGCGCCACGGGACATAGCCCTCGCCCCAGGCATAGACGTCCACCGCGGATTGGATGGCGTTTCCGTGCCCGTCCTCTCCCTTCACGATGAAGCGATAGGTTCCGCCTTGGGGAAGGGCGTAGGTGACCTCGTCCTCGGCGTTGGCGGCGGTCTTACCCGAGAGCGTCGTGAGTTTCTTATCTTCTGGCTCGAAGACGATGCTCCAATAACCGTTCGCAGTCCTGCGCTCGATGTATTTGTATTCGCGACGGACGACGTCCACCTTGAAGGGTGTCCGAGGCGCCGGTTTTCCCTTCGTGTCGAGGGAGACGACCTTCACATGGGCCGTTTCCTTGTCGCCGTAGACCCATTTGTCGGGTTTGACACCTAAATAGAAGTCGGCCTTGTGGACGATGACATCCTCGGCCCCCGAGACCTCCTGGTTCGAGGGGTCTTGCACGTTCGTCTCCACCGTCATCGTCTGGCTCGTCGCGTATTTTTTCAGATTCGGTTTGTAACGAATCTGGAGGACGCCCTTTTCGTCCAAGGCCTCGGGGATCAGCGAGATCTTTTTATTATCAGGATCGTGGAAGAAATCGCCTCCGTGTTTCGAGGAGGCGATGGAGCGCGGGTCATCATATTGGTCGCTGCCCTCCGCCGACGAGAAGTCGCTGGAGGAGGCGACGGTGCTGTATTCGTAGTCACCGGCGTAGCTCTCGTCGCCTTCTTCGTTCACCTTCTTATAAAGGAGATCGCTATCGAGGAAGCTGTACTCCTCAAAACCTTCGGGCGTGAAGAGGTAGGTGGAGGTCATGATGGACCAAGTCGCCTTCGCCTTCCGCATGGGCGCGCCGAAGAAGTAGCTGCCGGTCACGTCCACCTTCATTTCGTTGCCGCTGACGATTTCGGGCGAATCGGTCTTGAGATCGACCTTGAACGACGGTTTTCGGTAGCTGGAGACGACGAAAATCTTGCTGAATTGCTGTTGGTCGACCTTCATGACGAGGTGGTATTCGCCGCGCGGTACGTCGTCTTCGTCCTTGAGCTTGAACTCGCCGCTCACGACACCGCCGACGCCGAGCGTCGCCTGATCATTCTTGAAGACCTCTTGTCCGTCGGAGTCGGTGACCGTCACTTGCACCGGAGTTCCCGGAGGCATCATGAAGTAGCGTCCTTCCCGGACCTCGCGGACGAAGGATGAAAAATAAACGGTCTGTCCGGGGCGGTAGATCGGGCGATCGGTATAAAGGTAGGCGAAATGATGCTGGCCGGGCTTCATCCCCCAGCGGTAGGGCGAGATCATGTGTATGGCTTCACAGGAATACGACTCGCTGCCCGGTTGGGTGACCTCCGCGCAGGCGTGCAGCTCGTCCGTCGACGCCAGATTGAGGATCCCCACGCCCTGCTCATTGGTGATGACGTTCCCCTCACCCTGCTTTTCATTGACCCCGGCCGAGCTGTTCCATTTCTGAAGGGTGATGTTCACGGGCACTCCCGAGAGAGGGGCCCCGCTCTCGATGTCCGTCGTCCAAACCAAGATGTGGTCGGACTCGCGCTTCAAGGCGATGCCTACGGGCGTTACTTGGATCACGGAATAGACGGATTTTGGGATAATGTTCGCCTCGGCCTTGTCCTTCCCCTTCTTGGTTTTCACGTCGATCGCCGGATGGCCGGTGACTTCCAGGAGATAAATGCCGGGAACGATTCGCCCGTCTTGAGAGACGGTCGAGACGGCGTTCGGGAGCGCGGCGAGATCGATCAGGAAGCGCGTCGATTCGTCCCGTTTCATCTCCAAGGGGATTTCTTGGCTTAGATCCGCGGGCATCGTCTTTTGGTCCACCGTCAAAGTCGTCTGTAAGGTGGTGGCGTCGACCGGCAGAGAGACGCGTGAACTGCCCAAGGTTCCCGAGACCGGCGGTTTGGGATTGTCCTGCTGGTTCTGGTCCAAGATGAGCGAATCGTTCTTGATCGTTTCGTCGTAGCGGTCCTTGTTCCAGCGGTAGATGCGGACGGTGGCCGATTTGAGATTCATTCCGCGGTACGGGATCTTCAAGGACCCTTTGTGAGAGAGGATGTTTTTGGTCAAAAGCGAATGCATCTCAGGGGACGCGTGGTTCGTGCGCGCGGTGTAATTGTCTCCTCCCGATTCCAAGGGCGCACCCGAGAGAGAGACGATCTTTTTGGGGTCGATGGAGAAGCGATAGGCGCGGTCGTAGTCGTCCAGGAAGGCGGCACAGCCCTGCTTGTAGCCCTCCATCTCGCTGAGTTTGCCGTCGGCGCCCAGGGTCTGGAAGGTTTCACGGGCTCCGAAATAGTAGTAGGGCTTGGGTGTCTTGGCCGCTTGCTTGTCGTCTTTCGCCGGCTCCGCATGGAAGGCCTTCTCGAACGATTTTTTGTCGACGGACTGGCTGAACGTGTAACAAACGCCTGATCCCGCCGTGATCAAAAGTTCCTTGTCGGGAGTGAAGAGGGTCTCGTCGAAGGTGTTGATGTCGTAGGTGGAAACCTTTTCGACCTTCATTTCCTTGCCGGGCGTGGCGTAGGTGACCGTCACCGGTTCCGCCGTTCCTACATCGCCGGTCTTGGTGCGCACGCCCTCGGGGAGCGTCACCTTGAATTGCGATTCCCACGGGAGGTCGTCATGAAATTGGACGCGTAGGGTGTGGCCGTCGTCCCCCCAGACGTAGGCGCGTTTGGCGAGGATCATCTGGCCGGTCGCCGCATCGGTGACGGCGAGTTTTTTCTCCACGTCCGAGGTGTTCATCGCAATATTGAAGCGGAGGAAGAAGGACGCCGATTTGGGCAGAAGGGTCTGATTATCCGACGGGCTCCAGTTAAGGATCTTGGGCGCGACGGTTGAGAACTCCCACTGGAGCGGCTTGCTCAAGCGGTAGCCGTCGATGGAGACAAGACCCGCCGGCATCTCCACGTGGTAGGTGGTCGCGGCCTCGAGAGGCTGCAGGGGACGGAAGATGAATCCGTGCGTCCCCAGCCAGAAGAATTTCCCTTCGACCCGGGGCGTGATCTTCAAGGCGACGGCCTTATCGCGGCCGCTGTCGAGCGTCGTCAAGGGGACCACCGCCTTGTTGAACATGACGGTGAAGCCGTCGGTCGAGATCGGAATGTCTTTTCCTTGCGGGGCGTAAGTTAAGACCTGGAGATCGCCGACGATCGTCCTTGTGACGTGAAGCAATCCCAGCTTGTCGGCCAAAAAGAGGGCCCCTCCGACGAGGACGAGACTGCCCACCACACCCACGACCCATTTGAATGTCTTCATATGATTATTCCCTCATGCCGACTTCCGCCGTTGAATCGATGACTCGAAAGTGAATGTTTTGACTTTGTCCATCCGACGACTCGATCTTCAGATCATGATGCCCCGCCTCGGGGTAGATCCAGACGCGCTGGCGATCCCCCTCCGTCGTTTCCAGAAAGCGCCCGTCTAAATACCAGCTCAGCCGGCTGTGTTCCGTCGGCACAATTTCCGCCTCCGCCAGGATCTTTTGATGGGCGAGGGGGAGATAGGGATGGATCCGGAAGGTCGTATTCCTGACGGGGCTCAAAACCTTCCAGGTCGTATGTCGGGGGAGGAGGTCTTTGATCTCTTCGGGTTGGGCTTCGGACTGCTCGAGAGTCGGCTTGACGCTCCGTTCGGCCCAGAGGGCCGGAAATTTTTCCTCGGGTCTTCCTCGGAGGAGGTTTTCCATCGCGGCGTGCCAAAGGGGTCCGGCGCCCGAGGCCCCGGTCGTCGGAAGTCCATTCGCAGCCGCTTCCATGGGGGAGCCATCGGCATGACCCACCCAAACGCCCACGGCATAAGACGGTGTGTAGCCAACGGTCCAGTTGTCCCGATGCTCATAGCTCGTCCCCGTCTTGACGGCGACCTCGTGTCCTTCCACGGTCATCGCCTCGTTGAAGCCGAAGGATTTGAGCCGGGCCGTTGCGTCGGTCAAGATTCCGGTCACTTCCGCGGCATATCGCGGGGCATTCGTGATCACGGGTTGGCCGGTTGTAGGGGCGAGGCTTGTCTTCGCCCTGTCCGTCGTTGCTCGGTATGGTAAATAAGCGCCTCCCCGCGCCAAGGCCGCATAGGCGTTCGTTAATTCCAGAAGAGACACTTCTCCTGAGCCGAGCGTAACCGCGAGTCCGTAGTAGGTTGGAGGTTTCCTGAGGCTCGTGAATCCGAACTTCTTTAAGAGGTCGTGATAATAAGAGAGTCCGATTTCGTTCAAAGTCACCACGGCGGGGACATTGTAGGAATTGGCCAGGGCCTCCCGCATCGTCATATTGCCGTGAAAGCGTCGGTCGAAATTCTGAGGCGCATAGCCGTCTTGCTCGGCCTCGCCTAGAGCGGGGGCCTGAAAACTCAAGGGTTCGTCCGGGACGATCGAATCGGGTCCGAATCCCTTCGTGAAGGCGGCGAAGTACGTAAAGGGTTTTAAGGTGGAGCCCGGCTGGCGGAGGGCGACCGCGGCATTGACCGCCCCGTCGATCTCTTCGTTGAAATAGTCGCGCGAACCGACCAATGCGAGGAGGTCGCCGGTGCGGACGTCGATGACGACGACGGCGGCCGTCAATTGGGGGTCGGTCAAGGCCCGATCGGCGAGCAGTCGGGCGGTGGCTTCTTCGAGGCGCTTTTGGAGGTTGAGGTCGAGAGTGGTCTGAATGCGATGGGAGTCGGTTTCATTGTCGAGCTGACGCGAGACGTACTCGAGGAAGTGACGGGCAAACTGCCCCTCACCCCCAGCCCCTCTCCCATACTGTATGGGAGAGGGTGGCCGCAGGCCGGGTGAGGGCCTGTTCGGCGCCTTCGGCAACCCGACTAAGGTATCCGCTTCGCCGGCCGACAAATCCTTCACGTCCTTTTTGAAATAAAGCTGGGCCGCCGCTGCGATGCCGTAGCAGCGATGCCCGTAGTAGACGGAGTTGAGATAGCGTTCGAGGATCCAGTCCTTGGAATGTTTCATTTCCAGTCCCAAGGCCAGGAGGGATTCGCGGACCTTGTTGAACCAAGTCCTTTTGGTCGAGCCCATCAGGTTTTTCGCCAACTGCTGCGTGATCGTCGATCCGCCGCGGACGACGTGCCCATGGATCAGATTCGACACAGCCGCCTTGGCAAGGGCGATCGGATTCAAGCCCTTGTGCCAGTAGAACCACCGGTCTTCCGCCGAGATGGTTTTTTGCCGGACCTCTTCCGGGATGTCTTTTAACGGAGTCCAGATCTGGACCCCCTGATAGGCCGAGTTGAGGGTGCCGATGACCTCTCCGTTCCGGTCGACGAAGGTTTGGGTCTTGGGAGGGGCGTCGTAGCGACCCGCATAGAGAATGAGGGAGAGCGCGATCAAAACAGCGGTCAGGAACGGGATTCGGAGACGGCGCATCGAGGGCGTAGAGTACACACGTCCGTCTAAAAAAACACAGGATTTTGTTGGCCTCTAGGTGGTCAGGCGCCGCAGGGCTTCTTGGTATTTTTCCGAGGTCTTTTGGACGATTTCGGCCGGCAGTTCCGGGGCGGGCGGTTTCTTGTTCCAGCCGATCTTCAAGAGATAATCGCGGACGAATTGCTTGTCGAAGGAGGGCGGCGACATCCCGACTTGATATTGATCCTTGGGCCAGAAGCGGGAGGAGTCGGGCGTCAGGACTTCGTCGATCAAAATCAGTTCGCCGTTCCGATGGCCGAATTCGAACTTGGTGTCGGCCAAGATCAAGCCCTTGCTTTCGGCGTATTCAAGACCCATGGTGTAGATCTTCAACGAAACGTCCCGCACACGTTCGGCGGTTTCTTTTCCGACGATCTCGCAGGCACGTTCGAAGGAGATGTTTTCGTCGTGTTCCCCTTGCGGGGCCTTGGTCGCCGGCGTGAAGATCGGCTGCGGGAGTTTTTGCGATTCCTTCAAACCCGCCGGCAGGGCGATCCCGCAGACCTTCGATGTCTTCTGATAATCCGACCATCCGGAGCCCGCTAGATAGCCACGCATGACGGCCTCGATCATTAATGGTTTTACCTTCCGCACTCTCATCGACCGTTTTGAATAGAGTTTTTTCTCTTCGGGCGTTTTAAAAAGATCTTCCACCGGCTTGTCCGAGATGTGATTCGGCATGATCGCCTTCATCTTCTCAAACCAAAAGAGGCTCACCTGCGTGAGGATCTCGCCCTTGCCCGGGATCGGATTCGGGAACACGACGTCGAAGGCCGAGAGGCGGTCCGTGGCGACGAGCAGGAGTTCATCGCCCAGGTCGTAGATGTCGCGCACCTTTCCGCGGAAGAGTAATTTCAGGTACGACAGATCGGATTGATAGAGGGTCGTTGTCATGGGACGACCTTTTGCCGGTTTTGCCGAGGGTGTCAAGACTTCCAATTGGGGTCTGCATCGTCCAAAAATCGAACCCTGCTGACCGAAAATCGAACCTTTTTTGCTCTCAATTCGTCAAATTGCCGCACAGGCTTCTATGGCATGCCGATTGCTTACGACATTTCAGTTGGATGGAGTAGGTCAATAAGCAGAAATATGTATTTATAGATGTATAAAAGTATGGCTATAATAATTTTTGAATGGGATCAGGCAAAGGATCAGTCCAATCAAAAAAAGCATGGAGTCTCTTTTGCGGAGGCCCAACAGGCATTCCTTGATCCCAAACGTCTCCTTGCAGAGGACATACGGCATAGTTCCCGCGAGCGACGGTGGTTTTGTATCGGTCGTGTTCCAGGCGGGATATTAACCGTTCGGTTTACCTATCGTCGGGGTTGTATCAGGATCATCGGGGCGGGCTATTGGAGAAAGGGGAAGGAAATTTATGAAGAAGCACATCTCATACACTAATGAGCCGATGGGTAACCCCAGAATTGTCAGAGATTTCCTGCCCGCTCCAAAGGATCTTGTTCTCAAAGAAGACTCGGTGAAGATCACGATGCTGATCAGCAAAAGAAGCATCACTTTTTTTAAACGCCAAGCGGCTAAGTACAAGATCCCCTACCAAAAAATGATACGGCGGATCTTGGATCTCTATGCGGAAAGGCATGAAAAGGGAGATTAGCAGTTTGCTGACAAACTGCTCACTCAACAAGAAAGAGACGAACTGGTCACAGACTGTGACCAGTTCAAAGAACACATCCAAACTCTCTTTGATGCGATACGTCAGTTAATGGCGGCGCCGTCGAATAACTCACACTGTGAGATCATCGATGACTCTTTTCCACACACATGCTGTGCCATTGGGCAGAGCTTTCAAAAGCGTCTCTAATGATATCAACAAGTTCTCTTTGGCCCTGATCTTGCAACTATTTTAAGAAGAAACTTCGTCCGAAAAGGGACGATAGGCATTTTGCCTTGATCTGCGAGGGCCTTCATGGTTTAGAGGCCGGAACACCTTAGAGTTTTAAGGAGGAAATGAGATGAAAAAAATAGTCAGTGTCTTTTTCATGCTGAACGCCGCCGTTGTCCTGTCGCCCGTTTTCGCGAGGGCCGAACGGCTTCATTTTGATTTCGGACCGAAATCAAAACTGGACGCGAAAAAGATCGATACCGAGATCCGTACCTTTGATTTGCAGATGATCCAGGCCGCCCAGATCGCGGAGGCGAACGCCCGCTCGCGCTCGCACCGTCATTGCTGGCGCGCCGTGAAAAACGCCATGTTGGAGGCGGCTGTTTTGGACGACCGGCCGACAACTAAATACGCCAAACAGGCCGGAGACGAGTTGGAGCAAAAGTTCGGTTTCAAGAAACTCGCCATCAATGATCCGTTCGAAGCCCCCATCGGTGCGGTCTTGGTCTATGGAGGCCGCGGGGCCGGTCACGTCGAGATCCGGACGGCCGACGGATTCGTCAGCGACGTCGTCTCCTCTCATCCTTCGCACCGCCCGTTGATCGGCATCTACGTCCGCGTCTAAAGAATTTCGCCGCCGTCTCTTACGAGTTGATCCAATAAATTCGAAACGCCCAAGATTTCGAAGGCCGTCGCTGCGCCCGTGCGGTTCGTCGAACCGTTCAAGAGGGCCTCGACCACATAGACGCAGGGCAGGGCCGCGATTCTTTGTCCGTCTTGTTTCGCAGATAAGGTGGCCTTGCGCGTGAGGCCGGTCTCAAAAGACAACTCCGTCGTCACGGCGCCTCCGGAAGACCCCCGACTTTGGAAGGGTTTGGATAAGGCCTGCAAGAGTTGGGAGGTCTTGGAACCCGAACGAAACGGAAGACGGGCGAGGAGGGAAATCAGAAAATTGACCGTCGCCCATTCAAACACGACCTTGACCGACACGTCGCTCGTTCCGAGCAGTTTTGGAAATAAATCGTACTCCGGACTTTCGAAATCGGAGACGGACTTTCTCGAAAGGGCCGCCTCGATCGCCGCCGCCCCCTTTGGATTCTTATTCCCGATGAAGAGCGTCACTCGGACTCTTTTGGGAGTGGAATCAGTTTCACTGTGCAGATGCAGGGCCAGGGCCCCGGAAATTCCGGGCAGGCTCGAGCAACCGTAGGCGGCGAGCAGGTCCTTTTTTGCAAACCGTTCGCCGTAATTTCGCACAAGGGCCGCGTAGGCGCGGTCATCGGCGATGTCTACGTAATGGCAACCCCTTTCCAGACAGGCCTCCAAGAGGGCTACGTTTTCGGCTGAGAAAGGACCCGAGCAATTGACGGCGATCTTTTTGTCTTTAAGCGCAAGACGGCAGGATTCGAAATCGGTGATGTCGGCGACGAGGTCAGCCTTTTCCGGATTCCGTCCGGCGCTGACGGTTTCGATGCCTCTCTTCACGAGCTCGCGCGATACGTGGCCGCCGAAAACGCCGTAGCCTCCGAAGACGACGACCGACCTCATGCCGGACGTGACCTGAGTGTCCAGGCCATGAGGGCGGCCCAGGGAACGAAAAGGATCATGACGATTTCTCCCGTCAGGACGATGGCGGCGCGTGCATTCCAAAGTGCGGAGATCGTCAGTCCCAAACCGGAGACCCACATGATAATTCCTAAGACGCCGATGGGACCGCGGACCAACGCCGTCTTCCAAGACTCGAAGCTTAAGATCAGGCCAGCGATGCAATAAAGTCCGTTGGCCGCGGCGGCGCTCCAGAGCAGGTAGGCGCGGGCCCCTTGCTCAAATTGATCCAATGTCAAAAGAGGATGCGTCAACCGGCTGAGGTTGACCCACTCGCCGGTCAGGTCGCACAAGACACCCACGACCGCCAGGCCGCAGGCGACGAGGATTGTCGCTCGGCCCGTCGATGTCGCCAACAGAGTCTTAGACCAAGCGACGGCGAATGAAAGGAAACTCAAAGATGCGAGGATCCAGGAGAACCACACGGTGGTCCAGAGCGGGGTGAAGGCCCTCACCCACTGGAGGCGACGCCCCATGTCGGTCTCCATCTCGCCGCCTCCGCGGACCGCCACCAATCCAAGACAGGCGATGATATGGATGCCGACCGTGAGCGACATCAAGATCGTCCGGCGACGCCGATGTTTGCGCAGGAGATAGAAGAGGAAGGGAAACCACCAGATCAAATCGTTGATGAGGACGAGCACGACGGTGCGCGGCGGTAGTTCGTTTCTCCAAATGGAAAGAAGCCAGCCGATCGGACCCAGGATTTTTCCCAAAAGCCCCACCGCAATCAAAAAATCTCCGTTCTCCGGTTTCCAGGCGACGTGGGCGTAGAGGAGCCCATAGAGGCCGACGACCATTCCCAGGCACGCCCAGATCGAGGGGTAGGGCAGGGGTTGGAGGTCCAAGAGGGAGAAGAATTGGCCCGGAAAGAGGGTGGCCCAAAGGCCGAAAAAAATATTATAGAGGGCGGCGACGGCAAAGAGGACGCGATAAAATTTCATTTTTGTCTTCTTATAGACTATCCCTTAGCACATGGCGCGGCAAAAGAGGCTCGATTTTATCCTGACGATCGTCTCCGTCGTCTATCTGGCCGGCCTCTGGATCCATCAGCTTCCGGAATGCTCGGTCAAACAAGGCCTCGAAACCCTCTTTCGTCCGCTTCAGTCCGTTATGTTGACCGACCGGCTCTACCGCATGTACGCCCCCGACCCGCGGGCGACGAAGCGGATCCCCTTTTTGGAACTGCGGACGGACTTGAGCCCTGTACGTTTTCTCAAGAATCCGCCGGGCACGATCGGATCTTTGGGGCTTTTCCCCGTCCTGTCCCATGAAAAATGGCAGAACTTCATGGACAACCTGGGCAAGTCGCTGGCGAGAGAGCCTTTCTTTTTTGCGCCGGAGGCGGGTGCAGTCATGTTTCAAAAGCTTGCTTTACGGATCTGCAAAGAGGAATCGGGTTTGGGCGATCGCGTGAGGACGGTGACCTTTAAATCCCGGCGCGTGTTCTACGGAGAATTTCGGGGCGACATCGTCTGGGACGAGCCTCAGGTTTTGGAGAGTCTGACGTGTCCTTGAATCGATTTTTTCACGAGCCACGGGAAAACGGGTTGGCTTATGGTTTTCTGCGGATCGTCTTCGGAACGACCGCCGTTCTCTGGCTGATTTCTCTCTATCCTTTTTTGGGGCTTTTCTTCGGAGCGGAGGGCGTCTGTCCCCTGTCCTCGCTGTCCTTATCCCCCGCGATGGTCACAGGGCTCTGGTGGATCGGTTTGACGACGGCCCTTTTGATGACGGCGGGATTGTTCATCCGTCCTGTCTCCATCCTGCTCTTTGCGAGTCTCGCTTTTTTCTTCCGCACGCCTTGTCGCCCGGACAATTACGGAGACCAGATTTTCGTCTCGCTTGCGTTTCTGATGATGTTTTGTCCTTCGCGTGATCCGCTCTCTCTGGATGCGCGTCTGTTCGGGCGGCGCACGAACGGAGCAAGTCCATGGCTCCATAAAGTCCTAAGACTTTATGTGGGGACCCTCTATTTGGCGCCGGTGTTTCGAAGATTGTGGGGAATCCATTGGTGGGATGGAACGGCCTCGTGGATCGCTCTAGCCGATCCCTCGACCAGTCGGGTTTGGGAATTCCTTTCTCGCAATCCCTTTGACGTTCCCACTTGGGTCTTCTTCGCCATCACTTATTCTTCTCTCGCCTATGAAGGATTGTTCCCCTTTCTGATTTGGTTTCGTCGTCTGAGGCTTCCGCTGGTGATTGCCGGCATCGTTTTTCACACGGCGATGGGGCTCGTCATGGATTTGGGCCTCTTCCCACTTCAAATGATGACGATTTTGATCGGCTGCCTGGACGACCGATCTATTTGGCTCCGGGCGGCGGTAACTGAACGGCCTTCAGATCGAGCGATACCTGAGCCTCATCCGAGAGTTTAAGACCGACAACTTGGAGTGCTCCATTCAAGAACTTGCCCGTCGTGTCGCGCGGCTTGATGTCGTGCTCCTTGAGCGAGACCACAAAGGGCTTCTTCGTCACGAGGGTCATCGATTTCTTGGAGTCGTCGAGCGTGACTTCCAGATCCACGGTCTTGGGTTTCGTGATCCCGTGAACCGTGAAGTCCCCTTGGGCCTCGATGACGTATTTCTTATTCGGTTCGACCGCCTCCGCTTTCACGATCTTGGTGATGACGAATTTCGCCCACTGGTTTTTCGCACGGACGTCGGGGGTCACGTCGCCACCGATCTCGAACCAGTTGTGCATGTGTTCGGTCTGGGTCTTGTTCTTGTCAGGATCCGAAAAGGAATAGCTTTGGATGCCCGAAAGGTCGGCCTCGATCGATCCGGTAGTCTTATTGGGGTCGTTTAAGTCTACGTCCAGAGCTCCTCGAACGCCCGTGAGCCGAGCTCGGGTCGTTTCCAAAGGCGCAGGGATCTCGATTTTCACGAGGTTGGGTGCGCTTGTGTTCAATCCGAAATGGGACATTTCCGCGTGCAAGACGCCCGGCGCCGGTGCAAGGGACAACGCTGCGAGAGCGATGAAAAAAGAGAACGTCTTCATGAAGACCTCCTGAATCCCAATAGGACTCCTTTGGATTTCAAAAATTCGATGGCATGGAGGCCTTCGCGGACGAAGGCCGCAGCATCCTCGGGTTTCCGCTTTACGAGCAGGCCTTTCAAAAGTTGGCCGATGGAGGAGCGCCCGGAGTCCATCTTCGAGACAAGATCGGCGACCAGGGGATTGGCCTCCACAAATCGAACCCGGAGAGTTTCGGGGTCGCGATAGACCAGAAGGACCGTGCGTTCCGGCCGGACCTGCTTGGGCGTCGAGTAGCCGCGGCAGATCCGATGGACCGGCCATCGGTAGACGCGGAGCGCGTGGTGCGGATTGAGCACGGGAATCAGTTTTCCATATTCCTTCGGGTTAGCCGCTGATTTTGGATCGTGGATCAGCGCTTCTCCCACGGGCCGGTCGATGTCGTAGAGAAGTCGGATCTCGAGGTTCTCGTATTCGGCCAGTTCCTCGAGATACGGAAGGCGCTTCCGGAGCGGGCCGCGGTATTTCTTCAGGTAATGAGCGAACTCCTGAAAAACGTGTCGGGCGATCGGCGACCGCGTGAGGCGCCTGAGATAAAAGTCGTTCAAAAGGCCATTCCATTCCTCGAGCGTGACCAAGGAGCGCAGGACGGGAAAGGCCGATTCGATTCCTCCCAAAAGCCCCACGGAGACGTGCTTCCGATACGTTTCGAGCCGCTCTAGAGGGATGCTCCTCAAGGCTGCGCGGTCCCCCTCCTCGCGGAAAAAACGCTTGAGCGTCTTGGCGCGATTCTTCCGAAGCCTGCCGATGACCTCGGGTTTTGCCATAAGGTGGAAGAAAAAATTTTGAGACTCACGCAGCATGGGAGTGGGTCACCTTCAAGATTTTTTGTATGTGATGGATTTCATCCAGGATGTCTTTAAGCGGCGGGATGTTCGCGTCCCGTTCAATCATGATGCCAGGGATGGAGGTCATGGCGGCCAGCTCGTCCAAAAGGCGCCAGACGGGGCTGACGATCTCGTCACCGTGCGTGTCCAAGATAAAATTCTTTCGTTTTCGCAGATGGCCGGCGATATGGACATAGGCGATCTTGTCCAAGGGCATCGCGCGCAGGTAGTCGATCGGATCAAAACCAAAATTGACGGCATTGACGTAGATATTGTTGACGTCCAAGAGGAGAAGGGCGCCGGATTCCTCCACCACGGAGCGTACGAATTCCCATTCCGTCATCTCCGGCGCTCCCGCCGGGGCGTAGTAGGAGACGTTTTCCACCGCATAGGGAATCTCCAAAAAGTCTTGAACTTGCCGGATCCGCTTGGAGACGTGTTTGACCGCCTCCTCCGTGAAAGGCAGCGGGACCAGGTCGTCGAACTGAACTCCCTGATAGGAGGAGAAGCAGATGTGGTCCGAGGCCATCGGTACGTTGTGGCGCCGGATGAATTGCTTCAACTGTTTTAGAAAGGTGCGGTTAAGGGGATCGAGACTGCCTAGCGACATGCTGACGCTGTGGGCGACGATCGGGAGGCGGTCGGCAAGTTCGCAGAATTCCCGATAAACCTTCCCTCCGATCTCCATGTAGTTTTCGGGAGCGACTTCAAACCATTGGAGCTCGGAGGGCAGGCGGTCGAGGAGGGAGCCGTAATGCTCCCTCCTCAACCCCAACCCGATGCCTAACAAAGGCTTTTCCACTTGCTTCCTTACTTCTTCTTATCAGCGCTGCAGCTCTTCTCGCCGCAGCCCATCTCGCTCTTTTCCTTCTTGCTCTTGTCCTTGCACGACTTATCCTTACAAGACTTGTCCTTGCAGCTCTTGTCTTTACAGGACTTATCTTTGCATGATTTGTCCTTACAGCTCTTGTCCTTGCATGATTTATCCTTGCAGGACTTGTCTTTGCAGGTCTTGTCGGACTTGGCCTTTTCGTCGGTCGTCTTGCCTTCAGGCGCCTTTTCTTCATCGCCCTTGCTCTTCTTTTCCTTCTTGGCGAGCTGATAACCGCTCTTTAGCTCATTGAGCTTGAAATACCGGCTCCCGTGCGACGTGTGAGCCGCCATCGCCGGACCGCCCACCATCAAGCTGGCGATCACGCCGCCGATGATGAATTCTCTCCTGCTAGATTTTTTGGACATGAAATCCTCCTCTTATGTCGATGGGTTCATCCCATCGGTGTTGGGAAATTGGATGCTCCAATTTTGGGAAAGTCTCAACTAAATTTTTTGTAATGATTTTAACAGTTTTGTCGTGATAGCCGGAGTCCATGAAAAGAGAAGAACCTCGTGTGGTTATCGCCGTACCGCTGGCCTCTCCGTTCATTTATTGGCGGACAGTGGCGGCAATTTTGGAGATGGAACGGCCGGCGGCCTCCGATCTGATGGTCTTTCAGGGCGCCTTAGTGGACCGGGCCCGTAATCTCTTAATCGAGCAGATGCTGGAGCATCTGATCGATCCAACCCATCTCTTTTTTCTGGATGCGGACATCATTCCACCCGCCGATGCGTTGTCGCGGCTGCTCTCGCACGACCGACCGATCGTCAGTGGACTCTATCGGAAGCGTCTGCCGCCTTACGAACTGATGGCGTTTATGAAACCGCCCCCTCGGTCCCCCTCCTTAATAAGGAGGGGGAAGGGGGAGGTTCTTTTGCCCATTTCCCTCAAAGGTCCCCGGCTACGGAGGGTCGATGTCGTCGGCGCCGGCTGTCTCTTGATTCGTCGGGAGGTCTTCGAAAAGGTTCGCGGTCCTTGGTTTACCAGCGATTGGACCGATGCCGGCCATCTCTCCGAAGATTTTTCATTTTGCGAAAAGGCTCGAAAGGCCGGTTTCGAGATCCATGTCGATACGGCCGTCCGCCCGCTCCACCTGGAACCGATGGGGGTGGGGACCCAGCCGGACGGCCGCGTGACCTTCGTGCCTCTGGATTAGCACTTGACGTCAGGGGCCCATTCCTAGGATCTTCCGGCCTCCTTTGAGGAGGATTGTTATGTCGACCCAACCGAAGAGCACCAATATCCACTGGCATCATGGGAAATTGACCAACGAAGACCGCATGAAACATTTGAATCAAAAAGGCGCCGTCATCTGGTTCACCGGCCTCTCGGCCTCGGGCAAATCCACGGTCGCCCGCGAAGTCGAGTTGGCCTTAGTGGAGAACAAGAAAAACGCCTACGTCTTGGATGGCGACAACATCCGTCACGGATTGAATAAAAATCTAGGATTCTCGCCGGAGGATCGAACAGAAAATATTCGCCGTATCGGTGAGGTCGCCAAGCTTTTCAGCGAGGCGAACGTGATCACCCTGACCGCCTTCATCTCGCCCTACAAGGCCGACCGCGATATGGCCCGCAAACTCGTCCCCGAAGGGCAGTTCTTCGAGATCTTTTGCGACATCCCCATCGAGATCGCCGAGCAGCGCGACCCGAAGGGCCTCTACAAGAAGGCCAAGGCGGGCGAGATCAAGGAGTTCACCGGTATCTCCGCCCCTTATGAGGCACCCGACAAGCCCGAACTCGTTTTGAAGACGGGAGTGGAAACGCTGGAGCAGAGCACGCGCCGCGTGCTGGATTTACTGGCGTCCAAGGGGATTATTTAGCGACCCCCTAAAATCCCGCAAATGAAACATTTTAGTTCCATATGCGGAATTTGAAAAATATTTTACAAAATCCGCATATGAAACTCTTGATTCCTGACGGCTCAGGAGATCGTCGATTTTAAATTTTAGTTTAAAATCGATAGTGGGCAGACCCTTGTAAGGTAGAGGCCGAAGGGTTTGGAAGCGGTCCGCAATTTTGCGGCCCTTATTGACTCATGAGGCCATTTAGAGGATTTTCTCGATATAATTCCCATCAATAAAGCCTTGGCCGCCGAGCTGGGGAAGATAGCTGACGCCAAGGAGCTCTTCGGCACCATCTTCAAGCGCTTTGGAAAGCGCGCCGCCATCGGCACCAGCGGGCAATTGACGGGCACCGTCATGATCGACCTGGCCGTCCAGGCCGGCGTCAAGCCCAGGGTTTTCACCATCGACACGCTCCGTCTCTTCCCCGAGACCTACGAGCTCTTCGAACAGATCGAAAAGAAGTACGGGATCAAGGTTGAGCGCGTGCAGCCCGATCCGGCGAAGATCAAGAAGATGGTCGCGGAGAACGGCGAATACCTTTTCTTCGACTCGAAAGAGAAGCAGGAGTTCTGCTGCCACCTTCGAAAGGTCGAACCGAACGAGAGGGTTCTCGACACCGTGGACGTTTGGATGACCGGCCTCCGTGTCGATCAGTCGAAGGCGCGCGCGGACACCAAGAAGTGCGAAATTATTTTTCACGGAAAGGACAAGAGGCCCATCCTGAAGGTCGCACCCTTGTTGGATTGGACCGAAAAACAGCTCCGAGACTACATGGCGGTGAACCAGGTCCCGATGCACAAGCTCCTCAATTGGAACCAAGGCGGCTGGTACTACGAATCGCTCGGATGCGTCATCTGCACGACGCCGATCGGCCCGAACGAACCCCGGAGGGCCGGCCGCTGGCGGTGGTTTAATGCGATGGAAGGCGACGATAAGGAGTGCGGGATTCACAACAACAAAACCCATAAAGATGAAGTGTAGGGGGCATGAACGATTCTTTCCTGAAAACCGCGCGCCAATTAGCCCTTCAGGCCTCGCGGGAAGTCCTCTCCCTTCTTCATCAGCCGATCGCTCAACGACGCAAGGAAGACAAATCCCTCGTCACGGAGGCGGATCTTAAGTCCGACGCGATCCTCCGCGAAGGGCTTGCGAAGGCCTTTCCCGATCACGCGATCTTGACGGAAGAAAACGGCATCAGCGGCTCGAAAGACGCCGAATATGTCTGGTTGATCGATCCCCTGGACGGAACGAAGGCCTTTGCGAAGGGGATTCCGGGATTTTCGGTCATGGTCGGCCTTTTGAAAAACAACGCCCCCTGTTTGGGCGTCGTCGTCGACCCGCTCGAATCGCGTCTTTACGAAGCGGTGAAAGGGCAGGGGGCCTTTCAGGAACATGCCGGAAGCCGGTCGCCTCTCAAAGTATCTGACCGGAAGAAGATCGACGACCTGCGCATCGTCGTCTCCACCGGTTTTCCCGAAAAGGCGATGGCGCAACTTCGCGCTCTGTGTCCGGGGCCGATGCTCGGGGCGATCAATAGCGTCGGCATCAAGGTGGGTCTTATTGTCCGGCAGGAGGCTGACGTCTACGTCAGCCATCATCCCGTCCATTATTGGGACACGTGCGCCCCCCAAGCGATTTTGGAAGAAGCGGGCGGCGTCTTCACCAAGCTCGACGGCTCGCCGCTGGTCTATGACATGGCTTCGAAGTTCCAGCACGAAGGATTGACGCTTGCCACCAACGGCCAAAGACATTCCGAATTGATTCGTTCGCTCTCCGGGCTTTTCGGATAAGGCGCCACACGGACCGTTTCGATGACCCGAACTCATGCATTTCAATGGGTTGTGAGCGTGCCTGGCGTGAGTTCTAATGGACGTAAAAAGCTCCCGGGGGTATGATAACTCGAAAAATCAATCAACGATTTTGAAGGAGCAAAATATGTACAGCGATATTCTGAGACTTCAGGATCTGCTTCCTCTGCCAAAATTCAGCAGAAAAGGTTTGATTGAAAAATACAACGCCTTGCAGATGGCCTTGGTCGAGGCCTACATTCATGGTTTTGAGATCCCTGATGGAATTGTGCGGGCTGGCTTTAGGGCCTTGCATCCGGTGCTCTTTCGTCATTTCCCGTGGCTCCTCTGTTCTTATGAATGGGTCTCAAAAGAAACGGATAACGTGGCAGAGGGACCTCAAGAGGTCATGAAGACATTTTATGACCTGCCGCCTGCATTTCTCAACACGATGTGTGGTGATTTTAAAAAGGTTCATTGCAAATACACGATGGGTCTCTGGGAGAAAGGGGCCAGAAATCTGGAGGAATCTCAGGAACACATGCTGGACGATGTGATTCAGAAATTAGAAATAAAAGATGGAGATCATATCCTTGATTTTGGCTGTGGCACTGGCTCCGCAGCCAATTATATCCTTTCCAAATTTCCAAATGTCAGAGTGACCGGCCTCAACCTGAGTTACGAACAATGCCGATATATGGAAAGGAAGATGAAGGATCCAAAGAGTTTTTTGAGTTCAAGACGCTTCACGCTCCGGGAGGCCGACCTGAACAAGGCCCACATCGGCAGCAAATTTGATAAAATCATTTCCATTGGTGTGCTTTGCCATGTAGGCAATTTGAGCCGGGCTTTTGAAAAAATGGCGAACCTGCTGAAGCCCAATGGAAAGGTCTTCCATCACATTATTACGGTTAAGCTCCCCAACAACATTTCCAGCCCCTTTACCCACAAATATATATTCCCTCACGGTCGTTACTGGAACTACGATGCCATTCCTCATCATGACAGGCATCTCAAGACGGTAAAACGTTGGTACCTCAACGGCGCCAACTACTCCAAGACCATGTCGACCTGGCTCAAAAACTTTGACACCCACCAGAACCTTCTGAGGAAACTCGATTTTGGGATACCTTATTCGAAGTTCCGGCGGATCTGGAGATTATATGCCATGGCCTTTATCGAGGGTTTCTCGAGTTGTGATGGTGAGGTTTTGGGAAACGGACAATATGTGATGGT
>CAZWYB010000007.1:0-27773 GCA_964637745.1 uncultured Pseudomonadota bacterium
GGTCTCTCACCCGCCCTCCGGCTCGGACTCCGAGTCGGGCTGGGCGGGGCGCTTATCAATCTTTCCAACGCCTACTTTTACAAGGGCGATCTCGCTTCAGCCGAGGAGAAAGCGCGCGTCGCCATTTCCGTGCTTTCTCCGATCGATCAGGAATCAGAGTTGGCCAAGGCACGGCAAATGCTGGCCGCAATCCTCATTGACCTGAAGCAGTTCGATGACGCGAAGCGGGAACTTTGTGAAGTGATCCCGGTCTTTCGCAAATTGAAAAAAGACAACGAAGCGGCCATTGTGTACCAGATAGAAGGCGTGTTGGCGCTGGAGATAGGAAACGCGCCGTCTGCGGCGGCTTCCGCCGCGCAAGCCACCGCGATATTTACCCGACTCGGTAACCGTCTCGACGAGACGCGCAGCATTTGGCTTCTCGGCCGGGCGCAGATCGCCGGCGCCGGCGACCGGGCGGTCGGGCTCGCCAACCTGGAACGAGCCCGCCGGGTCTTCTCAGGCGAAGGAATGTGGATTGAGGCGGGGATGATCCTCTGCCAAGCCGGTCAAGCCCTGATCGAGGGAGGAGACCGGACTGCGGCAATGACCCGGCTCGATGCGCTGGACAAGCAGCTCCCGGCCGACCGGAGCAACGCCTGGGTGAGCGGCGCGGCGCGCGCGCTGCGCGAGAAACTGGCCGACGGCGAGCTTGCAGGCCTCGCCGCCGAATTCGGCCGCCTCGCCGAGGCGCTCGATCGGCTGCATCAGACTTCCGCTGAACCGTCGAACCCCATTCATTGAGCTGAGCGCCGCCTCCGCGGCGAAATGATGTTCGGCCGATTCAGGCCGGGCCTATTCTGAAATTGTGATTCATCCCCCCGATTTCCCGGGGGTTCGGCGGATTGCGTCCACCGTCGAAAAATAAATCAAAAAAATTTCCCGGATTTCCCTCTACTCCGATGAAGCCTCTTCTCAATCACCTCTTTCCGGCTTCAAAGGAGTCTCCCCATGAAATCCCGTCTTTCCCGCGCGGCGATGATCGCCGCCATCGCACTGCTCTGCGGCACGCCGCTCACCTCACGCGCCGACGACGGCGGCATCCTCGTGACCCTCGCCGTCTGGCTCGGCATCGGTTCAACCTCCGCAACCGCCGATGCCACGGTGGCTACGCCACCCTTGCCGGATGGCCCGGGCACCTGCACCCCCATCGGCAGCTGCTGATCCCGCGTCAATTCCGTTCCGCGCCCCCGCCCTCCGCGGCGGGGGCGCACGCTTTTTTTTGGCGATCACTGGACGGTTATGCCATAATGGCACGTCCCATTTAACAAATATCAACAAGGAGATCGCCATGAATAAACCTTTCCTGCTGGTGGCCGCCGCGCTCGCCATCGTCCTCCCGTCGAGACTGAACGCCGGCCCGGGTTGTCCCACGGCTAGCGGCGTCAGATGCATTCGCTACAGCAGCGACCTTCGGCAAACGACCGCGATGATCACCACCGTGGGCACGGTGGCGAACTCATCCGGCGATTCGGCCGCGATCCTCGCTCTCGGAGGCGTGCTCACCAGCCGGCTGCAGAATCTCCAGACCGGCTTCAACGCGCTGCTCGCCGATCCGGAGATCGCCGACGCCGGCAAGGCTGCCTTCCTCCAGCAGGCCTATTACGATTTTTCGGCGGTCCACGCTCAGTTGGGCTCGCTCTTCGCGATGCTCCAGGCGGCCTATCCCGGCGACGGCAACATCGCCGGCCTGAATGGCAGCCTGGCGGCGAACGGCGACGCCCTCGCCGCCGCCTTCAACGACGCCAATGCCCTCTACAATCCCGGCGGCTCCTCGATCGTCCAGTTCGGCCCAGGGTGTTCACCAAGCGCTGGCTGTTGATCCCGCTTCAGCGCCGCCTCGCGCCCCCGACGCCGTAACGCGCGGCGGGGGCGCGTCATTTTCAGACGGTGGCGTATCTCCCTGACACGCGTTGCAACATATTTATTTTCGGAATGTTGCAAGTTTTTCAAAAATAAATCAAAAAAGTTTCCGGATTTTCCCTCTACTCCATTGCAGATCCCTGTCCACCGGGTCCGCAAAGGAGTATCGGACCGCATGGCCGAGCCCCGGAAAACCCCCGAAGAAACCCCGGTCGTGGGGGCGGCGAAAAAGTGCGCCTGGTGCGAGCGGGATTTCCCCGCGTCGCAGATCATCTTCAACAGCCGCAAGATTGCGGGGTGCAGGGGTTCGTAGAGGTAGGATACGTCTTCGTTCACGCGATCCACCGCCAGTGTGTATTGGATCAAATCGTTGGTGCCGATGCTCATAAAGTCAACCTCGGCGGCCAGTTCGTCCGCCATGAGGGCCGCAGAAGGGATCTCGACCATCGCCCCGACGCGGATCTTGGGATCGAAGGGGACCTTCTTGGAGCGGAGTTCCTGCTGTATGTCGGCGATGATTTTTTTGACCTGACGGATTTCATCCAAATTGGTGATCATCGGGATCAGGATCTTCATGGTCCCAAACCGGGAGGCGCGGAGCATCGCCCTCAACTGGGTCTTTAAGATGCCCCTTTCCTTCAGGCAGTAGCGGATGGCCCGCAATCCCAATGCGGGATTCACGCCCTCCACGAACTCCGTTTCCGCGAGGATTTTGTCGCCTCCGACGTCTAGGGTGCGGATCGTGATCGGATGCGGAGCGAGCTTCTGAAGCGCGTCTTTGTAGGATTGGAACTGCTCTTCTTCGGAGGGGAGCTTGTTTTGGGCGATGAAAAGGATTTCCGTCCGGAAGAGCCCCACGCCCTCGGCCCCATGGCTTTTGATGGCCGGGATTTCCTCGAGGATCTCCATATTGGCCGCCAGCCGCAGCCGGTATCCGTCCTGAGTGACGGAGGGGAGATGGGCCTCTTTGAGAAGGATCTGATCCAGATGCTCGTATTTTTTGCGGATGCCCCGGAACTTTTTCAGCTCACTCTTGGGGGGATTCAGCATCACCACGCCTTCGTTGCCGTCGATCAGGAGATTGTCGCCTTCGCGGATCATATGCGTGGCGCCTTCCACGCCGCAGATGGCCGGAATCTCGAGGGCGCGGGCGACGATGGCGGTGTGAGACGTCGGTCCCCCGGCCTCGGTGATGAATCCCTGAATCATGCCCTTGACCATTTGGACGGTGTCCGTCGGAGACAGATCATGCGCGATGACGACGGAGCCTTTTTTAAATTCGTGAGTGGTTGACGTTTCGCCTCCCATCAGGCTCAGAAGGATCCTTCGGGCGACATGGTTCAATTCATCGTAACGCTCCTGGAAATAGTTGCCGCTCTCTTTCGGCGAGGAGTCTATCAGTTTTTGCATTTCCTTTTGAAAGGCCCACTCCGCATTGATTTTCTCATCTCGGATTGCTTTCAGGGTCGCTTGGATCAAGGTCTCGTCCTGGACGATCATCTGGTGGGAATCGATGATGCGCATCTGGTCGCCGACCTGGAATTTGCAGAGCTTTTCCTTGATGCGTTGAAGTTCCTTTTGCGCGCGCTTGAGCGCCAGGCGGAACCTCCCCGTTTCCGCGACGATTTCGCGGTCCGAGATCCAATATTTCGGCAGGTTGAGGGGCTCCGTTTCCAGGAGGTAGGCCGTTCCGATGGCGATGCCCGGCGAGACCGGCAGGCCCTTCAATTTGCGGGATTTGATGGCCATTATTTTTCGCCGAATTTGTTTTCGATCAATTCTTCGAGAGCCGTCAGCGCTTCTTGGGAATCGTCGCCTTCGGTCATTACCTGGATCTGGGATCCTTTCGCGGCGGCCAGCATCAGGATGCCCATGATACTCTTCCCGTTCACTTCGCGCGAATCCTTGATGACCTTGACCTCGGAGGCGAAGCGGCTTGCGATCTTCACGAATTGGGCCGCGGCGCGGGCGTGAAGCCCCAGCTCGTTCCTGATGAGGAATGACTTGGAGGACTGGGAGGCCTGATTAGCCTTCCGTTCCGGAACTTCCTTTGAGGACTTCACCTGCGAGGGCGATATTTTTTTGGCCATATTCCTTGATGAATAGCGCTACTTCCGCCAGCGGCTTTTCCCCACGAAAATTCGCCAGCTTGATGAGCATGGGCAGATTGACGCCCGTAATCACTTCGATTTTTCCTTCCTGAAGAAACGAAAGACAGAGGTTTGAGGGAGTCCCCCCGAACATATCCGAAAGAAGCAGGACCCCTCCGTCCCGGTCGACCTCGGCGATGGCTGTGCGGATCTTTTGACGCATTTTCTCCACATCTTCATCGTGCTCGAGGGCGACGCCGGCCATGGGGGCGGAGTCCACGACGATGGACCGCGCCACACGCACCATCTCCAAACCGATATTTCCATGAGCAACCACTACGGTTCCAATCATAAGATCATTCCCGATTAATGTCGCGATGATGAATCTTAACCGGGTAACCCAGATGTTTCAAGTCCTCCGCGAGTCTCTCCGAGATGGCCACCGACCGGTGGCGCCCCCCTGTGCAACCGAAGGCGATGTTCAGATAGACCTTGCCCTCTTTAAGGTACTGGCGGAGCAGGAGCTTTAGCAGGGTTCGGATCGACCGCAAAAAGGTTTTTGTCTCGCGTTGATTGCGCACGAAACGCGCGACACGCGCGTCGAGTCCGGAAAAACGCCTCAAGGACGGGATGAAATGCGGATTCGGCAAAAAACGTACGTCGAGAACGAGGTCGGATTCCAATGGAATTCCGAACCGATAGCCGAAGGAGATGAGCGTCACCGAAAGCTCGTTTCTCGTTCGGTGGACGTTGGCGATGGCGAGCACTTCTTCGCGCAGCTGGTGAATGGTCATGCAGGACGTGTCCAAGATGCATGTGGCTATGTCGCGAACGCCGCGCAACAGCTTCCGCTCCTCTTGGATGCCCGTGATCGCGCGTCCCGTGGGGGAAAGCGGATGCCGGCGGCGCGTTTCGGAAAAGCGCCTCAAAAGGATGTCGTCGCGCGCGTCAAAGAAAAGGACGCGGAAGGAGACGCTCTCCCGGCGCAGGGCCTCGATGTAGTCTCGAAAATGCGCCACGGACGCTCCTTCGCGCGCATCCATGACGATCGCCAGTTTCTGGAGGTGGGGGAAAGTTTTCCGGTCCTTCAAAGCGTTCATGAGAGAACGGAAAAGGGCGCCCGGGAGATTGTCGATCGCGAAGTATCCGGCGTCTTCGAGCGTATTGAGGGCGGAGGATTTTCCCGATCCCGACAGGCCCGAAAGTATGATGACTTCAGCCTTTCCTTTTTTCATTCGATCAGACTTCGGTAACGATGTTTTTGTTTCTGACCCCACAGGAGCTGGCGTGTCAGTTTGGCCTGAAACTCTTTGGCGGAATAAAAGCCCTTGAGTTTCAGAAGATGGTTCCGGGCCGCGACTTCAATGACGGCCGTGAGGCTTCGTCCCGGGCGGACGGGCAGTTGAACGAAGGGGATTTTGACGTTCAGCACTTCATGGGTCTGCTGGTCGATGCCGAGGCGTTCGTATTCTCCTTTGGGATCCCATTCGATCAGTTCGATCACCATTTCGACGAGTTTTTGGTCGCGCACGGAGGTGACGCCGAAGAGGTCCTTGATGTTGATGATGCCCAGCCCCCGTATCTCCATGTGGTATTTGATCAGCTCCGAACCGTACCCATAAAGGGATGAGGGCGGGCGCTTGCGGATGTTGACGACGTCGTCGGCCACCAGACGGTGACCCTTCATGACCAGTTCCAGGGCGCATTCGCTTTTGCCGATCCCGCTCTTTCCCAAAAGAAGAACCCCCACGCCGAAGACGTCCATGAGGACGCCGTGGAGTGAGGTGCTTTCCGTCAGCTTGTCTTCCAAAAACTTCGTGATCCGCATGATGAAAACCGGGGTCGACAGTTTTGTGCGAAGCAGGGGGATCTTCCGGCGCAGGCATTCCTTTTGAAGGCCGTCGGGGGCGTCATTGTCATGCGTGACGACGAAACAGGCGATGTCCAGCCGGCATATCTTCTTCAGGATGGCCGAGCACTTGGTGGAGGGAAGGGCCTTGAGAAATTTTATCTCGGAATTCCCTAAAACTTGAATGCGTCCGGGGTGAAGATTCGCCGTATACCCCGTGAGGGCGAGTCCGGGTTTTTGGATCTGGGGGATTAAGATTTTCCCGGAGATCGTCGTCGCCTCATTCACCAGTTCGATTTCGAGCTGGTATTCCTTGTCTTTGAGGAGCTCGCCGACGGGTAGAGAAATCATTAAAATTTGTCGTCTTCGTTGACAATTTCGCTGTAAATCTGGTCCGCGTCCTTCGCTTCCATCAGCTTGTTGCGGAAATGGACGTCTTTCAGGAGACGCGATAGGCGCGCGAGCGCCTTCAGATGGAGGCTGGCCGCGTTTTCCGGGGCGAGCAAGACGAAAAAGAGATGGGCGGGGTTGCCGTCCTGTGAATCGAAGGGAACTCCTTCCAGGCTCCGGCCGAAACCGGTGACGATTTGACTCAAGGAGGCCAATTTTCCATGAGGGATGGCGACGCCGTTGCCGATGCCGGTACTGCCCAGCTTTTCACGTTCCATGAGGATCTGGATGGTGTCCTCTCTTGGAATATTGGGATTACTCTGAGACAGGAGAGTCGCCAATTCTTCTATCACCCCTTCCTTGGTTTTGGAGGTGAGACGATCAAGGACTCCCGACTTCGCTAAGATCTGTTTGATTTTCATAACGGGGCGATTTGAAACTGGCGTGGGATGCTATATATCCACCCCATGGAAATTGCAACGCTTTATCTCCTTGGCATCGACATTCTTTTCGTCTTCTTATGATGATTCTTCACCTTCTCTTTATATTTTTTCAACTGCCTTTCGATTTTTGCTAGGGCCCGGTCGACGGAGAGGTACATGTCATGGCTCAATGCCCTTGCGTTGAAGAGGCTATGGCTTTCCGAAAAGGATATCTCGGCCATGTGGCGCGTGCCTTCCACGTTCAGGGTCACGTGGGCGTTCGTGGGTTTTATGAAATACTTCGAGAGGCGTCCGATTTTTTCCTCGATATGGTTTTTTAACACCTTTGATGAATCGGCGTGGCGGAACGTGACGTTGATTTCCAAAGCGGCCTCCTGTTAGAGCATCTGTCGCCTGCGGGATGCGGGCAAGATTCCGAGGATTTCCCGGTATTTCGCGACGGTCCGGCGTGCGATCTGGATGTTGTTCTTGTTCAGTTGGTCCGTGATGATCTGATCCGAAAGAGGCTTGCGCGGATCTTCCGTCGAGACCATCTTTCTAATCTCTTCTTTGACGGCTTCCGAAGTCAGCCCTTCACGATTCCCTGCGGGCACCCGCGCATTGAAGAAAAACTTGAGCTCGAACAGCCCCCGCGGCGTCTGCACGTATTTGTTGGTGGTGACGCGAGAAATCGTGGACTCGTGCATGTTGATGTCTTCCGCAATATCCCGCAAAACCATCGGCTTTAAGTGGGAGACGCCGTTTTCCAAAAATTCCTTTTGAAACTTGATGATCGAGGAAGTCACCTTATAGAGGGTCCTTTGGCGTTGATGGATGCTCCGAATGAGCCAAAGGGCCGACCGCAATTTGTCCTGAATGTAGTCGCGCGCGGTCGTCGGCATTTCCTTTTGGTAGAGGGCGTTGCGGTAGAAATTACTGATTTGAAGCTTCGGAAGGCCGTCATCGTTTAAGAGAACCACGTAATCGTTTCCCACCTTTTCGACAAAGACGTCCGCAACGATGTACTGGGGTCTTTCGCCTCCGAAAGGACGGCCGGGTTTGGGCTCCAATGTGGAAATGATATGGGCCAGCTCCCTCAGCCTCTCCATCGAGATCTTGAGGTCTTTAATGATCGCCGGATAATTCTTCTTCTCCAAATCTTCGAGGTGGTGGTCCACCAGGGCCTCGAGGAGTTCCCTTTCCTTGGCGCTGAAGGGCTTCAACTGGACTCTGAGGCATTCCTTGAGGTTTCTTGCGGCGACCCCCGGTGGATCGAACTCCTGGAGTCGCGCGACGATCCCTTCCACTTGGAAGAGGGAGACGTTGTTCTTTCGGGCGGTTTCTTCTAAGTCGGCTTTCAAGTAGCCGTCGTCGTCCACGTTTCCGATCAACTCTTCGGCGATCTCTTTGTCTTCGTTCGGGAGATCCGCCATGTGGAGCTGCCAGAGGAGATGGTCTTGAAGCGAGGCCGTCGTCGGAGCCAGATTTTCATAGGGGGGCGGTTCGTCCCCGAAGTCGGCCGCCTCGGTCGGGCCGCGCCCGCCTTCGGCGGCATTATAGGTGCCCAGGTAATTCTCCCAATCGAAATTGGTGGGTTCCTTGAGTTCGCCGTCCTTGGTCCCAACCTCGGAGCTCTTCTGTTCTTTGTCGTGAACGTCATGGAGGAGGGCCTTGGGTTCGGTGACCGAGACTTCTTCCTCTTCCTTGCTGGCCGTTTCTTCCGGCGTTTCCTCAAGGATGGGATTCTCGAGGAGTTCGTGTTGGATCAGATTTTCCAGCTCGAGGCGTGAAAGCTGTAGCAGCTTGATCGCCTGCTGGAGTTGCGGGGTGATGACGAGCTGTTGCGCGAGCTTAAGGCTTTGCTTGATTTCCAGAGCCATAGAGAAATCTGGAAAAATTCTAGAGCCGGTGGCGCGCCTTGTCAAGAAACTAGCGGTCTGGAGGGGAATGAAAAATTTAGGCGCCGGATCGTTTAGACTTGACTTTTGAGTCGGTAGAAGCGGCCGTTTCCGCCTTCGAATCCAACTTCTCTCCCTTTTCGGTCCAAGCCCTTCGGGAAGCGTATTCGCAGGCGGCGTGGATGAAGCGGGAGAATAGCGGGTGGGCCTGATGGGGCCTCGATTTGAATTCCGGGTGGAACTGACAGCCCAGGAACCATGGGTGTTTCCTGATTTCCACCATCTCCACAAGCCCTCCCTGGGGACAGACGCCGGAAACGGTCAACCCTTTGGAGGTCAGCCGGTCTTTATAGGAATTGTTGAATTCGTAGCGATGACGGTGTCTCTCGGAAATCTCTTTTTCCCCGTAGGCCTCGAAGGCGAGCGTCCCCTTTTCCACCTCGCAAGGGTAGGAACCCAGCCTCATGCTGGCCCCCTTCATGACGACCGCCTTTTGTTCCTCCATGAGGTCGATCACGGGGTGGGGCGATTGGGGGTCGAACTCCGCCGAATTGGCCTCCTTCAACCCGCAGACATTACGGGCGAACTCGATGACGGCCAGCTGCATCCCTAAACAGATGCCGAAATAGGGGATGCGATTTTCCCGGGCGTAGGTGATGGCCTTGATCTTTCCCTCGACACCCCGGTTACCGAAACCGCCAGGGACCAGGATGCCGTCATGACCGGCTAAAGCAGTTGCGACGTCGGGAACCGATTCAAGCTCCTCCGAGTCGAAAAATTTCAGTTTTACGTTTGCCTCGTTTGCGAAGCCTTCATGCCTTAAAGCCTCGTTGAGGCCTTTATAGGAATCCGTCAAATGGACGTATTTGCCCACGACGGCGATGCTGATTTCCTTCTTTGGGTTCTTGATCCGCTGAATGAGCTCTTGCCAGGCGGTCAGCTCGGGGGTTCGCGTCCAGATATTGAGGAGCTCGACGATCTTTTCGTCCAAACCTTCATTGTGGAGCACGAGGGGGACTTCATAAATGGATTCGACGTCTTTCGCCGTGATCACGCAGTCGGCGGGCATGTTGCAGAAGAGGGCGATCTTGGCCTTCAGATCCTTTGAGAGGGTTCGGTCCGTCCGGCACAGCAGGAGATCCGGCTGGATACCGATCTCCCTCAGTTTCTGAACCGAGTGCTGAGTGGGCTTCGTCTTCAGCTCTCCCGCCGTCGGGATGAAGGGAATCAAGGTTAAATGGATATAGAGACAGTTTTCTTCGCCCACGTCGAAACGGAACTGGCGGATGGCCTCCAAGAAGGGGAGGCTTTCGATGTCTCCGACCGTGCCCCCGATCTCCACAATGACCAGGTCCACTCCCTGAGCCACCTGCATGATGGCGCCTTTGATCTCGTCGGTGATATGGGGGATGACCTGGACGGTTTTTCCCAGATACTCGCCCTTGCGTTCCTTACGGATGACGGATTCGTAGATGCGTCCGGTCGTGAAGTTGTTGAGCCGGGACGTCCGGATATGCGTGAAACGCTCGTAGTGGCCGAGATCCAGGTCCGTTTCGGCGCCGTCTTCGGAGACGAAGACCTCGCCATGCTGGAAAGGGTTCATGGTGCCGGCGTCGACGTTGATATACGGGTCCAGCTTCTGGAGCGTAATCGTCAGGCCCCGCGATTCCAGCAGGGCCCCGATCGAAGCGGCCGCCAATCCTTTTCCCAAGGAAGAAACCACGCCGCCTGTCACAAAAATGAATTTTGTCTTCATGTCTCTAGTGATTTTCTCACAACCTGGTTGGAATTTCTATTTAGACCTCTGCAAAAAAAAATCCAGAAATTTGTGACGAAATCGTCAAAAAAGTTATCCACAGCAGGTTCGGGTCGAAGAGAGAAATTAAAAGTTGAAATGTTGGGGCATCCGGTAAGTGATGACGGACTGATCGAGACGGAGGCCGAAAAAACCAATCCATTCGCCGTGGACCGTGGACATGGCGGACATCACCAGCCCCAGATGGGGAAAGGGGCCGTGGAAGTAGATCTCGCCGCCGAGGAATGGATCACCGCGCGTGACCCGATCGACTCGTGCGGACAGATCCAAGAGGCCGGTGTTGGCACCGATCTTCAGTCCCAGGTCCTTGGTTTGGTTCCAGTAATTCGCTTCGAAGATGGGATAGTTCGGTCCGCCCCAGACCGTATTGATTGTGTGAGACGTGGGGACAAAGAAGGTCCCGCCGACCATCCAATCGAATCCGCCGTAGCGCAGGTTCGTTCCCACGGAGGCGGTGGCGCCCAACGAGAGTTTGTTGAGGGGGTATTGATAGACGAGGGGCAGTAAACCCCAATGAGTCTGCTTGCCTGGCGTTCCGGGACCGGTCGTCGTGATGGCAGTCGGGCTTGAATGGGCCTGGAAGGCGGGGATCGTCCTCGAAGGGTCCCAATCGCGAACCTCATTCCAGCGTGCCTTGCGGTAGGCTTCCAGTTGAGGGCCATCCGCCGTGACGATGTTCGCCCGGGGACCGACGCGGATGAATTTCGGCGCGACGGCGATGCGGCCGTCCGGTTGGGTCGTCACGACGACATAGCCGCTGTCCTCCTCCGTGGGAATGCCGACCGTCGGCAGGGTCAGGAAGGCGGTTCCTTGTTTCTTGCAATAGGCGTGCGAATCGTTGTTCAAATCCTTCATGATCGGACCGGGGAATCCGTCTGAACCCGCCTCTTGGATGCGCCGGATCGCGATCCGGTTGTCCAGATCCCAACTGTGTCTCAGGTGGTGGAGTTCATCGAAGATGTTTGAGGCGTTCTTTTTGGCCAGAATCCCGCCGAGTTCCTTCCGAAACTTTTCCTCCTGAGCGGTATCCTGAAAATGGAGGGTGAAGTCGGACTCGGCGTATTGATGGACGTGACCTGCGATGGACAGGGGCATGACGGACTCCCCGTTCGACCGGCGATAGTACCAGGCCGCCAGACGGACCGCCCAGGCGGCGTCGCCTCGGAGCGTATCGACCGCGTCCGGCGTCTGCTCGGGGCCTTCACCGGCGAAAAAGGTCGGGTAATGGCCCATCAGGATCAGGCGCTGGCCGTTTTTCTGGGCCGCCTCCATCTCCCTTAAGAAGGCGATGAAGGTCTCCGGCCTCGGACCTTTTCCGTTCACGTGTTGCTTGCCGACATACTCGGCGATGCCGTTCAAGATGGCGGGATTGACCGGGTCATGAACTTCTTCCAGAAGGTAGCGCGCGTAGTTGAAGTGCTCCGTTTCCGTCGGCCAGGCGAAAACCCGGAATCCGTTCCCAAGACCGACTCCATAAGTTTCATAGATCCCGATCTCGCGCATTTCGTGGCCGAGGAAGTCGTCGTTCCTCGGACCGAAGGGGTCGTCGGCCGAAAGCTCGCTGAGAACGTCCGAGACCCAACCATCGCCGGAGCTCGAGATCGGCAAAAGTCCCTTCACGCCGTCGAAGTAGCGGATGTTGTCCTTCGGAAACCGGTGATCGTCATAGTGGGGTCCGTACAGGTCGCGGAGCCCTTCATTATAGATGAAGTTCCGCAGGTGCAGCGAAAGGGGAAAGGGGTAGCCGTGATGATCGTGATTGCCGGAGACGACGTAAAGAGGGGCCTCGATCCGCCCCAAGATCTCGCGGAGTCGGCGGATATTCGTGCTCCGGTAGCCCTGGCGCTCCAGGGTTGCGGCGATGTTGACGAAGTCGGCAAGATCCCCGGCCAGGAAGACGCGGTCGATCTCTCCGTTCCGGTAGGACTCGTTCCATTGTTCCAGGGCCGCTTCCGGTTGTTCGTTCACCGATTCATAGAACCGCTCGACTTCCTCGGCCTGGTTTCTCAAAGTCGATACTTGATCCGGCTGGATGCCGTCGGTCTCGTAGCGGGCCGCAAGGCTTCTCAAGCTGTCGGCCATGATCCGTACGATCTCCTGGTCGCGCTCGCTCACATGCACGTCGGAGGCGAAGACGTCGCGGCTTGTCTGATTGGCCCTATTTTGAAGGACGAAGCCGCCCGGGACGGTGCGCGTCCTTTGCCCGTGCTTGAGGGCGATGTCGAATTTGCGGAGGGTTTTTGCATCGAGGGCTTCGGAGGGTTTGTCCATTCGGAAGCCGACGCGGAAGTAGGTCATGGTTTGGCCGGCGAAGACGGTCCGGTTGAGTCGCGCCTGATCCAGATGATAGGAGGACTGGGCGTCGATCGGATCGTCCGCCGAGCCGGGGTTGTCTTTTTCCACGCGGACCGCCGTCATCCTAAATTCTTGGCTGCCGGTCGCGTCTTTGAAGGCCGAGGAACGGAGGGCGACGCTCGAGTCGTTATTGAAGTAATTGGCGATGGCTGTGTTGAGGTCCTTTTGATTCGCAGTCACGAACGATTGAGGCACGGCGACCCCGAACCAGACCATGCCGTCTTCCTTTTGAAGGGTGGAGAGGTCGGCTGTGATCGGGCTCCCGGGGGCCGCCAGGAGATACGGAGACTGGGTGTCGGTCTGAAAGTCGCTCCGGTCGGCCTTGTCCAGGGCCGGGTTGATCTGGCCGAGCTCGGCTTCGATGCCCTTGTAATAATTCAGCCGACCGTCCCTCACGCGGGAGGCATAGCGCTTCGCGGCGAGCAGCATCGATTCGGCGATGCGCAGAAACTCGATATCTTTGCTGCTGTCGTAGCGCGCGCGGGCGATCTGTGCGAGCCGGTAGAGGTGCGCGTAATCGCCGTCCTCCGAAAGGATCCTTTGGGCCTCCCGCCATTTCGCCGGATCCATCCGGTCGCCTAAAAGAGGCAGGACCACCTTGTCATAGACCGTATTCTGCAAGGTCTGGATCTGTCGCATCCGATCGGGGAGGGTGGCGCGGTCGAGGGAACGGTTGTTGTTGGGGCTCACCCATTCGAGCCCCCAGAGGATGCGGTTCAGACGATCTCCGGTTCCGTTCGCATGTTGGACCTCTGTGGAGCTCCCCGCCGGAGGGCCTCCGAAGGCTGGGACATAGGTGAGGGTTCCGTCGTGATCGGTATCGAGGGCGTCCAACTCCTGCTGAGAAGCGGCCGGAAATTGATCCCAAGGCAGGTCGACCGTGACCGGGTCCGGGAGCAGGGGATCGGAAATCTTGAGATGCCGGACCGGCGTGGTCATTTAAAATGGTCTCCTGGCCGATTATCGCTATGATCCCAAAAAGTTGTGATTTTTCGCCTTGAGAATTTAACGCACTTTGTTAAACCCATTTCGACTTATGATTCCACGTTATTCACGCCCGCAAATGACCGTCATCTGGGAGCCGGAAAACCGTTTTACGATATGGCTGGATATCGAGCTCTTGGCGGCCGAGGCATGGGCGAAGCTGGGCAGGATCCCGAAAGATGTCCCCGCAAAGATCCGCCAAAAGATCAAAAAGGCGCCTGCATTCAACGTCGAGCGGATCGATGAGATCGAAAAGACGGTCAAGCACGACGTCATCGCCTTTCTGACCAATGTGAACGAGAACGTCGGACCCGAAGGTCGTTACCTGCATTGGGGACTTACGTCCTCCGATGTCCTGGATACCTGTCTTTCCGTTCAGCTTCGGCAGGCCTCCGAGATCCTGCTGGGAGATTTGGAAGGCGTCCTGGAAGTCTTGAAGAAGAGGGCGATCGAGTACAAGAACACGCCTTGCATCGGACGCAGCCATGGGATCCATGCGGAGCCGATCACGTTCGGTTTGAAGGTTGCATCGTGGTATGCCGAAATGGCGCGTAACCTCGACCGTCTGAAAAAGGCTCGGGAAGAGATTTCAGTCGGTCAGATTTCTGGAGCCGTCGGAACGATGGCCCATTTGGAGCCTGAGGTGGAGAGTTATGTCTGTCAAAAATTGGGATTAAAACCGGACCCCGTTTCCACGCAGGTCATTTCTCGCGACCGTTATGCCGTCTTCTTTTCAACCCTCGGGGTGATGGCCTCGTCGGTTGAGAGGATCGCGACCGAGATCCGCCATCTGCAGAGGACGGAGGTCTTGGAGGCGGAGGAACGTTTTACGAAGGGTCAGAAAGGATCCTCCGCGATGCCGCACAAGAGAAATCCCGTTCTCTCGGAAAACCTGTGCGGATTGGCTCGGCTCGTCCGTTCCACGGTCGTTCCCGCGCTCGAAAACATCGCCCTCTGGCACGAGCGCGACATCAGTCATTCGTCCGTTGAAAGGCTGATCGGCCCGGAGGCGACCATCCTGGCCGATTTCATGTTGGATCGATTGGCGAAATTGATCGAGGGGCTTGTCGTTTATCCCGATCACATGAAGAAGAATCTGGAGAAGATGGGAAAACTGGTGTTCTCCGAAGGTTTGATGTTGAAGTTGATCGAATCCGGTCTTACGCGCGAAGAGGCCTATGCCCTTGTGCAGAGGAACGCGATGAAGAGCTGGGAGGCGGGAGCGGATTTTGAGGCGGAGGTGCGGAAGGATCCGGAGATCGCGTCGCGGTTGAAGAAAAAGGATTTCGACGAGGCCTTCGACCTGAAGCATACGCTCAGAAACGTGGATGTGATTTTTAAGAGGGTGTTTTCATGAAGGCCAAAATCTACATAACCTTAAAGCCCGGAGTTCTTGATCCCCAAGGCAAAGCCGTTCAACATGCGCTGGCTGCCCTCGGCTTCGCCGAAGTCCAAGACGCTCGCATCGGCAAGTACGTCGAACTCAAACTGCAAGACGGCGACCGCAAGCGGGCCGAAGACGGTGTCAAACAGATGTGCGAAAGATTGCTCGCGAATACGGTCATCGAATCGTATCGGTTCGATATTGAGGAGTAGGACGTGAAGAAGGCGGCGACCAGTGTCCTCTTGTCATGGACGTTGTTGTCCGGAATCCTTGGTCCCGGCATCGGACGGGGAGTTTCCCAGGATTTTGCCCCATTGCCGCAGGAGCAGTATTATCAATTCAACGAAAATACGAAATTGGAATATGATAACGCCATAGAAGCCAAACGAAGCGCGGTCCGTAAGAACGAGCGCCTCTTTGATAATTTCTATCAGCGGGAAATGAAGCATCATAAATGAAATTCGCCATCCTCGTTTTCCCCGGTTCCAACTGCGATTGGGATTCCTACCACGTCGTAACGGAGGTCTTCCAACGGAAGGGAAGTTTTGTCTGGCACAAGGAGACGAAGCTGCCGAAGGCGGATGTCGTCATCGTACCGGGAGGGTTCTCCTACGGCGATTACCTCCGGACGGGGGCCATCGCGCGTTTCTCTCCCGTGATGAATGAAGTCGTTAAATTCGCGAAGGCCGGAGGCCGCGTGATCGGCATCTGTAACGGCTTTCAGATCCTCACAGAGGCCGGTCTTTTGCCGGGCGTTCTTATGCGCAACCGCGATCTGAAATTTATCTGCGAGACGGTTTCGTTGCAGGTGGAGAATGCCGATACTTGTTTCACCAAAGCCTATGAAGGCGGGCGAACACGAGGTTCACCCCTACGCGTCCATATGCCGATCGCACACGGCGAGGGCAATTATTTCGCGGATGAGCGGACGCTCGCCCGACTGGAAGGCGAAGGACGAATCGTCTTCCGGTATGCCCCGGTCAATCCCAACGGTTCTCAAAAAGACATTGCCGGCATTATCAACGAAAGCGGAAACGTCCTCGGGATGATGCCGCATCCGGAGCGGTGCGCGGAAGGGTTGCTCGGTAATGAAGACGGCAGAAAGGTTTTTGAATCTCTCCTCTCATGATCACTCAAGAGATTATTAAACAGCACGGGCTGACCCCCGGTGAGTATGACCACATCGAAAAAATTCTCGGTCGCGAGCCGACGATGGTCGAGCTGGGGATTTTTTCCGTCATGTGGAGCGAGCATTGCTCGTACAAAAGCTCGCGCATTTATCTAAAAACGCTGCCGACGAAGGGCAAGCAAGTGATCTGCGGCCCGGGGGAGAATGCCGGCATCGTCGACATCGGCGACGGGCTGGCGGTCATCTTCAAGATGGAATCCCACAACCACCCCTCCATGATCGAGCCTTATCAGGGGGCGACGACGGGCGTGGGCGGCATCCTGCGCGACATCTTCACGATGGGGGCGCGTCCGATCGCCCTGCTGAATTCTCTGCGCTTCGGCAATCCCAGGCATCCGAAGACCAAACACCTTGTGAACGGCGTCGTCGGGGGCATTGCGGGTTACGGGAACTGCATGGGGATCCCCACCGTCGGCGGTGAGGTGTACTTCGACGACTGCTACGGCGGAAACATTTTGGTCAACGCGATGTGCGTGGGGGTCGTGAGGCAGGACCGGATCTTTTACGCCAAGGCGGCCGGAGTCGGGAATCCGGTCATTTATGTGGGCTCCAAGACCGGGCGGGACGGCATACACGGCGCGACCATGGCGAGCGATGTATTCGACGAAGGCTCGGAGCAGAAACGCCCCCAGGTCCAGGTCGGAGATCCCTTTACGGAAAAGCTCCTCATGGAGGCCTGTCTCGAACTCTTCCGCGGCAAAGACGTCGTCGGGATTCAAGACATGGGCGCGGCCGGCTTGACCTGTTCTTCTTTGGAGATGGCGGGCAAGGGCGGCGTCGGCATCGACATGGAGCTTAAGACGGTTCCCCTCCGCGAGGAAAAGATGACCCCGTATGAGATCATGCTCTCGGAGTCCCAAGAACGCATGCTGCTTGTCGGCCGGAAGGGGTCTGAGAAGAGGATTTTAAAACTCTTTGAAAAGTGGGACCTCGACGCGGCCGTCGTCGGGAAGGTGGTGAAGGGGGACACGGTTCAGGTCTTGATGAACGGCAGTCTCGAGGGGACGATCCCCACCATGCCCATCACCGAAGAGGCCCCTGTCTACCGCCGCCCCGTAAAGAAACCGGCGTATTTGCAAAAAATGAAATCGGAATTTGCGGCGGTCCTCCGTGAATGGACTTTGCAAGACCACACAGACATGCTGAAACGGTTGTTGGGCTCCCCGACGATCGCCAGCAAGCGCTGGGTTTACCGCCAATACGATCACATGGTGGGGACGAACACGGCGGTCCTCCCCGGTTCGGATGCGGCGGTCGTCCGTATCAAGGAACCTCACACCGAAGGAAAGTGGACCAAAAAGGGTCTGGCTATGACGGCGGATTGCAACAGTCGCTACGTCTATCTGAATCCCCGACGCGGCGCGGCCATTGCGGTTGCCGAGGCGGCTCGCAACATCGCCTGTTCGGGAGGTCGCCCCTTAGCGGTGACGGATTGCCTCAATTTCGCGAGCCCCGAAGATCCTGAGATCATGTGGCAGTTCCAAGAGGCCTTGAAAGGCATGGGCGAGGCCTGCGTGGCGTTGGGGACCCCCATCATCTCCGGGAACGTCAGTTTCTACAATCAATCGCCCGACGGAGCGATCTTTCCCACGCCGACGATCGGCATGATCGGCCTTTTGGACGATGTGACCCAGCACTGCACCCAATGGTTTCGAGAAGAAGGCGACCTCATCGTCCTCCTGGGGGCCTTAAGGCCTTCGGAAAAGGATCTGGGGGGATCGGAGCTCGTCAAGTTGGCGACGGGGAAGATTGTAGGAGACGCGCCGGCCTTGAACCTGAAGAAGGAAAAGGCCCTTCAAAATCTGTGTATCGAAGGGATCAAGAAGGGGTGGATCCGTTCGGCCCATGACTGCTCGGAAGGAGGCCTCGCCGTCGCCTTGGCGGAGTGCTGTATGACAGGGCCGAAGCTATTGGGCGCGGAGATTGACCTTGGAGGCCATCCCTCACCATTGCAGGAGACGGCGAGTCTATTCGCTGAAAGCCAATCCAGAATTCTTGTGACGGTTAAAGAAAGCCATTTGCAGTCGTTAATTAAAGCCGCTAGAGTGAAGAAGGTTCCAGCGAAGAGGATCGGAAAGGTATCAAAAAAGACATTAAATATCAATATGTTGATTGATATACCTGTAGCGGAGCTTGAAAAGGTCTGGTCCTCGGGATTTGAGACATCCATCTTTGGATAAAACCTATGTGTGGTATCGTAGGAATCTATAATGATCCGGAGGCTGCAAACCTCGCCTATCTAGGGCTTTATGCCCTTCAACACCGGGGACAGGAGAGTGCCGGCATCGTTTCTTCCGATGGCCAACGCCTCCACGTCCATCGCCAGATGGGCCATGTCGCCGACATTTTTGACGAGTCCGCTATCCAACGTCTCCCCGGCAAGAGCGCCATCGGACATGTGCGTTATTCGACGGCAGGCGAAAGCATCCTGAAGAATTGTCAGCCGATCACGGTGGATTATTCTCGCGGCGGTCTGTCGGTCGCCCATAACGGAAACCTGGTCAACGCCCACAAGATTCGTGCCGAGCTGGAGGCCCACGGGTCCATCTTTCAATCGACGATGGACACCGAAGTGATCATTCATCTGATCGCCCAATCGACCAAGAATTCGTTGTTGGACCGGATCACCGACGCCTTACGCCAGGTGAAGGGTGCCTATTCGCTTTTGTTCCTGACGGAGACGCGGATGATCGCGGTCCGCGATCCTTTTGGCTGGCGGCCTTTGGTCGTCGGAAGAAAAGGCGATGCTTGGGTCGTGGCGAGCGAGACCTGCGCTTTGGATTTGATTGAGGCGACCTTCGTGCGCGAGGTCGAGCCGGGCGAGGTCGTTGTCTTCGATAAAGACGGGATGCATGCCTCCAAACCGTTCCCGATCCCGCACAAGAAGGCGATGTGCATCTTCGAATTCATCTATTTTGCGCGCCCCGACAGCCATATCTTCGGCCGCGACGTCTATGAGATGCGTAAGGGCTTCGGTCAGCAACTGGCCCGCGAGCATCCGGTCAAGGCCGATGTCGTCATCCCGGTCCCGGACAGCGGCGTGCAGGCGGCCCTGGGCTATGCAGAAGAGTCCGGGATTTCCTTTCAGATGGGCTTGATGCGGAATCACTACGTGGGGCGGACGTTCATCGAGCCCAAGCAGGCGATCCGCCATTTCGGCGTGAAGATTAAGCTCAACCCCGTCCGGGAAGTCCTGAAAGGGAAGCGTGTCGTGGTTGTGGACGACTCGATCGTCCGCGGCACGACGTCCCGGAAGATCGTGAAGATGATACGCGATGCGGGCGCCTTGGAAGTGCATATGCGGATCTCGTCGCCTCCGACGACCGATCCGTGCTTCTACGGTATCGACACGCCGAGCAAGGAGGAGTTAATCGCGTCCTCCCAGAGCGTGGAAGAGATCCGAAAATTCATCGGCGCCGATTCTTTGGGCTATCTGTCTCCCAAAGGACTTTATTGGTTCGAAAAAAATCCGGGCGAATGGTTCTGCGACGCCTGTTTTACCGGAAACTATCCGGTTCCCCTCGAGGAAAGCGCCCACAAATTGAAGCTCGCCGGCGGGCGCTGACGATTTCCTTACTGAATGACCACAGTCCGCCCCACGTAGGCGTCGAAGAGGGTGCCTTCGTTCAAGGTGGCGTCCTTTCCCCTGAAGAGCGGATAAAAAGGCAGGAAGAAGAGGGCGGTAACGCCCGATGCGACGTCGGTTGCGGTTGAAGAGCCGGTGGCGGAGAGCGATTCGGACGCATCGGATCCGTCCGCGATGGTCTTGAGACCCGATGGGCTCCGGGAGACGATGGAGTTGAGGGGGATCCATTGGCCGTCCACCGCCTGGACATAACCCAATCGGCAGACCAATTCCCCGGCAACGATTCCTCGCTTTTGGCGGAGGGCGAGGATCTCGCCCGTCGCCGCGGCCCCCGCGGTAACAACCAGACGTCCGTCGACCAGGAGGTCCTCGGCGGCCTCCAAGCGGATCTTGTCTCCCGTGTGGCTGGTCTTCGTGCTGACCGTCTCGGCAAGGCGGAGGCGGACCATTTCCCCTTCCCGAAGCGTGACGGGTTGCCTTTTTTCGCCCTGCGGAGGCTCATAGGACAGGATGCGGCGCGCCGGGCTGATCTTGATGCGCTGGCCGTCTTCATCCCGAAAATAATAGAGTCCGCCCGGAAGGGCCGTAATGGTCTCTTCTAGATAGTAATCCGGACGTTGCTTTCGAATGATGACGTCGCCCATGGGGACGGCGACATAGCGAGGAGAGCCGCTGGTTTTCGGAATTTCTGCGATCAAGGTCCTCGTCTTCTTCTCGTAGAGGAAGAAGGTGCCTTGCTCGGGCGGGGCCAGATAGAGAAGCGGGGCCCCGTTCATGAGTTCGCTCAGATAGATGTCGCCGCTCCCCGAGAGATTGTAATCATAGGTCGGCGTCTGCACCCGTTTCAATTCGGCGGCCTTTCGGGCCGTGTACTCGCTGGCGTACGAGAAGGCCTCGTTCACGGATATCTTGCCGTCCAAATTGTAATCCGCTCCTCCGCGGAGACCCGAAACGAAATAATGCGTGAAGAAAGATCCTTGCAGCTCCGACGACTCCAGAGAGTCCTCATGGGCCGTGCTCGACGTGATGACGATCTCCCCCCGCGGCATCTCCTCCGAATCCTTCGAGACCGTAAAGGAGGGAATGGGGATGCCGCCCTTGGTTTGGATCACCTCGCCGCTGTGACAGGTGTCGAGGATGATGACACGCGTCGTGGAGGGGATCTTTTTGATCTCGGCGTGGAGTTGGCGGAAATCCAACTGGGATGGTCCCATCTCCAAAAGGTTATTGTCCGAATGGCCAGAAAAATAGAGGAGCAAAAGAACCTGATCTTGGGGGTTTTTCAACGAATGCGCGGCCAAGGCCTGAAAGGATCGCGCTGCCTCGAGGATGGTCTGGGGATTCTTCCCCAAGAGAAGTTTGACCTGGGAACGCGGAAAACCACCCACTTCGACTAAGGTGTTGTAAAGATTGCGCGCGTCCTGCTCCGCATAGCGGAGGAAGGGTTTCGTGTCGCTTCCCTCATTGTTGCCGACGATGAGGGCCAGCCGTTGCGTGGCCGCAACTGCCCCTCTCGTTCCAAGGCCGATGAAGGCTAGGAGCGACGAGAAAAGAACCCAAGCCAGTTGTCTCTTCATTGACTGTCTTTACGGTGCAATAAAACCGACGCCTGCAGGTAGGATAAAGGAAGCTTTGGGGCTTGTTCAATCGATTTTCCGTCTTGTACGAGTTTTGCGACCACGCTCCGAACGGATTCGGCGGAGATCGGCTCGGCCGAGAAGAGGGCGTAGAACCGTTCATAGGCCGATTTGGGTTGCCAGAGGAGGGCCTGGGGCAGTTTGACCATGGAGCCCGGCGTGATGGGGCCGTTGTAATACTCGCTGAATGCCCCGTCTTTTTCGACCCCCGCCAGGTAGAGGAATTTCCCTTCGGTCGTGGAATAGACGAATTGAACCCCCGTTCCCGCCGGTAAGGACATGCCGTCGTTGCCGCGCTGCGCCTTTTCCGAGGATCCGTTGGAGGAGACATAAAAGGTGAGGCTCGTTCCTCCCTTGGAGAGGATGTCGGGGCTCGGGCTCGGCTGACGCCAGACCACGATGGCCATCAAACACGCCAATCCGGCGAGCACGAAGCCCGACTTAAGGGCTCGGGAAGGTGTCAGCCAGCGCCCGAGTTTGGTTAAAAACGCCTTGTTTCTTTTCTCTTCCAGCCGGCCTTCAATCTGAGCAAAGGGGTGTCGCGTCAGGAACGCCCGTCGGTCCGCCTCCAGGTCCGCCAGGATTTCCCGGCAAGAGGCGCAGCCTTCGACGTGGGTTTCGAGTTCGCCTTGAGAACGCCCCTCGAAAAAGAAGCGTTCTAATCGGATTCTGGAAGGACATGGGTAGGGGGTTTTCATCATAGCTTCCCTCGAGCCTTTTCCATGAATTTCTTCAGCCTCTTGTAAACGGTCTTCCGGGAAATCCCCAAGTGATCCACGATTTCTTCCTGTGTCAGATCGTCAAAATAATAGGCAAAGATGATCTGTTGCGTCGTGTCATCTTCCCCTGTCAGCAATTTGACAAATGAATCTTTGTTCATGAGTACGCTTTCGCTGGAATTATCCGGATCCGATGAGAGGCGTATTTGCTCCCGCCCATACCCCTCCATGGCCTTCTGCCAGGACTTGCGGCTGCGGATGATGTTCAGACAATGATTGGTCGTGATCCGGTAGAGCCAGGTCCACGGAGAGGATTCGCCGCGAAACCGAGATCCCACTTCAAGTACCTTCAAAAAGACGTCTTGGACCGCCTCCCATGCGGACTCTTCATCCTTCAGGAAGGATTTGGCCCGGTTGAAGATCCAGCTGGCGTATTGCTCATACAGCTTCCTGATTTCGTCGTTTGTCATTTGAGCAAGCTTTCTTAGACACACCAACCCCTTAAGACGCAACCACGGAATGAAAAAATAAATAGGGCCTCAGAAGGGAAACTCCTCGTGTCCAAAGATCGAAAGGGGAGGCGGTATGCGTCATCTAGGAAAACGACTTTCTGTTGTCTTGGCGCTGGGGTTAGCTTTTTCGATCTTTGGAGGTTCCGGCGGATGCGGTGTCGTGGCCGAGGGGGATTTTCTCGACGCAGGTTATACCGTCGTAGACACTACTACGACGACGACCACCCAGGTTGTCGATATCAAGAACGCCCTGATCGTTTCCGGTTCCGGTGAGTTCCTCGATTTTCAGTATAATGACCTCGTTTTTCCCGCGCAGCTGAATTTCGACAGCGGACTCTATTATTTCTCTCCGGATCCCAACGGAGCCATTTCGGGGGATGTGATTGTCTGCACGGCGACCGTCACCCCCAATGATGTGACGGGAAATTGTTTCCGACTCGGGCACGTCTGTGATTTCATCTATGTGAATGATCCTAACGCTTCGACCCCTTCCGATGATGTCTATTATCTGGATACGACCACTTGTGCCTCGGGGGCCGATCTGGGACCATTCCTGGTTCCTCTGACGGGTCCACTGTGTGGCACGGATCCTTTTCCGCCGTGTCCGCCGGACAATCCTCCGCCTCCGCAGCCGTAATCTCAGCCGATGCCTGCATGAACGTTCTTGCGACCTGAGACGTTCCGGGATATAAGTCCCTAATGGCTCAGGTCTTTTTTCAATTTGACTGCGCGACGAAGATTATTTTCAGCGCCGGCATCTCGAAGGATTTCAGCGCGGAAATCGCCGCGCTTTCGCTTTCGAAAGTGCTCGTTATCACCGACAAGATGCTCGTCGATCTGGGCGTCATCCGCCCCGTCATCGAGGGACTGAAGGCGTCCGGTGTGGAGATCGTCGGCATCTTTAAGGACGTCCCGGCTAATTCGGAATTGAAGGTCGTCAAACGCTGTGCCGATGAGGCCATTCGGCTCGGGGCGGAGGGATTGGTCGCCATCGGCGGAGGGAGTGTCCTGGACACAGCCAAGGCGGTCGGAATTCTCATCACCCACGGCGGAGATCTCGTCGCCGATTACTCCGGAGCCGAGACCTTGCCGGGGCCTTTAAAGCCGATCATAGCCATTCCGACTACGGCGGGTACGGGCAGCGAGGTTTCCCATGCCGCAGTCATCCTCGACGAGACGAATCACGCAAAATTGTCTTTCGTCGATCGAAACCTGACTCCGAATTTGGCGGTGTTGGATCCGGAGTTGACGGTCGGTCTGCCTCCGAAATTGACCGCGGCGACGGCGATGGACGCCTTGACGCACGCGATCGAGTCCTACACCAGTATTCAAGCGAATCCGATGTCGGATGCCCTGGCCGCGAAGGCCATCCCTTTGATCCGCAAAAATATCCTGCGCGCCGTCCTGCATGGCGAGGACTTGGAGGCGCGCGGGGCGCTCTTAACGGCGGCGACGATGGCCGGCATCGCTTTCGATCATGCGATGGTCGGCATCGTCCACGGCATGGCCCACGCGACCGGAGGATTCGTGGGGATTCATCATGGAACGGCCAACAGCATTTTTCTCCCTTGGGGCATGGAGTATAATCTCGAGGTCTGCACGGACAAATACGCCGAGATCGCGGATCTTCTGGGCGTCAAGACGGAAGACCTGAGTTCGGAGGGGGCGGCGATCAAGGGAATCGAGGCCTTCAAAAGATTGCGGGAGGACCTTTATCAGGCCTGCGGTCTTCCGTTCCGCTTGAGGGATGCCGGAGTTCCCGAAAATCTCTTGGAAACGATCGCCGAGGGAGCGGTCAACGACGGGACGAGTTTCTATAATCCCCGGGAGGTCGTCAAAGAGGCCGTCCTGGAAAAATTAAGGAAGGCCTACTGATGCCGACATTCGAAAACTCCGAGATGCTGCAAAAAGTTCTGGGAGGTTTCTTCGAGTATTTACTTTCGAACAAGGACATCGGACCGAAGCTCTTCGCTTCGAAGATGATCCTAAAGTTCAATTATACGGATCCGGCGTTGTCGATCACGGTCGATCTGACCGGGGCCGATCCGGCGGTCACGTTTAACGATACGTCCAAGAAGGCGGAAGTAGAGATGGGCATGAAAGCGGACGTGGCGCATCGGTTTTGGCTGGGGAAGGTCAATCTGGTCATTGCGCTCGCCCGGCGTGAGATGGTGGCCAAGGGACCGATTCCCAAGATTCTGAAGCTACTTCCGATCATCAAGCCGGCCTATGGTTATTATCCGAAATACCTTGAGGAAAAAGGGTTCTCGTCGCTCACAACCTGATCGGGAGGTTTTTATGAAAAAGATTTTGCCGTTGGTCGCCGTGCTTGCTTTGTTCTTGATGAATTGCGGTGGAGGGGCGGATGCAGGGGCTTCGGAAAACAGCGCGACGGGAGGCGGTGTAACGGTGGGTGCGCCCGCTGCGATAGAAACGAAGGACCCCATCACAGCGCCGAACCCGCCGATAACGACGGCCGTGAGCGGCATCGGCATCAACGCGGGTTATGCATCCGACGGAGATGCCTTGGTCATTCCCACCGGTTTTATCGCCAGTCAATGCCGCTTTACGGCTGCGCTCGCGACCATGCAAGGCAGTGCGATCTCGGCGCAGGCGTCCGTGGACGACAACGGAAAGGTCATCTGCAAAGAAGTCACCCAGGAACGTGTCGAAATCCCTCCCGTGACCAAGGGGTGCGTCGTTTCCTTTGTGGTCCTCTGCGTGAAGTAATTTCCGAGATTTTTGATGAGCGCGCACACGGATATCCTCTTCGATTTCAATCACATGATGTCCGAGGCCATCGAGGCGTCGGGGCTTCATCGCGACGAAATCGATCGCTTGGCCGGGCAAGCCGGCGAGGTTCATCAGGCCTTGGTCGACTTAAGAAGACTCGGTCAGTTGCCGTTTCGCGACCTTCCCTATCATGATGACATCGCGGAAGCGGTGGCGCTAAAGGGGAGGCGGGTCCGTGAGAAGTTCGAAACCGTCTTGCTCTTGGGCGTCGGCGGATCCGCGCTGGGGGCCGAGTTGCTGTGCTCGTCATTAGGCGATGGGAAGGGAACGCAGGTGATCGTGTGCGACGGCGTGGATGCGGGTGTATGGAGACGCCTCGGCTCCAATTTGAATTGGGAGAAAACGCTTCTTTTGATTGTCAGCAAATCGGGAAATACGATCGAGACCTGGGCCTCCTTTTCCTTTTTTGAAAAACTTCTGAAAGATCGGCTGGGAAGTCCATACCGCCAAAATGTGTTCATCGTTTCGGATCCTAAAGCAGGTCCCTTCAGAGATCTTGCCGAGGAGGAAGGCATCGAGACTTTTTCAATCCCGCCGGGCGTCGGAGGCCGTTACTCGGTGTTGACGCCGGCAGGACTCTTGCCGGCCGCATGCGCCGGCGTGGATATCGCCGAACTGTTGGCCGGCGCGAGAAGGATGGATGAGCGCTGCAAGAGCGGCGATCCCTGGTTCAACCCCGCGCTCATGAGCGCCGTGCTTCATCATCTTTTCGCCAATCAGAGAGGGCGGAACGTCCGGGTGACCCTGACCTACGGCGAAAGGCTTGCCTCTTACGCGCCTTGGTTCGCCCAACTGTGGGCGGAAAGTCTGGGAAAGAGCTATCGAACCGACGGCGAGCGGAAGAGAACGGGGACGACGCCGATCTGCGCTTCGGGACCCCAAGATCAGCATTCTCAACTTCAGCTCTATTTAGACGGCCCCGAGGACAAGACGGTGACTTTCCTTGCTGAGGAAGAGGTGGGGGATGTGGAAATTCCGGTTCACGGACGAGGTTGGAAGGGTATGTCGATTCCCAAGACGGTTCACGAGCTGCAGACACTCGAAAGGACGGCCACCGAAGAGGCCCTGAGGGAGGCGGGAAGGCCGAACGCGACCATACTGTTGAAACGGCTCGATCCTTATGCGGTCGGTCAACTGATTTATCTTGCTGAGCTGGAGACCGTTTATGCCGGCCATCTGCAAGGGGTGAATCCCTTTGATCAACCCGCAGTGGAAATGATCAAGAAGAACATCAAGGGATTTCTCTCGGGGAGAATCCCCCACGCCCGTAATCGGACGTATCAAATTTAGTGGGAAGTTAATTTAACCAAACCAGATCGACCTTCGGTTTTTGAGGCCTTCTAGAACCATCTCCTGAATCCGTCCCCGGACCATTTCGGAAAGCTTGTTCACCAGCAGCTGATCCTCGGCATCCTTGGGGCCGTACTTGCCGTTGAAGAGAATGGGGTCTCCGAAGATGACCGTCCATTTGGAGGGCAGTGGGATCAGCCCCAACAAACCCATCCATGGCAGGGTCGGTGTTACCGGGACGTAGGGGATGCCAAGAGGTTTGGCCAGCAGAGTCGACTTGTAGATCAAAGGATGGATCTCTTCGGCACCGATCACGGCCGTCGGGATGATCGGCGTGTTCATTCGGAGCGCCAGCTTGATGAATCCCCCTCGTCCGAAGCGCTGCAGCCGGTACCTCTCCTTATAGTGCTTGCCGATCCCCTTGATGCCTTCCGGAAAGACGGTGACAAGATGTTCCTTGGAGAGGAGCCGCTGTGCGTTCTCGGGGCAGGCGCGGACGCCGCCGATCCGGTACATGAAGGTCCCTAGGAAGGGAAAGTGATAAACGAAGTCCTCCACGAGAAACCGCACATCTTTGCGCGAGGGATGCTCGTTAATGACCGAAGCCGCGATCATCGAACCGTCGTAAGGGAGGGTTCCCGAATGGTTGGAGACGATGAGGCCGCGCCCCTGCGTCGGTATGTGCGTCAGTCCCTTCACGGAGACGCGCCAATAATTGTAATAGAGAAAATCGAAGAGGGGTTTTACCTTCTTAACGAAGGCAGGGTCCATGCCGAATTCATCGACGTTCGAGCTGTCTTCTTGTCGTCCGAACCAGAGCGCCCTGAGGAAATTCTTGTAGGCGTCGAGGGTCACGAGGCTCCGGATGCGTCGAAGGATTTCGCGGAGCGCCCTCGTTTTTTTGGCGTCCTCGGCGTGCAGGCCTGTATCACGAGCGACCAGGCGACGCGCCTGCAG
>CAZWYB010000008.1:0-19302 GCA_964637745.1 uncultured Pseudomonadota bacterium
AACACCGGCCGTCTTCGAGGAAGGGGTTCGTGGCCGGGGAACTAGTCGTCCAGGATCTTGCGCGGGTGGAGGAGGGTGACGCTGCCTTCGATCAGCGGGATCAACTCCAGATCCGTCGGACGGGCGGCGCGTCGGTTGAAGATCGCCCCTTCGAATTTCAAGGCCGACAGATATTTTTGGTGGATCGAAAGCAATTGAGACGCGTTCGTCGTCATCGGTAAGATCATCTCGAAGATCGGCGGCGTATGGACCCGCCGCTCGAGCGTCGTGTGCGCGGCCGTCAAAAGAGTCATGTAAGAGCGCGCCAGCCGGAAGCCCGATTCCTGCGTCGTATTGGGGATCCGGAAAGTGAGGAATTTGTCGCGTCCGATCTGCTTTTTGGCGAAATAATCGCCGTAACGGTTGAAGAGTCGGTCGATGACCGCCTCGTCGACGAATTTCCCCTCCCAGTCCCACATGTACTCGTCGCAACCTAAGTCCGAGAAGACCCGGTAACATTCCTCGACCTCCTGTAAGGTCGAGACGAAGGGCGAGTCGCTCCAGTAGGGCGCGGCGGCATTGTCCGGGTGTTGGGTCGCCATCGTTGCAGGAATGCGGCGCACCCTCAAACGGTGCCTGAAAACGGCCAATTGTCAACCATCTGAGCAACTTTTCCCGCCGTTTGCCGATAACAACAAACGACGAAACGGGCCCTTTTATGGTCAATTCTTTACTGCAGACCCATCCGGTCTTGGGGGCCAACACCCTGTTTGGCCTCTGGACCTCCTTTCGCGCGGAACGAGGGCTTTCTTTTGCGGAGGCCTCCCACGTCCTTCAGATCTCTCAGGCCTGCGGCGAAATCCATGCGCAGACTCCACCGACGCCCGATCTTCGCGACTCGGGCGTCCAACCGACTTCGAGACCCCTGCAGGCCTCCCGAATTTTCGAGAAGGTCGTTCCGCTTGTCGGTTCCGAAACGCTGGAGGCCTTTCGGAACTTTCAGACCGGGGAAGAACCGTCGCTTCACGCCGTTTCCTCCCGCCGCATCCGACAAGAGACGCGCGACTTGATCGAGGCGGAGGGCTATCGACGCCTGCAATTACACATCCCGGGCAACGTCCTCTCCTTGGAAAGCCCCCTTGTCAGCGCCATGCGCGCAATCGACCGGAATGAGGGCGACCTCTATGCAGCCTTGAGGGCCTTGCCCCTTGCAGAGGGAGATTCACACGAAGGCCTTTTGGAGACGGTCCATGAAATTTTGAACCGCCATCGTCCGATGGCCTGGTTGAATCCGGGGACGGAGGCCTACCGACTCGTCCAAGAATTCATGCGGCGTACGGTCGAGATTTCTCATGCAACGTTCCCAGAGGATTGGGAGCGATTCAAAGCGGAACAATCTCGCAATTTCATCAGTGGGGAAGGCACGCCGCATGAAATTTCGGGGGAATACCGCTTTGCGCGTCTCCTTTTAAACGCGCGCGCCGGAAAACCCCTCTTCGGACCGCCGGCGGGTCGCGAAAGGCAGGCCCTTCTGGCCTTCGCGCGCGCCGGTCTCGGAGTTCCGGCCGAAAACTTTGTCTCCGCCTTAATGGCCATCCGCGACCACTTGGATCGATTCACCCCGGAGGCCCGCCGGGCCTTGGAAGAAGCCGATCCTTGGACGCGGTTTCAAGTCGTCGATTCGTATTTCGGATGTTTTCGGCATCGGAACGTCGCCGACCCTGAAGCCGCTCTCGCGCTCACACGATTTATCGGCGACATCGGTTTCTACCGGGAGATTGCGGTCAGCACGCACGTGGAAAACGGACGTCTGGAAACGACTCTGAGCCTGGGCGACATCGCGGGAGTCGACCTGGAAGACGACAACGACACGGTCCTCCTTCATACGCACCCGTGGACGGAGCCGCTTTTCGATCCCGTCACCAGCGAATTTTCGGTGGAAGACGACCGCTTTCTCTTTTCTCAGCCGGATATCGTCGCGGCCTGCGAGACGGCCAAGCGTCTTTTTCAGACCTCTCAGGCGAGCGAACCGTTCCCCACCGCGTCCTTTGATCCGGCTACGCGCATCCATCGCCAATGGCTTCAAAGCCATCAGGGCGCGGCCCGCATGGAGGTGGAACTGACGCCGGAGGGGCGGTTAAAAGGCATTCGGATGTACTACGGACTCAGGCCGGGACACGAGGCCGTCGCCGAAGACCGCTATTTTCGAGACCGCATCAGGGCTAATGAAGGTGCCTATGCGCAGCACTACAACGGCTTTCAATATATCCAAGAGGATTATCAACGCATCGTGGAAAAAGTCTTTAGGGCCTGAAGGCCACGCTCCATTTTCTCCGGCTCGGTCAAATACGAAAGAACGACATGGACGTCCCTTTCATAATCGAAAAAATACCCGGGGTGGACGAAGACACCCGTCTCCTTCATCAGTGCAATGATGAATTCCTCCTCCAGTAACCGCGTCTGCACACGGGCCATCAGGTAAAATCCCCCGACGGGTTCGACGAATCGGATTTTTTGCGAATCCTTCAAAAGGCCGATCGCCAATTCCCGGCGTCTTCCGACCTCGCGGCGGTAGGCGTCCAAGAAGGGAACTCCTTTCGCAAAAATTTCGGGCAGGGCCTGTTGAATCGGGATGTGACAGGAGAGAAAGGTGTCGGCCATGGTCTCCAAGCGGTCGACCGCGGATTCCACCAGGGATTTTTCTCCGGTGACCGCGATCCAGCCGAGCTTCAAGGCCGGAAGGGCGAACATTTTTGAAATTCCGTTCAACGTGAAGCAGAGTTTCGGCTTTGCGATGACCGCGGGCCTTAAGAAACGCCCTGAACCGTAAAAAAATTCGCAAAAAACCTCGTCGCAAATGACGGGGATGTTTTTCAAGTTCGCCCAATGGACGAGATCCATGACGTCGTCCGCGTGGGCCACGGCCCCGGTCGGATTGTTGGGGGAGATGAGGACGATCGCGCGCGTCTTAAAGTTCGTGCGCCGCCGCATCTCTTCGAAGCCGATGCTCCAATTCTCGTCTTCCACAAGCGAATAGTGACGCAACTCAACGCCCGCAAATTTCGCGATATGATCGAAGAGAGGGTAAGCCGGATTCGGCGCGAGGATGTTGTCGCCGGGCTTGGCCAAGAGGGAGAAGAGATAGAAAAAAGATTCGCTGGTTCCGGCCGTGAGGAGGATGTTTTCGGAATCGACCGTCGCACCGCGTTCCTCGTAATAATCGCGGATCGCCTGCCGCGCCCCGGGAAGGCCCTTGGAATGAGGGTGATAGTCCTGATTCCGAAAGTACCGCGTGTAGGCGTCCTCCAGGGGATCCGGCGGAAAAACGAAGCCCTCGTCGTTCGGATTTCCCGAGAAGAGCTTTAGGATCTCGCGACCCTCCGCCACTAACTCGCGATAGGTCTGCTCAATCTTATTGATCTTATTGATTGGCTCAATCATAGCATTACATAACTCGAACCGTGAACGACAAATCAACCCAAATCCATCCCCGCGCGGCCTTCGCGCACCGCAATTTCCGGCTGTTCGTGGGGGCGCGTTTCCCGGCCCTCTGCGCTCATCAAATGATGATCATCGCCCTCTCGCAGGCGATCTACGAAGTGACTCACAGCCCGCTCCACTTGGGATACATCGGTCTCACCCTGTTCATTCCGAAGATCAGCTTCACCCTTTTCGCCGGTCATACGGCCGACCGCTTCGACCGGCGCTTGGTCATGCTCGTCTGCCGGTCGTCCCAGGCCTTTCTGACGCTCGCATTGGTCTTGGTGGCCTCGGCGAACTTTCATCCTCTCTGGCTTTTTTACGCCGTCCTCTTCCTCATTGGAACGGCCTATGCCTTCGATGGTCCGGCCTCCCAAGCCGTCGTGACGCAGATCGTGCCGCAGGATCATTTTCATAACGCGGTCACGTGGAATTCGGCCTTCTTTCAGGCGGCCTTCATCTTGGGTCCAGTTCTTGGAGGCTGGCTCTACGCCCTCCTGCGCGGAGCCGTTCCCGTCCTCGTGATCGTCGCGGGCATGCGATTTTTTTCTGCCTTGCTGATCTCGCGACTCACGCCCCAGAGAGATCATATCGACGTCTCGGAGTTTTCCTGGAAGACGCTTGGGGCGGGACTTCGCTACGTCTTCGAGAACCGCATCATTCTCGGGGCCCTTTCGATGGACCTCTTCGCCGTCCTCCTGGGAGGCGCGACGGCCTTGCTTCCGGTCTTCGCAAACGACATCCTCAAGGTCGGCGCCTGGGGGCTCGGGCTCTTACGCACTGCCACCGCCTTGGGAGCGGCGACCGTCGGATTGACCCTCGCTTATCTGCCGCCGATGAAAAATGCGGGCCGAAAGATGTTTTTTTGCGTCGGCCTCTTCGGGCTCGCCACAATCGCCTTTGGACTTTCGCGCAATTTTATTTTTTCGCTCGTCTGTCTCGCCCTCCTGGGGTCGGCGGACATGGTGAGCGTGGTGATCCGTCAGGTGCTTGTGCAGGTCAAAACGCCTCCGGCCATGCGGGGACGCGTTAGTGCCGTCAATTTGGTCTTCATCGGGGCGTCGAACGAATTGGGGGAATTCGAATCCGGCCTCACGGCCTCTTGGTTCGGGACAGTTCCGGCCGTCGTTCTGGGAGGGCTCGGGACCTTGGCCGTCGTCGGCCTCTTCGCATGGCGGTTTCCGGAGCTGAGGAACTATTCGTCCCTCTATTCGTCTTTGAAGGAGCCACCCTAACTGGAAGGCGGCAGCACATCCTTCAACCTCTGTTCCATATACTTGAGCGTCTGTCGAAAGGGGGCCGGGGAGACCTGCACCTGACCCCGGAAGGGATAATTGAAGACGACGATCAAGAAGATGACGAGGCCCAAGGTCGCCGCCACCATGGCGGCGCTGATCTTATGCAGACCGCTCTTCTCAAATCCGAACAACCAACTAAAGGCGATCGTGATGAGCCCTCCCAACAAGACCACGCACCAGATGACGGGATGCAGAGAAGGCCGGGAGGCGATCCGGAGGCGTTCACGGCGGCTGTCGTAGAGCTGGTTCAGTCGCGCCAGCGCCTCGCTGATCACGGCGCTCTGCACCGGAGTCTCGGGAGTGACGCGACTTAAAGCCATGTAAAAGGCCCTCAGCGATTGCCAGGCCTTTTGCCCCGATGATTCTCCGCGTTCCATGCTGGGCCACTCGTCCTCGATGACCGTTTGCACGTAGTCGTGCAAAGAGACGAGGGCCTCCAATTCGAAGGACTTCGGCATCACCAAGGCGTCACGGAAGAGATCGCCGGCGAGTGAGGCCTCTTGGTTCACCAGGCTGTCGGCGCGGTCATAAGAAATCCAAACGGTCGAAGCGATGAAGGCCAGGAGCACCACGTAAATGAGGCCCCCCGTCGCCGCCGCGTAACTGACGACGTCGTTGTGGCTCCGTCGGTGGGAAAGGGGAACCAGGCGGTTGACGATCCACTGACCCGATAACGAAACCCCGATGCAAATCCCAACGACCAGCACGCCCGTGAAGAAGAAGCCGTGCCCATAAAGAAAATGAAAGACCATGAAGGTCGACTAGCATAACGGTTCGGAAATTTCCATTCTCGACTTGCCTGTAGGAATCCCTTCTTGTAATTCACGCAGAATGAACGCCCTTCCCATCGTCGTCGGCAGCGTCTGCATTTTCGTCATCGCCTACCGCTACTACTCCGGCTTCATCGCCGCGAAGGTGTTGGCTTTGGACGACCAGCGTAAGACGCCTGCGTACACCCAATACGACGGACAAAACTATTATCCGACCAACAAATGGGTCCTCTTCGGTCACCACTTCGCGGCGATCACCGGGGCGGGGCCGTTGATCGGTCCGGTGCTGGCCACTCAATTCGGATTTTTACCCGGACTGCTCTGGCTCGTGATCGGCGTCGTTTTGGGAGGTGCGGTCCACGACTTCATCATCTTGGCCTCCTCCGTCCGCCACAAAGGACGTTCGCTCGCGCAGATGGCGCGCGAAGAGCTGGGGCCGGTCGCGGGCGTCATCTGTTCGGTCTCTATTCTGTTCATCATCGTCATTGCGTTGTCGGGCCTGGGACTCGCCGTCGTCAATGCCTTGAAGGACAGCGCCTGGGGGACGTTCACCATCGGCGCGACGATCCCCTTGGCCCTCTTCATGGGCCTGTACATGTACAAATTCCGAAAGGGGAAGATCGCGGAGGCGACCGTCATCGGCGTCATCGGATTGTTGGCGGCCGTCATCTTCGGAAAGTGGGTACCGACAAGCCCCTTGGGGCCTTACCTCTCGCTTTCTAAAAACGGCATCACGCTCGCGATCGCGATCTACGGTTTCATCGCGAGCGTCCTCCCCGTTTGGATGCTACTCTGTCCGCGCGATTACCTGTCGTCGTATATGAAGATCGGGACGATCCTGATGCTTGCGATCGCCATCTTGGTCGTGCACCCGGACCTCAAGATGCCGCCGATCACGGAATACGTGCACGGCCACGGCCCCATCGTCCCGGGAAAGGTCTTTCCCTTCGTCTTCATCACGATCGCCTGCGGGGCAATCTCGGGCTTCCACGCGTTGGTAGGGTCCGGGACGACGCCCAAGATGTTGTCGCTGGAATCGCACGCGCATCCGATCGGTTATGGGGCGATGCTGATGGAGAGCTTCGTCGGCATCATGGCGCTGATCGCCGCCGCCTCCCTCTTTCCGGGCGATTATTTCGCGATCAACGTCTCGCCGGAGAAATTCCAGCACCTCGGCCTGGCGACGACGAATCTCGCCGAGCTCTCAAGGGAAGTGGGCGAGCAGGTGGCGGGGCGTCCCGGCGGGGCGGTCTCGCTCGCGGTCGGCATGGCGCAGATCTTTTCGGGCATCCCCGGCATGAAGAGCCTCATGGCCTACTGGTATCACTTCGCCATCATGTTCGAGGCCCTGTTCATCCTGACGACGATCGACACGGGCACGCGCGTCGGGCGTTTTCTGCTCCAGGAATTCGGCGGCCTCTTTTACAAAAAATTCGAAAAGACCGACTGGCTTCCGGGCACGATCCTGTCTTCGGCCTTGATCGTCGGCGCTTGGGCCTATTTCATCTATACGGGAAGTATCTCGACTATCTGGCCGATGTTCGGCATTTCCAACCAACTGCTCGCCTCCATCGCCCTCTGCATCGCGACGACGGCGATCATCCACTCGGGCAAGGCCAAGTATATTTGGGTCACCTTGCTCCCTTTAAGCTTCGTCGCGACGACAACGCTCACGGCCGGCTGGGAAAGCATGACGGATATCTTTTATCCGTTGACCCAGAGCGGCGACCCGGAAAAAGTCTTTCAGGGCTGGCTGAACATCGGTCTGACCTCCACGATCATGTCCATGGCGATCGTCGTCATCAGTATCTCGATCGCAACGTGGCTGAAGGGGAAATTGCCCCGCTTTCTGAGCTTCCGGGATGACGCCATCGAATGAAACGTTTGCCTTTGATTTTCGTTCTGATTTTGGCCCTTTGCGCCGTCGGCTCCGCGCAAGAGACTCAGAAGACGCCTGAAACGCGGGCCTCCTTGCCCTTGCAAGCCGTGTCAAACGGGCCTCGCGGAACCCCTAAGATCGCCCTCACCTTCGACGCCTGTCCCGCTCACGACATGAAGGTGGATTGGAACATTTTGAACGCCTTGATCGCGACCCAAACCAAGGCGACGCTATTCTTGAGCGGTCAATGGATGGAGAAATTTCCGGAAGAGACCAAAAAGATCGCCTCGCTGCCTCAATTCGAGCTCGCCCTGCACGGCTACAGCCATCCCCACATGACGAGTCTGGCGCCCGAAGCGATTCGGGAGAATTTAAAGAAGGCCCAAGAGGTTTTGAAAAATCTGACGGGACGCACAGCCGCTTATTTCCGCGCGCCGTACGGCGAATACGATCAAAAAGTTCTGGAAGCCGCCCGGGACGAGGGGTTGACGACGATTCAGTTCGAAGTGGTGAGCGGCGATCCGAGCCCGACGGTCGGAAAGAAGGCCCTGTTCAACCGCGTGGTCGGTCAAACCAAGAACGGATCGATCATCATCATGCATGTCAACGGACGCGGACGGCACACGGCCGAGGCCTTACCGGACATCCTGCAAGCGCTCAAGGCGAAGGGGTTCGAATTCGTCACGGTTTCGGAGCTCTTGGCGGGCGGTAGTAAATGACTTCCGTCAGACCATTCTTTACCAAATCCGGGACCTCTCCGATCTTTCGATAGCCCAACTTTTCGTAAAACTCCCGTGCGTGCTCATTCGTGGATGTCGCGAGGATGAAGATCCCATTCGGCTCCAGGTAACGGGACTCCAAGTCCTCGATCAGCTTCCTTCCGACGCCCGAGCATTGATGCTTGAGGGCGACGGCGATCAGCCTCAAATAGCCGCTGCGCGCGAAACCGCCGTCCTTGACGAACCAAGCGACGCCCGTGATCTCTTTCCCTTCGCGCGCGATCAGGACTTCGCTCTTCAATTCGTGCGAAGCCTTCTCAAGCGCCTCCTTCGCCTTCTCAAAGGTGAATCCGTATTGCTGATACAGCGGAAGCGAGGCAATGAGTCGTGCCGTGTCGTCAAGATCCTCAGAAGAGGCCAGAGATACCAAGGGCATCGTTCCTGAGTCTGAGTCATGGTCCCCTCCCATTCAAGAAAATTCGCCTCAGGGCACTTGAAAGACGCCCTTCAGATCTTCCGTCTGGGAGATTGGACACCCGCCGTTGTCGATTGAGGTCACTCGGAATTGATAAAACTGACCCGACTGAAGGGCCTGCCCCGTTCCGGCGCCTGTGCCGCTGGCATTATAGGTGACGGAAGGATTATGGCCGCTCACGCCGGGAATGGTCGTCTCCCAGACCTTATTTCCAAAGCTGTCGAAGACCTGGATCAGGTAGGATTTCTCCGAGGAATCGTCCACCCAGGTGAAGATCGGCGTCGCCGTCGTCACCTTCTCGGCGCCGTCTGCCCCCGGCGAAATGACGTCCAAGGAGCCCGTCACTTTGAAACCCGTGCTGAGGTTGATCGCATCCCCGCTTGCGAAGGCCTGATGGATGATGTCCGTGCCTGAGATGCAAGTATCCGGATCACGGACCAAGAAGTCGTTTTCAAAGCCGGCGAGGACGACGTAGCGGCCGGCGGGTATCCCGCTGATGTTGAAGGCTCCCGTGATGTCCGGAGCCGTTCCCGGATCCGGGGCACGGAGTCCCGGAGGGGTTTCCCCACGAGCCAAAGCGTCGTTGAAGGTGGATTCGACGACCAGGATGACGGACGTCCCTTTGCCGGCTCCCGGGTTGACGAGCTGCACGCTCCCGGCGAGCGTCGCGGGGGCGTTGCTGTTGGTGGCCAGATCGACCTGCTTGTCGTCCGTGGCGATCAGCGTCACGGAAACGGGATTGTAATTGACTCCCTTCACATAGGCGTTCACCGAATAGGTTCCGGCTGAGAGGTTGAAAATTTTATAGTCACCCTTTTTGTCGGCGATCGCACTGAATCCGGCCGTGGGCGCTGATTCGGCGACCACCAAGGCGCCGGCGCTGTCCTTCGGAAGCGCCACGGTCCCGTGAATGGAAGCCGTCCCAGCGCCTGCCTCCAGGGCAATCAAACAGATATTGGTCAAAGAGTTTTGAACAACGAAGGTCCCATCGCTCGCAGCGGTGGCCGCCGAGGCCGAAACCGGGATCGGCTGCCTCAGTCCGGACGGAAAAGTTTGAAAGGTGGCGGCGTCCGAACGGAGCGTGAAGTTGTCCCCTGAAGGCGTTCCGTCCGGCTTTCTCGTCGTGGGAACCGTCAGATCATAGTTTCCCGAGGCGTCCGTGACCGCCACCGAGCTGATGGGCGAGCCGTTGGCGTTCAACGCGACGACCCGCGCATCTTTGATCACGGCGGTGTTGTCGGCGCAGTTGAAGACGTCTCCCTTCGCAACCATGGCCGCAAAACAGCCGGTCGTTCCGTCGGTAATTTCTTCACAGACCTTGCCGGAATCGCATCCCGCCTGAGTGGAAGGGTTGCAGAAGCAGCCGGTTCCGCCGCTGGGGTTCGCCCGACAGACGAGTCCATTGTTGCACCCCGTCTGTGCCGCCACATTGCAGTTGGCATTACTCCCGCTCCCCCCCCCTCCTCCGCCGCAGCCTGCCGTTCCTAATTCCAATGTGATGGCCGTCGCCATCCACAGGGCGAATCCGATAAAATAAAAGGACTTTGGTGCCTTCATACTCCCTCCTTCAACTTGGGTGGAATGAATACAGACTTTAAATCTAGATAGGGATAGTGAAATTAAAAGTATATTAAAATCAGCATAATACTGACGTTTCTGAATACAAATGAATTCATATTTAAAGGATTCTTCTTGTTTCTCTGCCTCAGAGGCGAGTAAAAATAAGAAAAAACCTAAGGATGGAGTCTTGAATGAGGGGCGTTAAAAAAGAATTCAATCTCTACCACTATCGCGACTACCGCGACTTCCTGCGGGAGTGGTATGTCCAGGCGAAGAAGAAATCCCGAGGCACGTTCTCGCTCCGCGTCTTTTCCAAGAGGGCGGGCTTTAAGTCGCCCAATTTCTTCAAGCTCGTCATGGACGGGGAACGGAATCTCACCGAGGAATCCCTCGCCAAGTTTCTGGTCGGACTCAGGCTGAACAAGGAAGAGCAGGAATTTTTCCGAAACTTGGTTTTCTTCACCCAGGCCAAGACGCACGACGAAAAAAACCTCTTCTACCGGCGCCTTCTCCAATCGCACGAATTCAGCCAATTAAGATCCCTCGAAAAGGAGCAATTCGAGTTCTATGGGACGTGGTATCACCCGGTCATCCGCGAGCTCATCACGTCACCGACCTTCGACGGAACGCCGGAGTGGCTCGCCCATCATGTCAACCCTCCGATCCTGCCCGCCCAGGCGGAAAAATCGATCATCCTCCTGGAAAAGCTGGGATTGATCGAAAAAACGGGGCCTCGGAGTTGGAGGCAAACCAGCGCCTTGATCTCGACGGGGCCGGAGGTCACGTCGCTGACGCTCATGAACTACCACCAGCATCTCTTGGGGCTGTCGCGCGAAATGCTGCCGCTGATTCCCTCGCCTCTCCGCGATATCAGCTCGCTCACCTTGGGGGTTCCTCGCGACAAGATCCCCTTCCTTAAGAAGAAGATTCAGGCCTTCCGCCAGGAAATTCTCAAGCTGATTTCGCTGGAAGAGCACCCGGACTCCGTGGTGTTACTCAATATCCAGATGTTCCCCGTTTCGAACATCGGAGAGGAGAACGGCTCATCATGAAGAGAAGGCGTCTTATGGCCATCCTCTTTGCGGCAGGGATTTTTTTGGCCCTCGTCGGACTTCCCGCCTGCAACGGCGCGACCGGCGGCGCGGAGGCGGGAAACCCCAACCGCACGGTGATCGGCTCCCTTTCGTCTCCGGGAGCCGCGGCCTTGAGCCTCTCTTCCGCGTCCGGTTGCGCGGCCGATCACGTCATCGCCACCAATTCGAGGGGACAATCCTCTTCCTCCGCCGTCGCGGCGGATTGTTCCTTCGAGCTGACGCTGCATGCTCCCGAGGCCTATCGGCTCGATTTCACGACCTCGGGTCAAACGACGGCGTCGATGCAGTTCAACAATTCCTCCAAACGGTTTCTTTCGCCGGTCATGAATCTATCGCCGGGTGACAACACCATTTTCTTGGACCGCGTCACCTTAAAAAACGGCGTCGCGACGCCTTCGAGCGAACCCGCAGCCCAGAACGACCAGGACCGGGACGGTATTCCGGACCTGTCGGACGACGACGACGACAACGACGGCATCTTAAACGAAGACGAACCGGACTGCGATTTGGACGGCATCATCGACGATTTTGACCAGGACACGACGACCTGCACGCCGGGTCCGCAGCTCGTTTTGGAAGTCACTCCGCGAAACGGAGAGGGGCTCGAAACCCATGGGGCGAAGGTAAAAATCAACGATGTCATCCGGCTTCGCTTCGCCTGTCCGGTCGACGTAACGAAGCTCTTGGTCTCCAATCTCGAGATTTTCCCCGAGGGAGACGCAAAAAACTTGTTGGTCTGCGCCTTCGGAACCACGGGATCGGGCAAACAGGTGCAGTGCGACCATCCCGATCTTTTAAGCGACACGATTTACCATGCACACATGGAGGGTGTGCACTGCGAAGACGGCACGGACGTTCCGGCCGTCACTTGGGAATGGAAGACGGAGTAAAGGAGGTTCTTTATGGAATGGAAAAGAAAAATCCTAACATTCCTCATGGCCTCGATGGCTTCCCTCTTTCTTGCAAGCTGCGGAAGCGGAGGCAACGGCACCTTGTCCGTCGGCCTGACGGACGCGTCTACTGACGCCTATCAGGCCGTCTATGTGACCATCAAAGAGGTTCAGGTCCATCTGTCCGGCGATGCCGACTCCAAGTGGTCGACGGTCGGAACGCCGGACAAAACCTACGACCTCTTGCAGTTGGTCAATGGCGTGCGTGAGTCCTTGGGGATCGCGGACCTCGCGGCCGGCCACTACACGCAGATGCGCCTGATCCTGGGCGACAAACCGGATGGGTCGATCAACATCTTAAGTCAGGCTCATCCGTCCGCCAATTACGTGATCGATCTGTCGGGCAATCCCCATGAGCTGAAGGTCCCCAGCGGGATGCAAACCGGCATCAAGATCGTCCAAGGCTTCGACATCAACGCCAACTCGACGACGGAGCTCGTCTTGGACTTCAACGCCTCCGCATCGGTCGTCGTCGCGGGAAGCAGCGGACATTATTTGCTCCAACCCACGATCAAGGTCCTGGATACGCATGACGCCTCGATCATCAGCGGGGCCGTCACCAAATCCGCGGACGGATCCGCGCTCGCTGGGGCCATGGTTTCGGCCCAGGTCTTCAATGGGTCGGCGGCCGACGCGAAGGATCGGGTCACAATCCAGGCGGCCACCGTCGCGGACGCAAGCGGCAAATTCTCGCTCTTTCTCTCGCCCGGCACCTACAATCTGGTCTTCTACACCGATGGATTTCAAGCCTTCGTGACGAAGATCACCGTCACGGCCGGAGAGACGGCGACGCAAGACGCCTCTTTGGATGCCGCGACGACCGGAACCGTCTCGGGAATGGTTAGCATGGCCTCCGGCGATCCGGAGGCCTTCGTAACCTTGAGCTTTCGGCATGACGCGACGATCGAAGGCGCCGCCGAACAGATCGAGCTGGTTTCTGTGAACGTCGCTAATGGAGGAAGCTATTCCATCACGCTTCCCGCGGGCGGCGTCACGGTTGTGTCGTCGTCCTTTAACCAGACGACGCAATCCGCAACGGCGACGGTCACCGCCGGCGTGAATACGGTCTTGAACGTCAATCTCTAAGGTTGACGTGTCCTACTCCCCAAGCAACCCTGCATCGATCGGTGCAGGGTTGCTTTTTTTAGGGCAGCGACGTGTATGAAATTTTCTGGCTCTTGGGAAGGCCCGTAATGACGTAGTGAGAAGGCAGAAACCAAGTCATCCTCTGCATGGCTTCCTGATAGGCCTCTTGCGAGGCAAAGTCTTCCGGAAAGATCGAAAAGGCGAACGAGGCCGGCGCCCCACCGATGGGCCCCAGAAGGGCGATGCCGGGCTCCGCGATCTTCAAGACCTCACGCAGGTAAGCGCCGATCACACGGCGGGCGTACGAAGGAAAGAACATTTCGGAAGGGGCCCCCACCAAAAGCGACGTGTCCTTTTTGAGCGTTACGGATCCCGATTCGAAACTCCTCTCCACGGGCACGAAGAAGGCGCCGAAGGCCCGGTACGACCAAAGATTGCCGTAGGTAAAAACCCAATCGGCGCCGTTGCCGCGTGGGTTGAGGACGATTCCGGTCCCTTGAATCGTCGCTTCTTCGATCACATCTTTTAAAGGCACGGCTTGAGAAAGCGCCTCCGTCTGAGGCGTCAAGAGGATCCTGTAGGGGAATTGATCGGGGCCCGTCATCACCGCAGGTATCCCCCGTATAAAACTCTCCGTTACGACCTGCGCATAGAACGTGTCGTACCAACGCGGATCGCGCCGATCGATGGGAACCTGGAAAAGATCCGAGAGAGGAGAGGTCACGCCGCAACTTTAGATGTTTTTTTCAGGCGAAGCAATGTCACACGGCGCCTTTTTAAGAGACGACCCTTAGCATCTTAAACTCCCAACCAATGAAAGCAACCGGCACGTGACGCATTGCCGATAACCTTATATACTGATTTAAAGGAGCCTCCATGGGCATTGACCGCGTCCGCACCAATAGTAACCAACAGCCGGTCACCTGGAATCAAGAACCGCCCGGAACGGGGTCCACGCATAAGCACGGCGGTGTTCACCACAATCAACACACACATCATGCCCAGAAGGGCCACTCTCATGGGCACAAAAAGCATGGATCCGATACGTCGGATCCCACCGATCCTTCGAGCCCCCAATACGCCCAGTATGTCCAAATGGCTCAGGACGCCGGAATCGATAAGACCAAGTTCCGCGAGGCGCTTAAGGAAATCAAAAGTTCCGGGGCCAAGATTGGATCGGATACGGCTAACGCTATTTTTCAAAAGCATGGCATCGATTCCTCCCTGATTCCGCCTCTTCCCCAGGCCGGCAACGAGGGCGGCCCGAGCGCCGATGGACGGCGCCGTAAGCCGAGCGATGCGAACCTTCAAACGGTCTTGAACCGGGCCTTCGGCGAAGTTTCCACCAAAAAATAAAGTCAGCTTTACTCATACCGCAAGGCCTCGATCGGATTCAACTCGGATGCCTTACGCGCCGGATAGATTCCAAAGACGATCCCGATCGAGACGGAAAAGAAAAACGCCAGCATCACGGCCCCCGGCGAAACGGAAGTCGCCCATCCGGCGATCGTGGAAAGAAGAAGCGTCGCGCCCCAACCCAAAGCGATCCCGATCAACCCGCCTACGACGCTCACGACGACCGCCTCCGAAAGGAATTGCGACAGGATGTCCCACCGCTTGGCGCCGATCGCCTTCCGCAGACCGATTTCGCGCGTCCGTTCGGTCACGGAGACGAGCATGATGTTCATGATTCCGATTCCTCCGACCAAAAGCGAGATGGAGGCGATGCACGCCAGAAGCACCGACATCGTGCGACTGCTCTCGGACAAGGCCTCTTTGATATCGGCCATGTTCCGGATCTGAAAGGCGTCCTGTTGCTGCGAGAGAGGGACGCGGTGGCGGCTCAACATGAGATTCATAATGCCCTTCTGGGCCGTTTCGAGGTCGGAGCCGTCCGCGACCTCGACGTCGACGGAGTCCACATAGTCCTTGCCCATCAGCCGATGCATCGCGGTCAAGACCGGAATGACGATGACGTCGTCCTGGTCTCGATAGCTCGTAGAGCCCTTTTCGGGGAGGATGCCGATCACTTGAAAGCTGACTTTGTTGATCTTGATCATCTCGCCGATCGGATTCTGATCGCCGAAAATTTCGCGCACGACGGTCATTCCGACGACGGCGACCAGCTTGCGCTGGAGATTTTCGTCCTCGGTGAAAAAACGCCCCACCTCCGGGACGGAGGCGTGCATGCGGGCGTAGGAAGGGCCCACTCCCAGAATTTGCGTGCTCCAATTCTTGTCCTCATAGGTCACTTGGCCGCGTCCCTGGACCGTGGGCGACGCCTCGCGGATGTCGGGGACGGCGTCCTTAATTTCCGCCACGTCCTCCAAAGTAAGCCGCGTGACGGAGCCCGCATCGAGAGAAACTCCCCCGACGCGGTAGGCCCCGTGTCTTAAGACCAAGAGATTGGAACCCAAGGAAGAAAGCTGGGTCTCGATCGCCTTCTGAGCCCCGGCCCCCAAGGCCAGCATGGCCACGACGGCACCAACGCCGATCAAGATGCCCAACATGGAAAGCCCCGTGCGCACCTTGTTGGCGGCGAGCGTCCGAAAACCTTGGCGGAAGTATTCACCAATGTCGGAAAAACGAAATCCGATGGGTCCTTCAGCTCTTTCATTGACCTCTTTGGCGGAGGTGAGTTTCTCCAACCGTTCGTCAGAATGAATGACGCCGTCCCTCATGCGAATCAGGCGTTTCGAATAACGCCCGATCTGCTCTTCGTGCGTGACGAGGATGATGGTGATGCCCTGACGGTTCAACTCCTTCAGAATCCCGATGATCTCGGTCTCGCTCGCCGAATCGAGATTTCCCGTCGGTTCGTCGGCTAAGATGATCCGCGGCCGGTTTACCAGCGAACGGGCGATCGCGACCCTCTGTTGCTGACCGCCCGAAAGCTCGTTCGGCCTATGAAGTCGACGCGCCCCGAGGCCCACGCGATCCAAAAAGGGCCGAGCCTGCTCCGGATCGAGGCGCCCTTGGGAATACAGCAGCGGCAAAGCGACGTTTTCCGAGGCCGTCATGCGCGGCAGGAGATTGAATTGTTGAAAAATGAACCCGATCGTGTGCCTCCGAAGGACGGCGAGTTCGTCTTCGGAGAGATGGGAGACCTCCTTCCCGTCGAGTTCATAAGAACCCGAATCGGGAACGTCCAAAAGGCCCAGAACATGCATCAACGTGGATTTGCCCGAGCCGGACGGACCCATGATCGCGACGAAATCGCCGTCCTCGATCGTCAACGACACGTCCTGCAGGGCGTTGATGGTCGTGTCGCCCATCTGATACCGCTTAAAGATGTTTTTCAGGCGCAGCATATTGAGAGCTCAATGAGACTTCGGATGGCCGTAGGGTGAAAAAGGACTGGAGGGCGCTTCGCTCTTGCGAGTCACACCTTTCAACTGAGGCACCAAAACCACGTCCCCTTCGGCGAGGCCGGAAGCCACCTCCACCCGTTTGCCGTCGGTCAGTCCCGTCTTGATCTCGCGTTCCGTTGAGGCTCCGTCCGAGGCCAACAAGGCATAAGCGTGCCCGTCCTTGCTCCGAACGGCCTCGGAAGGAAGAATCAAGACGTCTTTTTTCGCGCCGATCAAGAAACTGACGTTCGCCGTCATTCCGCTCCGCACAAACGACGGCGTCTTATCGGGCAAGACGTCCACGATGTAGGTCGTCACATTGTTCACGGTCTTGGAATCGTAGGCGATCTTGTTCACCGTCGCCGGAATCGTCTGTTTGGGATAAGCGTCGAGGACGATTTCGGCCTTCTGATTGAGGTGAATTTGAGCGATATCCGTTTCGTCCACCTGGGCCTGGACGGTCAAGCGGTCTGACATGACGAGGATCGCGTCCTGACCCGTAAAGGTTTGCCCCGGCTCGACGTTACGAAGAATGATGGTTCCGTCGAGGGGAGCGAGAACCGGCGTCGGTTTGTAAAAGTCCTCCCATTTTTTGAGTTCGGCGGCCCCACGGGCCCTGGCCGCATCCAACATGGCCGCGCGTTCCGTCGAACTCATCCAGAGGAGGATCTGGCCCTTTCTAACAACGTCTCCTTCGTCCGTCAGAACCTGTTCGGCCCGGCCGGCGATGGGCGGTTTGATCTCCAACCGGTTCTCCGGTTGAACGATGCCCGTGCTCAAAATCGTCGCCTCCAGATCGCCGCGTTCCACCGAGACCCTGTGGTAAGTGACGGTCGACCCCTTGGTCTTCTTCCAGACGACCCAAGTGACTATCGCGATAAGAACCGCAAGGCCGACGATAATCCATTGCTTTCGATTCATTGGAAAACCCCTTTTCCCAAAGCCCGTTCCCAGGCCGCTTCGCTGATGACCCTGTCCTTACGGCTCTGCAAGACCTGTTTCTGTCGGGAGATCAGGTCGTTCTCGATGATGTCCCAATCCTCAAAGGATAAAAGGCCGTTGTTGTAGCGGTTGATGCCGATCTCCTCGCGGACGCCGGCCGCCTCCAAAAAGCTCTGATCCGCCTTGAGCTTTTGGATGGACTCCACGAAGGCGTTCCAGGCCTGCTGGAGCTTATCGGCCGCCTGTCTCCCGATGCTTTCTTCGTTGAAGGAGGCCGCTTCCAGATCCGCCGTCGCGCTTTTGGAGGCAAAATAATCCTTGCCTCCGTTGAAAAGGGCCCAAGAGAGATTCCCGCCGACGGACCACCGGGCATCGTCCTGGGGAAACGTGCCCGTCCCCTGTTTGCCCACCGATCCCACCAGGTTGAGGTTAGGAAAAAAAGGCGAACGCGCCTGCGTGAGGGCCTCTTTCGCAGCCTTCTTCTGCGCCACGCTCTGCCGGTAGTCCGGCGTTTGGAGCGCAAGCGCCTTCAGATCCTTCAACTCGGGAGGCGGGGACGTGGGGATATCGCCCGTGATGCGGATATTGCCGGCATCATCGCGCCCTAAGGCCTTGGCAAGCGCCACCTGCGCCGCGCGGACGGCGTCCCGGGCCTGAAGCTCGTCGTATTTCGCCTGGTCCAGATAGGCCTTTGATAAGAGGAGAGACCCCTTATTCTCATTTCCGTTCTCGTAGCGAAGTTCGATCATGTGCAGATTCGCTTCACGGCGACGGATGATGTCCTGGGTCAGCTTGAGGGAATTCTGCGCATAGAGGAGATTCGCGAAGGCCGACTTGAGGTCGAAGCTAACTTGGGCCCTGACGGTATTGAGACTCTCGCGCGCCACGTCTTTGTTAGCGATCGCCTGACGAACCTTGGACTGGTCTTGAAAACCAGCAAACAAGTTTTGAGTGGCCGACAAGGTCGCCGATGACGTGGAATGGTTACCCGTTCCCGTCGTCACGAAGATCGGAGAGCCGCCTCCTCCGGAGACGGCGGAGGACCCGTTGTTGCTAAAACTGTAATTCAGATTGCCGTTCAACTGCGGCCAATAGCCACTGTGGGCGCCCTTCACCTTGAACTCCGAGGATTGAAGCGTCGACCCAGAGGAACGCAGGTCGGGGTTGCGAATCGAGGACTCGCGGACGCAATCCTCCCAAGTCAGATCGGTCCCCGCGAGGCTGCTTCCCGCTGCCGTCATGGCCATAAAAAAGCAGAACGACAACAGAAAATGCTTTAAAGGATTGTCGAAGCGCATCTCCATGCGAATTTGATGCATGGAACGAGATGCGACGCAAATCTCTTTTGAAAATAGACGGCACGAGAAATCTTTTCCGGTTATCGGGCGATAAGACCCTCATTCGTAAAAGGCCCTTCGAGGATTCCCAAGATCTCCGTGGAGTAATAGACGCGATTCCACTTTCTGTCGCTGATCTCTTCAATGATCGATTTTTCTGCAAGATAGTCGACGGACCTTTGGGCCGTAACGAAGGAAAGCCCAAGTTGTTTGGTGATCCGACTGGTAACCAGATACGGGTTCGAGACGAGACGATCGATGAGAAGCCCGGGCGTCTTGGAGGGAGAGTCGGATATCAAGACGCGCCATTCCTTCAGAACCCCGTTCAGGTGCTGAATCCGGTGGAGGATCAGAGCTATTACTTTCCGGCGGCTCGCTGCGGT
>CAZWYB010000008.1:19312-21049 GCA_964637745.1 uncultured Pseudomonadota bacterium
AAAGAAGGGGAAATTCTTCAAGAACGCCGTTAGGGTGCTGAATAGGGGGGAGGATATCGTCGGCTTGATGGACGACGCCTGGGGGAAAATAATCCAGCCAATCCTCCCATTCTCCCCCCTCCACCGCCGCCGAGATTTTCTCATCGTAGGTCGCGTGCGTCGCCTGGAAATAGGCGCTGAGCGAAAAAAAGGGAGTCGGCAAAGAGAAATGTTTCATGAGGAAGAGGGCGATGAACAGCCTCCCGGCACGACCGTTGCCGTCCCAAAAAGGATGGATCGCCTCGAAGTGATAATGGGCCTGAGCCATCCGGACCAGGGCCGGAAGAGAGGGATCCAAGAGGATTTTTTCCCAGATCTCCAGCCGACGCGCGACCTGGGCATCGAATTCCGCGGCCTCCATGCGGTTCTGGGGATGCTTATACCGTGCGGAGCCCCCGGCCGCTCCCCCCATCAGGTTCTGGTGAAGTTCGGTCAGGAACTTGAGCGAAGGGGCTATCTTTTTCAGCCTTTGAACGCCGTACTCCGCGGCCATCACATAGTTGGCCAAATCTTTGAGATTTTCGGAAGGCCGTTTGGAAACGACCCCGGCCTCGACTGAGAGCAAGTCCCCCAACTTCGCCTCGACGCCGTCCATCCGGCAGGAAAGGACCGCCTCGCGCCGCACCAGGAGGGGGAGAAACGAATCGAAACCGGGCAAACGAAAGTGCTTCAATAACCGATCCAGCGCCGCCGTCGCTTCCGCGAGAGACTTGATGAACCGGGGCTGTTTCCATTCGAGCGCAGAATTCTTCATGTAAGAAAACCGGCGGCGCCCCTATCTCGGTAGCGCCGCCGGTCGCAAGGATACCTCGATCTTTACTGTTGGTTCGCGGCAAAGGCCGCGGACGGAACAGGAAGCGCTCGTTCATTGAAATCGGACGTGCCATGCGGAGTCGCGGAAGGATGCAACGCATATTCGGGATAGGCCGGTATGCCATGCTCGTGGATATCGAGTCCCTGCCTCTCGCCTTCCTCGGAGACACGGAGAATTCCAATGGCCTTTAGAGCATACATCAGGACCATGGCGGCGGCGAACGTAGACAATGTGATCGTCAAGTTGCCGATGATCTGCGCGACCAACACCTGAGTGCCGCCGCCGTAGAACAATCCCTTCAGGACAGCGGAATTATCCGCACCCAAAGGCCCTGTCGCGCCGTACTGACCGGTCGCGAAAAGCCCCAGGGAGAGGGTCCCCCAGATACCATTGATGCAGTGGACGGGAACCGCACCGATCGGGTCGTCGATTCGCAGCCATTCCAACACATCGACGGCAATGACCACCAAAACGCCGGCGATTGCGCCGATCGCAACGGAACCTGTCGGAGAGACCCAATAGCAAGGGCACGTGATAGCCACGAGGCCGGCCAAAAATCCGTTGACCGTAAAACTCATGTCCCAGGTTTTTGTTTTCGGGTAGGAGTAAAACATAGCCGTCAGACCAGCCGCAGCAGCGGCTAAGGTCGTATTGGTTGCAATTCGCCCGATGCCTTCGAAATCCATCGCAGAGAGCGTGCTGCCTGGGTTGAACCCGTACCAGCCGAACCACAGGATGAAACCGCCGATGCAGGCGACCGTCAGATCGTGGGGGAGCATCGGTCCACCGCCGTCGCGCTTAAACCGGCGCCCCAAGCGAGGCCCTAAGGCGATCGCGCCGGCCAGGGCGATAGTTCCGCCGATCGTGTGAACGACCGTCGATCC
>CAZWYB010000008.1:21059-26938 GCA_964637745.1 uncultured Pseudomonadota bacterium
CCCCGCCGGGCCCCAGGCCCAGTGGCCGAGTACCGCATAAATGAAACCCGAAACGAAGACGCTGTAGACCAGATCGCCGACCCAGGCCGTCCGTCCGATCATGGCGCCCGAGCAGATCGTCGAGGCGCAGTCGGCGAAGGCGAATTGAAAGATAAAGTGGGCCAGGATGGCCACTCCCGTGGCTTCGTAGGTAACGGGCATATTCTGCAGGAAGAACCAGCTTTTTCCGTCCGCCCCGCCGAAGCCGATGAATCCGTTGCCGTGGCCAAACATGAAGGCGTATCCCCAGGCGTAGAACATGATGCCGCAGAGACAAGTATCGACCACGCACTCCATCAGGACGTTGACGGTTTCACGTGAACGGCAGAAACCCGCTTCCAACATCGTGAAACCCGCCTGCATGCCGAAGACCAGGAAGGCGGCCACCAGCGTCCAGACGGTATTGAGCGGGTTGACGATCGAGTTGCCGGTCAAAACCGGCGCCGCGGCGTCATCCGCATGCGCATTGGTTCCGATGAGGGACGAAATGAAATAGATCGCCACTAAAAGCGACGCGACACCTAACATCTTGCCGGCCATCAGCAGGTAGCCGTAGCGTCGCCATTGAGGATCTTTCCAGCGTTCACGAAGTCGTGAGAATTTGTCGATCATACAGTCTCCTTATTAAGATGAATGGTTCCGTTTAAGACGCGTGAGTGTGATTCCCAATGTTACAAGGCCTCCCAAACCGATCGGCATGAGAGGGGCCCCGAAATGAAAATACAAAAATGATCCGACAATGACGTACCCTCCCAGCCATAAGGCCAGCTTCCGGGCGGGCGTCGCCTTTAGGGGTTGAAGCGCCTGCATCATCAGGATCCTCCTCCCGCGGCTTGTTGGCGCCTCAAGGCCTCGAAATCGGGACGATGGAAGCGTTTTTCATCCAAGCGCTTTTGTTCCTTCAATGTCCGCTCGATGATCCTCCGCTCCGCCAGTGTGGGCCGGCATTTCAGGGCCTTTTCCAGATGCGCCCGTCCCTTGGCGGTCACGCAGAGGCGGAAATAAAGAAGACCCAATTGCATGTGGCCGCGGGCATAATCCGGATGCTTCGACAGGAGTTTCTCGAAGAGGTCGATCGCGGGATAAACCTGCAGATTCATGGCGAGGCTCATGCCGAGTCCCACCCAACTCTCAAGGTCCTCCGGATTCAAATCCCTGGCCCTGGAAAAGTCGGAGATTGCCTCGGTCCACCGTTTCAGTTGGAACCGCGCGATCCCCCGTCCTCTCCAGACGGAGACTTCGTCAAGCCCCTCGGAGAGGCAGTTCGTATAACCCTCTTCGGCTATTTCGAACTGCCCCTCTTTCAGGGCCAAATCGGCTTGTTCTAATGCTGAGCTCATTTTCCTTCGCAACTGAACAGGCTCTTCCCCGGCTTGCAGGCCACGATGGGGATGAACACCACGAGAGAGATGATTCCGAAGATTAAGGTCGCACTCATAATATCCTCCTTGAGTATTTATAGTCCGTTAGGGGTTCTCAACTGACGGCTGGAACATATCCGGATAGGCGTAGGCGCCCATTTCGGGAATATCCAGGCCTTGAAGCTCCCATTTCGCGGGTGACCGTTGGCCGACGACGACGTCGACGATCCAGTTCCACAAGAATGCGAGGGCAAAAATGATCCCCACCAATGTCGCGATTCCAAGCAATTGGGCGACCAATTGTCCGGCATCGCCGTAGAGAATTCCCGTGACTCCGCCCGGAACGCCGTTCCAGCTCCCGCCGTAGTTGCTGCGTCCGTCGGCAAAGATGCCGACCGATAAGACACCCCACAGCCCATTGACTCCGTGAACGGAGATGGCGCCGACCGGATCGTCGACCTTGGCCACACGGTCGAAGAACTCAACTGAGAGACAGACCAAGAAACCGGCCACCCAGCCGATGATCGCGGAGGCCAGGGGATTGACGAATCCGCTGGGGGAGGTAATGGCGACGAGACCGGCGAGCAAGCCGTTGCCGGCCATGGAGGCATCCGGCTTCCCGTAGCGGATCCACATATAGAGAAGGGCACCGAAAGAGCCGGTGCAACCGGCGAGCATGGTATTCACGGCCACGCTTCGGATGCGCAGACAGCCCTTGCCCGAGGCCCCGAGCGTGCCGCCCGGTTTGAAACCCAACCCGCAGCACGCGAGGATGAAACAGCCCAAAAGAACCATCGTGAGGTTGTGACCTGGAATGGCGTTGGGCGTTCCGTCCTTGTTGAATTTTCCCGTGCGCGGACCGACGATCATCGAAACCGCCAAGGCCGTGATGCCGCCCACGGCATGAACGACGCCGGAACCGGCGAAGTCGCAATAACCATGACCCAATCCGAAGTTAACACCAAGCTGCGAGAGCCAACCGCTGCCCCAGGCCCAGTTTCCGAAGAGGGGATAGATGATCGCGCCCAGACCGATGGTCGAGACGGCGAAGGCCGAGTACTTCCAGCGCTCGGCGGCCGCTCCGGTCACGATCGTGGTGGTCGTATCCATGAAGACCATCTGGAAAAGGAAGAGAACCATGACGCCGACGTCATAACTCGCGCCGGTCAGGAAGAAGCCCGTCTTGCCGAAGAGCGCCCAAGGCTTTCCGAAGAGATTGACGACGTGCTCCGCATTTAAGGGAAAGACGCCGCCCAAGTTCGCGATCGGGGCGCATCCACCCATCTGGATCGCAAAGCCGCAGACCCAGTAGGCGAAGAGACCCAGGCCGTACACCATGAAGTTCATCATCATCGTGTGATTGGCGTTCTTAGCGCGGATCAAGCCGGTCTCGACGATGGCGAATCCGGCCTGCATGAACATGACCAGGAAGCCCGTGACCAGGGTCCATACGAAGTTGATGGCGATCTTGTTTTGACCGACCTGATTGACCAGGTCCGACAGGCTTAAGCCCGCCTTGGTATCCGAGACGGTGACATCATTCACCGTACCCGTCATTTCGGCACCCGGATCCCCTTTTGCTGCGATATCATCAGCCTTGGGCCCTGTAATCCCAGAAAGATCTTTGGTGGTCAGCGGGACCGCTGCTGCTGCAGCCGGTGCGGGGGCTGCAGGCGCCGGAGCCGCTGTTGGCGCAGGAGCCGCCGCTGGGGCCGCTGCCGGCGGAGGTGTCGCCGCATCCTGAGCCATGGCTGGAGTGGCTAATCCCACGATTCCATAAATTCCAATCGAAAGGATCAAGAGTTGCATGCCGGTCTTCCAAATGGCCCTTTTAAGATAATGGCAATTGATGGCCCCCAAGCTCCCAGCGATCGAAAGGGCGATCCCGATACAGGCGATGGTCCCACGTCCCGCGTTGGTTTGGCTGATCAAGAGTCCCGCGACGGCCAAGAGCCAACCGCCGGCCGCCAGTAACAATCCTAAGAATCTCATGCTTCCTCCTTTTCGCGAGCCTGCTTGAAGAGATAACAGGACAGGCCGATCGCTCCTGCCCCACCGATTGCCGCGAGGGCACCGCCCCCGATTGCCGCGGTTCCCAAAACGGTGAACCCCAGCAAGAATACAAACACTGCCCACCCTGACGTACTCGTCGTCCCCATACAGCCTCCTTAAAAAGTGTAAGTGCGTTTGCTAGATACTAGATTGCCGATTTGCCCGTTTCTCCCGTTCGGATCCGGATCACTTCGTCCATGTTGGAGATAAAAATCTTTCCGTCGCCGATCTTTCCGGTCTTGGAGGCCTTGACGATCGTGTCGACGACCTCTTGAACCTGGGCATCGTCGACGGCGACCTCGATTTTGATCTTGGGCAGGAAATCGACGATGTACTCGGCGCCCCGATATAATTCCGTACGTCCCTTCTGACGACCGAATCCCTTGACCTCGGAGACCGTGATGCCTTGGACCCCTGTCTTGAGAAGGGCCGATTTGACTTCATCGAGCTTGAACGGCTTGATGATGGCTTCTATTTTTTTCATAAATCTCCCCTCGCTAAAATTTGTATCGATGATTCTGAAAAGATCACAAAGGAGGGGTTAGCAAAAAATATGCCACAAATTTAGGGGGATAAGAGGCCCAATAAATCTTAACTTTTTCTTAACAACCAGGCTGCTTCTGTAGGCAGTGCCCAATATTTGCGCTGAACGATTGATGAAGAAGGGGGGTTAAGGGTTTCAGTCGACGCGGTCCCGTGAGATAGTAGGGGCCAGAAAAATGCCCCATGTTAAAAACATGATTCTTTATCTCTTGAGTCTAGCGTTGTCCGCGAATGCATGGGGTGGCGAACCGGCTCTCCTGAGGAATCCTTTTCACCTGCATCCACACCCTAAAAGCACGCCGGGATCTCTGGCTTCTTATGCCTGTCCCGTCGCTCCCCCAGCGGTGAAAGATATCAGCGCCAATAGTTATTATACCGACGAAGCCAAATCCGTCATCGACCCTGTTTTAAAGAAACAGGACGAAGAGGCCGTTCGGCCTCTGGAAGACTATTTAAGGACGTTCAGCCGCATGACGGACGACTACGTCCGCTCCGGCGCGACTCCCGCGATCGGCTCCTGCGCCCTGGATTGGCTGAACGCGTGGGCGGGCGGACGCGCCTTGCTCGGAAACATGACCAACAACCAAAGCGAATATGAGAGGAAATGGATCCTCGCGGGCCTCGCCCTCAACTATTTGAAGATCCGAGACGATGCGGCACTGGATCCGACGAAGAAAAAGCGCGTCGAGGATTGGCTGCATGAGGTGGCCGGAACCGTGATCGCGTTTTTCAAGAATACGAATGTTAAACACAATAACCACTACTATTGGGCCGGGCTGGCAGTCGCCGCCTCGGGGGTCGCAACGAACGACGGGAATCTCCTGAACTGGGGGGTGGCAACCTATCGGGAAGCCCTCACGCAAATCGGTTCCGACGGCACGCTGCCTCTCGAATTGGCGAGGGCCGGCAAGGCCTTGAGCTATCACAATTATTCAGTGGCACCTCTGGTCTTAATCGCGGAATTGGCGGAGGCCAATGGGATCGATCTCTACGGAGAAGGACAGGGCGCCTTTCAAAGATTGGTGAAAAGGACCGTGGAGGGTCTTCAGAATCCTCGTTTCTTTGAAAAGCGGACGGGGGTCTCTCAAGAGGTACCGAAGGGAGGCATTTTGGGGTGGATGGAACCCTATGAGGCGCGTTTTCCGGATCCCTCTATTCGAAGCCTCAAGGAATCGTCCCGCCCTCTTATCTATCCAAAGCTGGGAGGAGATCTGACCCTCTTATCAAAATGAGAAAAATTTATCGTTTTGATAATCAAAACCTCAAAAACAGGGGGGGACGCATCAATACACTCATTGAAATTATTGGATAATTTTCACCTGATCTCATCCTAGTGTTGGTACCATTCTTGCTTCCTTTTAGTCTCTTTAAGACACCTATGAAAAAGCTCTTCTTATCCCTCCTATTCTTCAGCGGCTTAAGCTCGCCCGTTGCGGCCCAAACCTCACGATCCGGGGCGCAGGTCCCGCCCCAAGAGCCCTACGTGATGTCCGTCTTTGCGGGAGGGCCTTGGATTCCCACGACGGATCCAATCCCTGCCGGTTGCATCAGTCGAAGGTATTGTGGAGACAATGGACCGGCGACGTCCGCACAGATCCAGAACCCAGCAGGGGGCAGTTTCGACGCGGCCGGAAACCTTTATTTCGCCGACACCTCGAACGACGCCATCCGGCGGGTGGACGCCTCCGGCGTCATCACTACGATCCTGACGAACCTTCCCGACGCGATGATCAACGCCGCCCGCCAGCAACTTTACGGCAACACGACTCAGCCTCTCGGATCCGAGGAATCTCTTAGGGGACCGCAGGACGTCTTCGCCTCTTCCGACGGAAACACGCCGTGGGTGGCCGACACCGGCAATAACCCCAACCTCCGCGGGGACCC
>CAZWYB010000009.1:0-18473 GCA_964637745.1 uncultured Pseudomonadota bacterium
GTGGTCTCCGGATGGGGCGAACATTCTGTTTAGATCCTCCCGCAATATCGACAAGAGCGACAGCGCCAACGGCAACGATTTCATCTTCAACATTTGGGTCGTGGGAGCCGCCGGCGACGGGAGCGACGCCAAACCTCTCACGAAGATGACGGCCATCGGCACGGATTGCGACGAGCCTCAGTGGTCCCCCGACGGTTCCAAGATCGCGTTCAGCTCGGAGCGCAACGTTAATGGCAGCGACTCTCGGGACAGCAACGCCAACAGCAATATTTGGGTCGTGGGAGCCGCCGGCGATGGGAGTGACGCCGTAGCCCTCACGAAATTGGTTTTCCAAAACAATGCCTGCGACCATTTGAGTTGGTCTCCGGACGGTTCGCGGATCGCCTATTTTTCGACTCGATCCCTCAGCGGTCTTGAAAGCGACGTAGGGCTCTATACGTACAACCTTTGGGTCATGGGTGCGGATGGAGGAGGCTTGGAGCATCTGACGAACATAACGGCCAACAATGTCCTGAGTGGCAGCGCTACTGAAATCCCTCATTGGTCCCCCGACGGAACGAGGATCGCCTTTCGATCGACACAAGACATCAACGGTAACGATGCCCCCAATCTGCATTCAGTCTCGAACGTGTGGATCGTGGCTTCCGACGGGACAAGCGCCGCCAAGGCGTTGACGAAAATCACGGCGGTTAACGCCGGTCACCTTAATCTTGAGTGGTCCCCCGACGGCGTCAGCCTTTATTTCGATGCCTCACGGGCCCTGGACGGCAGCGATGCTGCGGGAAACGGCAATACTTGGGTGGTCGGGGCCAATGGGGATGGGAGCGATGCGATGCCCCTGACCCGGAGTGTCAATGCATTCAACTCCCGATCTCAATTGTCTCCCGATGGAAGAGCGATCCTCTTTATTTCGGATCGGGATGTTACAGCGCCCTACACCGACGATCAGGTCAATACGAACTGTACTCAAAACGTCTGGGTCATGGGTCCGGATGGCGCGGGGCTCGTTCCCCTCACGATCCTGACCGTCGGGGGGAATTGCGGTGGGTGATATTATGATGTTTGCGACGAAGTTTGTGAAAAAGATTCTCTCTTGTCTTGCGATGGTGGGGCTCCTCATGATTTTCGGCCTCGGAACGGTGGAGGCCGCCCCCGGTGATCTCGATGCCTCCTTCGGAACCGGCGGCAAGGCGATCGGTTCGGGCAGCACGAATCTGGCGAGTCTCGGTGGGATGGCGGTTCAGAATAACGGCAAGATCCTCCGAGCGGGATTGAGACTGGGGGACGCCGCGGTGACGCGTTACAACGCCGACGGCTCCATCGACAAGGCGACGTTCAATCCCTCCGGCGGCGAGCCCGGTACGGTGACGGTCGACCTTCTGGGAACGGGAAGTCCGGAAGATGCGATTACGGCCGTCGCCGTCCAGCCCAACGACGGCAAGATCGTGGTCGTGGGATTCAGCCATGACGGTCCTCCGTTTCTCCCCGATCATTTTGCCCTGATCCGCTTAAACTCCGACGGAAGCCTCGATACGGGGTTCGGAACCGGAGGAAGGGTTGCTACGGTCATTTCCAGCAGTGATGATGACGCCAACGCCGTCGCGATCGACGCCAACGGAAAGATCGTGGTTGCGGGATTTGCAAGCACCGGCGGCCATGACTTCGTGGCGGTGCGCTATAATTCCGACGGCAGCCTCGATACGACCTTCAACAGCGGCGGCTCGATGCCGGGCGTCGCGACGGCCGATCTTTCTGGGGCCGGCAGCAACGACCTCGGATTCGCCATGGCTCTCCAAGGCGACGGCAAGATCGTGGTGGCGGGGGAGTCGAACGCCGCCGGAGATTTTGACTTTGCGGTGGCCCGATTCAATGCGGACGGAACCCTGGACGCCACCTTTAATCCGACGGGTACGAAACCGGGCACCGCGACCACCAACCTCTTGAGCACCGGGGAACGGGCCAATGCCGTGGCCATCCAGTCGGACGGGCGCATTGTGTTGGCGGGAAATACCGATAGCAGCGGTTCCGACGATTTCGCCCTGGTCCGGTACAATGCGGACGGCACCCTGGATACGTCCTTTAATGCGGGTGGTTCCAAACCGGGGACGGTGACGACCGATTTTTCGGGCAGCGGAAGCACTGACTTTGCGGAAGCCCTCGCCTTTCAAGCGGACGGGAAGATCGTCGTCGTTGGGCCTTCTCAGACCACCGGACTCAATCCCGATTTCGCCCTCGCCCGTTATAGCGCTGACGGCACCCTCGACACGACCTTTGGAACAGGGGGGAAGGTTCTGACGGACTTCACGTCGAACAGCAACGATCAAGCGAGGGGCGTCGCCGTTCTGGGCGACGGAAAGATCTTGGTGGGGGGCGACTCGGGTGATTTTGCTCTGGCCCGTTATGCGGGGGACGTCGCCGATCTCGCCGTCACCAAGACGGTTGATGCGACCTCGGTGACCGTCGGCGCCAATGTGACGTATACGATCACGGTGACGAACCACGGCCCCGACGCGGCGAGCGGAGCCACTCTCACGGATAATCCTCCCGGCGGTTTGACGTTGGTCTCGGCGACGGCCTCGGCCGGTTCTTGTTCCGCCGGCACCCCCATCCATTGCGACCTCGGGACGATCGCCAATGGGGCGAGTGTCTCGTTTACCGTCGTGGCGTTGCCGTCCGCGGCGGGAACTTTTAGCAATACCGCAAGCGTCACGAGCCTGACCTTCGATCCGGACACGACGAACAACAGCGGTTCGTCGCAGGATGTCACCGCCGCCGGTCCGAGCGGCGGAACCGGTGGCAGTGGCGGAAGCACCGGCAGTACAGGCGGTACTGGGAGTACCGGTAGTACCGGCAGCACCGGCGGAAGCGGGGCATCGAGCAGCAGCGGCGGATGCAGTTTACTAACGAGACCGTAGTTTAGACGAGGGGATTATGAAAAAGATGCGCTTGGTTTCCGTATTAACGCTCATCGTCTGCGCGGCGGGCGGCCTTTCTGCCTGTTCCTCCAAAAAGGGAGGGGGCGGAACAGCGATGTCCGAAATCGTTTCCAACGGCGATTATACGGATGAACTCAGGCTCAGTCCGGGGCTGGTGATCAACAAGATGGTTTTCGGCGGAGTCAACACCTCCGGCCATCTCATAGGCGATTACGAGACCGTCCAAAAGATCGTCTCCGTCGATGACGGCGGATTCACTTTTCATTGGGCCATGTCTTATCCGGCGTCGATTGCGGGGAACAGAATGGTGGACGCCGTTGATATGAAGAACGCCCATCGCTACAGCATGATTTTCTTCAATCATGAAAAGGGGGCTAAGGCCGGATACACGGCCCTGCTGGTCTCTCAGGATGTCTTCAACGCCTTGAAGTCCGGAAGCAAGACCCCTTTCACAGACGATTCCCCTAAGCAAAAGCCGACGACCTTGGAAAAGATCGGAGAAGAAACCTTGCCTCTTTGGATTAACGACCGTGAGGTGACGGTGAAGACCATCAAGGCCCAGGCCGATAACGCCGATCTCTACTGGTTTTTGGATAACACCCGGTGGCCCCTCATCGTCAAAAGGCAAGCCGCGAACGGCAGCACCTTCATCGCGTCCCTCACCTATCCGGAGCTGCTGACGAAGCAATCTATCGAGGAGTTAAAATCAAAGAAGGAACTAGCGACCTATGCCGTCTATTTCGCGTTCCGCTCGCCCACGCTTCAGAGTGAATCCTCCGCCTTATTGGATGAGGTTGGAAAGTTCCTGAAGGAGAATCCTTCCGCGAAACTCGCGGTGGAGGTGCATACGGATAACATCGATGACCACGCGGCCAACGTCGATCTCTCCCAAAAGAGGGCAGAGAGCGTGAAGAATTATCTGACCGGCCAGGGAGTTGCCGCGGAACGGATCTCGGCGACCGGCCTGGGAGACAGCCAACCGATCGCCGATAATGCCACGAACATCGGTCGCGCAAAGAACCGCCGCGTGGTGTTGAAGATCAATTAGGCGGTCCCATCGTTTTCTTGAGGAAAACGTTTTCTACCTTTTAAGTGCATTTAGCGTTTTTTTGACGACCCTGGGAGGTCCCGAAGCCAATCTTCTGTGTGCATTCCTGCAGTAACATCTACAGCCCATCGAGCCAGATTAAACTTTTTGCTCTTTCCCTCATCAACCATGGCCGCTTCCTGAGTCGATACTCCCAATTCAAGCACTGCGGAAAATGAATGATAGGCGTCGCGATCTCCATAGATTGCAACAGTGACGCCGTGAGGACGATTGGACGGCTCCTTACTCCAATAGGTATAAAGAGAGCCTAAAATGGCTCTAGCAGACTGGCCGGCGACAAGTTCGCCGTGGGCACCTGTCCCTAGAGCGGGAAATACAATCGTATCTAGAAGTTGTTCATGGGCACGATAAAGAGCGGAGCTGGTCGCCATGGCGACGGTGCGAAGCTCCTTCTCGACGCTACGGTTTCCGACGCTGACCACATGAATTAAGTGAGTTGAGTTGCCTCCGCCGCTTTTCGTGACCGTGGCTTCACCCCATTCCTGAGTTCGGTTGAGGGCGTCTACGTATTTTTCATACTCCATCAATCCATGCCCCGCCCCACCGCGAGCTACGGCGCCTCCCACACCGGCAAAGGAGACATCCCCCTGAAAGTGAGGAACCACATAGGCATCGCAAGGAATACGGGTCATGTCGCCTAATGCAATAGCTGCAGCCTGCATATTGCCTTGGGGGCCGGGCCTGACTAAAAATTGGGAAATGCCCGAACACCTTGATAGAAGATTTTCTAACGATTGTACTGCTGTTAATCCTGTTGTCATGCCTCGCCTCCAACGATTTGTTAATCTGATCATCGTCAAAAAGAGAGGAACGTTGATAGGAATGCAGGGTGAAGTTTCAAGAACCGTTTTCTTGAGGAAAACGTTTTCTCTCACCCGAGGTTCTCTTCTCGAAACATAGTCTCTGTTGTGCCGAAAGAACCGGCATGACGACAGCCTTTCGTTCCGCCCTCCACACCACCCTCAACAGCCAGCTCCTTCTCTTTCAACATGCCCATCCGTATTCCCCGGTCGCCAAGATGGAGCCGATGCAGGCGCTCGATCATGCCCTGAGGCTGGATTTCAGAATGAGCCTTCAGGACCGATTTCAAAGGGTGATGGAACTCCTCAAGGAAGTCACCCAAGGATTGCCGAAGGGAAGAGTTTCCGAGGGGGCAATGATCCAAGGGGGTATTAAAGTCTTTGATGAGATCCTGGAGCGATTTCGAATGGCCGAGCCGGTCCGGCGGGATCCAAACGACGAGATGGCCTGGCACGAGTATGCCGACTGACTTTTGGAGAGAGGGGATCTGAGGGGTGAGGTGATTCCGTTAGTGTGGCGAGTCGGCCAGCAATATGAGGAAATGGCGAGGGTGGGTGATCATTGGTATGAGAAATGGAAAACAAATAGAGCTGCACTAAAACCCTTGCGTTTGATGGAGAGACGTCTGGAAGAATTGAATAAGAAGCTCCGGGAAGAGTTTGGACGTGGTCGTTGGAACGGTTACTTGGATTTTAGATATGGTTATGTGGACACCTTGGTTCTAGGGTTTAAGCACAGGACTCTTTTGTCAACGCTTTTTGGGTACGAAGCTTTGAGGTTTCTCCGACATTTGGATTTACGCCCAAGAAACGTGGATGAGCTTCGGGAGATGCTTAATGTTCCACAAATCCGGTCTGTCCAATTTTTGTCAGTAGGTGGTGGTGTTTACGGTTCCCAAGTAGGGGTGATTTTGGCCCAATCGTTTAATCTTCAATCTCTTAGGGGTTTAAATCTACATGGCCGCAGCTTTCATCGTGTGAGCAGAAGAACTCTTGATAAGGGCGAGGGCCGCAAAATTCGTGATGAGGGAGCTCGAGCGTTGATGGAATCCAAAACCCTTAGAAATCTTGGAAACCTCGTTTTGTCCGGCAACGAAATCTCGGGTGATATGAAACCGATTCTTGAAAAGTGGGCCAGCTGGCGTGGGATTAAGTTGACGATTTGATTCTCTTTGTTTTCTTTTTGAAAACACTTTCTCAGGCGGAATGCGCCTTTCGCCCAACCTTTTCGGCAGATCTGCGAAGAGAGGAGTGGGAAAAGGAGTCACATGCAGTTCACGCCGACCATAAGAACCCAGGCGATGAATGTTCTAACGGGATATCTGGGATAGCATCGAAACTATGAAAAGGTTCTATCAAGAATTAACCATATCCTTAGAAGCCATGAGAGAGCGATGCTTATGTCTTTTCCCCTCTTGATATCACCCTCCATGATGTCTTTTTTGGATGCCTTCGAGTCTAGGCCGGACCTGGGTCTGATAAGGGTGCCGATCATCACGCAAAGTCCATCCAGCCCTCCCCTCATGAAGATCGTCCAGGAGCCGCTTTCGCAGTCCAATGTTGGGACGTTTGTCCGAACCATAAGGTCTCTCTTGGGAGAGGCGCAGGCCATGGATCATTATGACCCCTGTGACCCTTTGAGGTTCGGCCGCTGGTTCATGGATTATCCTGCCGGAAGGGTTTATTTTTATCGAGACGAATACATCAGTGTGTTTGTTTCTGGCCGGTCTCAGGATGCAAGCCGAATCGAGGTTGCAACCGGAGTGAACGTCTGGGAATGGGCGGCTGCAATCATGTCTGTGATGATCGATGACGGCAAAGGGCGGACGAAAATGGCGGCGCCGACTTATGAGGTCCATTTCGATGGGATCGGTCTCCTGAGTTTGCGGACCTTTTTGGGGCTTTCGATGACGGCGCCGTTGGATCTGATTTTTCAAGGAGTGTGCGAGACGTTGGGGCTTGGGCTTTCCCCTTCGGAACAGAGAACGATCCGTAGGTGGGGCCCTTCCTCTAAAGATCTGGCGGTTACGAAAAGGCTAAATCACCATCTTTGCCGTATTAAGGCGGGCTTTGTCAGAGAAGACCGGACTCCCTCCGAAGAATTCATGGAGAGATTCACGGTCAAGATCAACTCCAGGACGGTGGGGAAGGCTGCCCTGCCGGCATCAGTGCTCCGCCTTTGGAATTTCGTCGACCAAGGACTGTCCGATGAAGAAGGGCTGCCCGATGAGATGCTCGAAACATCGGTTGCGGAATATCTGGAGTTGACGCGCAAGATCTATCGCAATCCGTCTCCTTAATTTCCCGTTTTCTTCCTGAAAACATTTTCCGCAATTAAACGCTCTTTAAGCGTCAACCTTTCCGAGGGGTCGGCGAAGCAGAGGCAAATAGTCAGGTTGCGTTTCTATTGGACATATCGATAAAATGACTCGAGCTCTATAGAGCAGCCTTGATTATTCAGATTCATGCCGATAGAATAAATTTGAATAAAGGAGCTATCATGCCCAAAACGGTGACTTTACGCGTCGATGACGACACCTATGAAATCCTTTCGAAGCGGGCGGTGGCGGAGAGGCGTCCCTTGTCCAATTTCATCGAAATGGCCGCGTTGGAATTCGCGCGAAGAACGGAATTCGTGGATGACGAGGAGATGAGGGAAATCGTCTCCAACGCCAGGCTTGTCAAAAGCCTCCGCGAAGGTTCCCGCCAGGATCGAAAGAAGAAGGGTCGATTCGTTGCCTAAGCTCGCCTTCCGGATCTTTGAGACCAATCGATTTCGAAAGGATGTGGAGGAGATGGCGTCTTCCGGAAGGTCCTTTATCGAGAAAAAGTTGGTCGAATACGTTTATCCGCAGCTCAAATCCGAGCCGCATTACGGTCCCAATATAAAAAGGCTGAAAGGATGGGAGCCGCCGACCTGGCGCTACCGGATCGGAGACTGGCGGTTCTTCTTCGAAATCGACGACAAAACGAAGGTTGTATTCATGACGGCGGCTTCACATAGAAGGGAATCCTACCGTTAGCCCCCATTTCTTGAACCTTTCTCGTGTTTTCTCCCTAAAAACACTTTCTCAGACGGGATGCTCCTTTCACCCAACCTTTTCGACAGATCTGCGAAGAGAGGAGTGGGAAAAGGAATCACATGCAATTCACATCGACCCTAGGAATCCAGGCGATGAGTGCTCTAGCGAGTCATCTGGGTTTTCCATTGCCGCTGGCCCCTCAAGTTTGGAAGGATAGCTATAGTGGCCTCGAAGCGGAAAGCTATATATGCCGCTTTCATCTCGCCTCCAGCCGGTACGTCGAAGTCAGTTCAGCCCAGGTCGCCCGACTCGTCAGTGCCTCCGAGCCGTGCGAACCATTTAAACAGGTTAACCTCACGCTGATGGAAGGAATCACCAGCAACTCCGGAATCGGCTTTCGGTATTCACCTGTTTGTTCCTTGGCTTTTAAGATTTGTTCGGATTCCTTGGGATGGAATTTCGGGGTCGCCAAACACTTTCATACCGGCGATTCGGAATTCGAGCTAAGTTATATCTTCACGGCGGGGCCGAAAGACAAGCTCGTGCTTTCGTTAAGGGAAAGGCGGCACAAGAATGACCACTTCCTGACTTCTGTATTGGTCTCTTGCGATCCCAAAGACCCTGAGTCGACCATGAGAGGACTCTTATTTTTCTTCAGTCCTGAAAACCCGCTGGTGCCCAGTAGAACAAGCCCCGTTCCTGTTTCCGTTTCCCAGGGTTCGAGCCTCTGGAACATCCTCCTTTCCGATCTGGGGCCATTCCACTGCCTGGGTCTGCCCTCCACTCCCGCCGAGATTCGACTATTCGCCCCTGTCAGGAATGTGTCCTTTGATTTTTCAGAGACATTCTTGGATCCCGTCAAGACATTCGAATGGGGGGCACGGCTCTCCTTGCGGGCGTGGGCACGGACTCGGGATAATGCGCGGACACTCGCGGACTTCGGATTGGAGGCGTTTCGGATATGACGCTCAACTTTCAAACCATCCTTCCCCGTCTTGCGACAAGCTACTTAGGTGCCATTGCGCTTCGGTCGTCGCCGGCAGCGACTCAACCGTTCTCACCCATGCGATGTCTTGCCCCCTTTATCGATTCCGCAGAAAGCACGTTCTCTCTTACGTCCTGGAATGGCCGTCCCCTTAATGAGGCGTTGAGTATCTTGCAAGACAGTCAGGTCTACTCCAGAAAATGGGCTATCAATCTCGACAGTGCAGAGTCTTTTCAACTGCAAGCCAGGCTTCTTGAAAGTGCCGTTTATCTCGATGCCATTCTATTAGGCAGCTTCAGCGAGTTTGGATGTTTAGCCTCCCCCAAATACGGTAAGCCATGGCACGAGGAGGTTTTGTCGGACGGTGGTCTGAAGATCAGATCTGAAGCACGGAAAGTCACGTCGAATCCTCACCCTTCAGAAAATTTTGAATCCCTACTCAGGCAAGTTATGAAAATTGTGACCTCTTGGGAGACTCGTTCATACGAGTTCAGGTGGGATCAGAATCACGGATGCTGCCAAGGTGATTCCATGATCATCACGCTTCCGCAGGAACTTGTGGAACATGTGAGGGAATGGGCTTGGACAGGGCGGATCACTGGTCCTCTCAGATATCAATTGGGATTGGGGTTGGGTCATTATCCATGGGTTCATTTGACTCGGCACGGTCTAAAAGGTCTCAGGTCCGCTATTGAAGGTTACAACGTGCAATGGTCTCACAAAAATTTGCTGAAAACTTTTAAGAATCCGTCTGAAGTCGAGGAGGCGGTCTATTTGATAACCGTTTTGTCGATAGCTGCAGCAAATGATAGAGTGAAAGGCGAGTTTTATGGTCGGGAGATTAATCTCAACAGGTTATATAATGGTCTTATAAAACTTTATGAACTGAGGCCAACCAGCGGAATTATCGACGACTGTGTTGCAGAGATGATGAGCGTACTTGAGGTATTCGGCGACATACATGCGTCAAGATTCCTGAGAGATCGAAAATTAGGGATAGAGGTAGGGATCGAGAAAAAGGTTTCTGATAAGTCTCCAGGCACAAAGAGATCACGCAAAAAAAGGAGAGCGACCTCAAAAACCAGCCAATAACCCATTTTTTACAGCTTCGCCAAAATTTCGGTCCCTCCCCCCAACCTGATTCCTATCGAACCATGGCTCCGAAAGATCCGAAAGGGCCTACAAGCGGCGAATTCAAAGTTATTCGCGGCGGTTCCTACGCTACCAGTTCTAAAAGGTCCCTTCGAGTGGCCGATCGTCATGGCGATTTGCCCGAGCGCAGGTACTACGATTTTATCGGTTTCCGGTGCGTGTCTTCACCCCAGAAACTCAAGCAGTAACTACTGAAAATTCCCCAGATGGTCAGCGAGTCACTACTGCCTCGTCAAAATCTCCGTCCCCAACCTTATAGAAGACCAGCCCGAACCAGCCGGCCTTCAGTGCCGACTTTCTTGATCAAGTTTGATATTGCTAACTTTATCAAGATTTTATAATATTAATCTAGAATTAAGGGATCATCGATATGGCCCGCGAATCCGCTTTTGCAACCAAAATACCCTCCGACCTCAAGAGGACTTTTGATGAAGTCTGCAATAAACTGGGTCTTCGCAAGAACTTCGTCGTCGAATCCGCGTTGCGTGAAAAGATTGAGGACCTTCTGGATACCTATGACCTGCAGGAGGCGATCAAGGAAAGCACGGGATTTCATTCCTGGGATTCCGTTAAGCAAGAAATGAAAAAGAAGAGGTAAGTTTGCCCTACCGCGTCGAATTGGAGACCCGGGCGAGGAGGGAATTCCTGGATCTTCCCAAGGACATCCAGTCGCGTCTTGCCTTAGTTATCGATGACCTGCAAAAAAATCCACGCCCGCCGGGGGCCAAGAAGATGACCGGTCAGGAAGGCTATCGCGTTCGAAAAGGTGACTACCGCGTGCTTTATACGGTCCATGACAAGGAATCCCTCGTGCGTATCTATCGAATCGGGCATCGAAGAGAGGTCTATCGGTAAGCTGGGTTAGCTTATTGCCTCGTCAAAATCTCCGTCCCCAATTTCCCGCTTTTGTCGCCGTAGACGACCCACTGCCCGTTGAGCGAGGCGCCGACGTCTTTGTAGAAAACCAGGCCGAACCAGCCGGCCTTCAATTCCCCATAGGCGATGTTGAGCATCTTGGAGGAGTCATCATAGGTGCCGACGCCGCCGAAGATCTGGTTGCCGATTTTCCAGTCGAGTTGGCAGACGTCGCCGACTTGCTTGATGGAGACGGTCCCTACGTAGGATTCCTTGCCGGATGTGGGGATGCCGGGATTCCAACCTTTGACGGCATAATTTCCGCTCGGGCAGGTTCCCGCCTGACAACGATCGGACCACGCCAAAAGGAATAAAGCCAAAAACGCGAAAACGACGAGAGAGTTTCTTTTCATGAAGGCCTCCTGTTGGGACGGATCTACCCCCGAGGGATGTTTCAAACAAGAAGAATATCTTTCGGATCCCCGTCCGTTGTTTTCCGACTGAAAACGTTTTTCTCACGCCATCATTGATTCATCTCAACCTTTTCGATGAGCCGGCGAAGCAGTGGCAAGGCGACCGCGATGAACGTGAAGCCGTGAGAGATAAAGGAGGGCAAAAATGGGCGAGAAAACAAAAGGCGTACAGATAGCCATCCATTGTGATTACGCCAACAAGGTTCAGATGAAGGAATGCGAAAGGGCGTTGAAGAGGGTGCAATCGTCTCTTGAATTGGACGAGATTTTCCAATGCGATCCGCTGTATAAGGAATCGCGTCGTCTCAAGATGATCTGCGAGGGAACCGCCAAAGAGCCGCATTCAAGACGTCCGGGCCCGGATGATGATTTTCCCGACATCCCCGGCGTTTCGACGCCTTAGGCATAAAGATCCCTCTCGGCTTCATCTGGTACAAATCGCTTCCGCGTGTGCCTTGCACTTGATCTCCCCGACGATCTCTTTGAGGAGGGTCAGTCGGGTAGACCGCCACTGGGTGGCCGACATCCAAAAGAAATCCGGTGAAGGCGTATGGGTCTTTTCCAAACGGCGTTTAAGCGCGCGACCCAAGGGGCTCTTTCCGGCAATTTCAACGGGTCCGATGCCGTCCCCATCCGTCCGGTCATTCAACATGCTGACCTGATCCTCCAATTCCTTTTTCTCCGTGTCGTTGAGTCCCAAGCGAGCCGACTCCTGGGCGACCCATTCCGGCAGATATTTCTTGTCGTCGGCCCATGCTTGGTCCTGAATCCGGGATATCTTGAGGCGAGCGGCATAGGCTCCCACTCGTGCATCCCAAAAATCTTTCCAGCTCGATCCGGAAAAAGTGACATGACGAAGTGGGGGGAGTTCCAGTTCTCTTTCGATGGCGTTGATCCAATCAAGGAAGGGATGGTACCGACCAAAGGTCGGAGAGAGAGCGTCGGGGCTCAGATGGTTCAAGTCGCTCAGTGTATCCAGGACCTCCTTCGCCTCGCCGGAACCTGATGGAGGTATTGGGAAAGGTCCCCTTAATAGGTGGAGCCCCCTGCCGATGAGGGCGGCAGCAACTCTCGTTCGCTCCGTAGGCGACAGCCGGCGCGCCTCCTCTAAGGCAAAACCCACTTCGGAGCCGTCGGGGGCGATTAAATGACCGGGTTGAAATGCGAAAAAATCAGCCCTTCGATTGCGCCATCGGTCACTGTCGAAGCGTAGGGTCATATCGTTCGGATTCAATTCCAATCGGCGGTTTGCCACCCGGATTCTCATCGTATTGAGTGCGGTCATATTCTGCAGGAGCGGTCCCTCGGAGGGGTCCGCAAAGTCGGACCGGCCGTAGGCCAAGGCCGCTTGGTTTCCGATGAGGTAAGCCATCCGCTCGTTGGCCGCCAACCAAGGGAGTTTTTCCGGGTGCTCGTCGAAATTCTCGCGTGCCCAATAGTTGTGTCCGGCCTCGTGGGCCGTCACCTCCCAAAAGGAGCCCGGTGTCCAGGTTCGATTACCGTTCTCTCCGACGTCCTCGTTGCGTAGGATCATGGCGCCGAAAAGCCCGAAGGCTAACCCCAAAACATGGGGGGTCGGCATGAGCCGGTCCGGCAGAACCGCGATGAAATCGACGTTCCGTGCCACAAAATCGGCGAGGCTTCCGCCCGGAGCGGGAAGCATCTGGGCGACGGAGAAAGGATCGCTCCATGGATCGGAGAGGACGCCCAAGTCGGAGGGACGGAGCCAGAGCGGCCGTTCCGGATCGCGGCGGGAGAACTCATCCCAGGAGATCGGTCCGTCGGTTTGCTGAGGCGTCTCGATGAGCACCTCGCGGCGGATTCGATCGATGTCGGACAAGGTCATCGTGGCGCCGGATGCGGCGTGGTTGAGCATGAACTGAGTCCATAGGTTGTAACGGGCCGCCCGTTCGGGGGAGAAGCGTTGTTCGATCGGCGCCTTGAGGAAATCACGATAAATTTCCCGAAACTTGGCGAGGTATCGAAAGCGGATTTCATAGTTGTCCAGGCGCGAGGCGGTCACCTGATGCGGTCGATCGGCGCCTGCCGCCAGCTCGGCATCCTCCTTGGTCAGGCCCCATGTGGTCATGTTGTCTTGAACGAGGGATTCGCGTATTGCTTTCGTCAAGTCCTCGCCACGGCTGTTCATTACCAGGGAGATGAGGACGAACTCTTTTGCGATATTCCTCATCGTCAAAGGGCCGGGATGTGTGAACGTCAATGCCCAAATATCGGTGATTCGATGGATGAGCTCTCGATCGGGGAGACCCGAAAGCCTTCTATAGTCCTTCATCCAACCGGTCGAGGCGAGGATTCTTAAAACAGCGTCCTGTGAGAAAGATTCGAGGGAGAGGGACGTGGCCTCTTTCTGTCCTAAACGTGCCTCCAGGGATTCCCACGACTCGGCTCTCGACCGCCAGAAAGGAGTCTCCAAAAAATCAAATGTTCGGCCGTCGTAGCTTCGCGCCCAAGCAACCGTGGCCTTAACGCCCCGCTCAAAGCATTGACGGGGTGACATGAGGCCGTGTTCCAGTCGATAATCGGCTCCGCGCCCAGCCGGCGTGAGATGGGGGGAGTTGAGGGCCAGGATCCTTCGAACCTCCGGAACGTGAACGCGTTTCAAAAAATTCTCGTTTTGATACGCCTCGTGGTCGATCGCGGCGATCCAGAGGTCGAGCTCCCGCTTGGCCTGTTGATCGACTACGTCCATCGTCTGCGCGGCCGGATCATAACGATAAGCCTTTTCGTACAAGAGTTTTAATCGCCGCACGATCTCCTCCGTGGGAATCGAAAGGATGTGATGAGCGACCTCGTCGAGATGTCCTTGGAAAAGGGAGATGCGCGTGGGTTTGCACGCCATGAGACCGGAGAAACGAAGGCGGCCTTCCTCGTGGTGAAAGACGGATGGAGTAACCCCTGCATGCGCCAGATCCGCGATCGCCTGCCCGGGGTCGAGAGACTCATTGTCCTCCTCTTCGGAGGCCGGGATCGTCAAGCGATCCAGTAGACAATTGGCTAAGGAGATGTTTGTCATAAAGAGAGTTCCTTCTGTTTAATGATGATGCCGCGGCGGTTCGGGGTGGGGGAGGGTTTTCTCAGACGTCTGTTCGAACACGTAGGCCGCGCCGTTGGAGAGCTGGACTAAAATATCCGTCTTGCCGTCGTGGTTGTAATCCCCGAGAAGGGCGCCCGTGGTTACGGCTTCGTTTTCCTCGTTCAGATGTGTCCATCCTTCGATGAGAGGCAGAGGGTAAGGATCGCGCGCAGAAAGTAAACGGGAAACTTTAACTTCCAAGTAAGAATTTACGAATTTCCCATCAACATAGTGTGTCCCAACATAATTGGCGTCAGAAAGATATTTAACCTGACCCGCATAAACATTTTTTGTCTCATCATCTCCTGGGCCGGCAAAAGGAGCATGGCCGCTTATTTCCCTTGTCGTCTTAGTAGTCCACTCTGTGTAGTCTGTCTCAGTTGCGGTAGGTTCTCCTCCGAAACGCCAGGGGTTCTCAGCAATTTCTTTGTGCGCCTGTTCCGGCGTTAATCTGATGACATTGAATTTTAGGTCTCCCATAGATTCTCCTCTGGTTGTTATCGTTATCGGCCAGAAACTTTCAGGGTTGCCGCGAGATATGGTGGTGCACGCTCGAGGGGGAGCTGATTTTGTCGGCCTCGTGCAGCCACTTCAATACGGCCGCCGTTCAGATACCCCTTATGGACGCGTGCCTGGCACCGGTTCGTTCTGGAACCACTCTCGTTATCAACGGCATTTCGTTAGTCCCGATTATTCCCGCTCCACCGGCACGCATTTTCCGATCTGCGTCTCACCCGGTACTTGTTCAAAAACGTAGGCCGCTCCGTTGGAGAGCCTCACCAAGAGATCGGTGAAGCCATCGCCGTTATGGTCTCCCGTGTAAACACCAGCGACAAGGGCTCCCTCGGGTAGTGGTGTTCTCCACGAAAGAAGGAATGGGTCTTCATATTGGCCATGCGAACCGCAGTGTCTCACTTCAGCGTCTTTAGGAATACGGATGAAGACTTGGAGGTTATTCTTATTGTTGAGGAGATAGAAATATTGTTCGACAGAGATATCCGCCTTCCCCCCTCGAACTCCTTTAAAGCGGGCCGCGCGTGCTGAAAAGTCGATGAGTTCATGTGCCGGTGCCGGTTCTTCCTCGCAGGTTTCCCTGGTTTCCAGGGAGCAAGAATTACGAGACTCTGCAATGGCTTCTTTTTCGGGAAAGTCTCCCGGCCGGATTTTTTCACTGGCTTGTTCGGGCGTGAATTTGATGACGTGAAAGTGTAATTTGCCCATGGGTTACTCCTTTTTAATGCTTTCATTCAAACCCAAACGACCTTGGCTCAAAGCGATGAGCTGGGCATAGATCTCCCTTTCGAAGACATTCTTTGCCTGGTTGTAACGGACGAGCAGCCAAAAATGACGCGCCTCTGTTTCCGAGAGGCGAAATCCGCGAATGATTTTGGCGATGCCGTCGTCCGCCAGATTCCGCTTCCCTTCCGACACCAGCTTCAGAAACGCCGACGACTTGATCCCCGCCAGCCGGTTGAAGGCCCGGTAAGAAAAGCGGGGGTTCTTCCGCTTCAGTTCCGAAAACCGGTCGCGGAGAAAGGATCGATAATCCATGTAGTCGAAAACGGAGGTCATTTAACTCTCGTCTGTTTTCCGGACAGTAAATCGAGCAAATCCTTGTGGGCGCCGGTAGCGTCCAGATAGGAGACAGCGATTTCCGAGTCGGTTCTTCCGCGATGGATATGCAAGCCGAGCTTGTTGTAATGACAACCCTGTACGGAGGGGTCATAGCTCCCATAGGAGGGGAAGGCGGCGACGCCTTTGATCCGCAATTCGGCGTATGTTTTCCCCGTCTTTGTCTTGAGAGCATACACAGCCTTTGCCTGATTCCGATTGATCTCAAGAACGCGTTCTCCCTCGGGTGTGACGTGAAGGTAAGTGTCGTGCGGGACCATTTCGCCGCAGACCCTTGTGAGAGCTGCATCCCTTTCTTGTTCGCTGACCTCTTTCCCATCGACGGTAGAGAAATGGTGCGCTTCGGTCACCTTGCCGTCGGGATCGGTATCCGTGACGCGAACGTCGGAACGATTGTGGAGATTGAAATCGGCGACTGTCATGGGTTTGATCAAACTTGGGTTGAGAATCTGTTTATCCGACATAGGTCCTCCTATCGATTCGCGACATGTTTGCTGCTCTGAAGAGCCCCGTGCGGCTGGCGTTGGCCGATATGATGATGATTTTGGCTGGTCGGTTCGCGGTACTTTTCCGGGTGGAGAAGCCGGTCGAACTTTGCCTCAAGGGGGTTCACTAAGGTGGGGTCCTTTACGAAGATCGTTTCGCGGATGGTTTCACCGTTGTCGTTTTGGTATCGTCTTTGAATCGTGAATTCCTTAATTTCCAGTTGACCGTTAGGCTTTGGATACTCCTCAAGCCGGATTTCGAAGAGGGCCTGTCCCCGGGCATCGCAGACATCGAAGGTCGTGGGTCCGGTTCCGCTCGGCTTCACGCGATTCTCGTTCAGGGCGGTTACGAGCTCTTCGTAGGTCTCGTTGGCCGAGGAGACCGTTTTTTCAAATTGCGCTTGAACGTTAGGGGAGTCCTTGACGACGGCCTTATTTTTCATGCTGAAATCACGGAAAACTTGAGGGGCGAGATTGTGGTATTGCTGGGTGAAGAGGGCCCGAGGCTGCTTCCCCTCTCCGGCAAGGATGACGTAGTCAATTTTTCCGTCTTTATTGGCGTCGATATATTGGTATTTGCTGCTGGGGCCGCCGTTCTCAGGATACGTGTTGGCCTCGATAGCCTGGGATTTTGAAGTCAGGTAGATGGTGTGGGTGATGATAGCCATAATAAATTTCTCCTTTTTTGTTTTTGTTTCGTTTTTTATTGAGCGAACGCCGCCGCCGGGGAGCAAGTCTGGCTGAACGGCTTCGAAATGAAGGTCTTCCCTTCGAAGTCTTGTCCGACGAACGTGCAATCCAGAGTCTTGTGTTTGTACTTTTCCATGGCCTTGTATTTCCCGTCGTCGTTGCCGTAGCTTCGGAACTCGATCGCTAGATTGGCCGCGTTGTGGGAGGAGTAGTCATCCTCGGGGACGATGTAAGGGTTCGCGACGTCCTCGTACTGTGTCTTTGCTGTATCTTTGTAGACTCTGAAGAAGCCCGGGCAGGTCGTTTCGTCGGCGACCTTGAGCATCTTCAGGTTCTTGGCCGTCATGTCGAATCGGTATTCGTGCCAGCCGGAACCTATGTCTGCTGCCTGATAGGACGGCTTTGCACAAGCGGGATTCCAATCAGGACACTTGCCATACTCGGTATGCACTTTGTAGTGGCAATATCCGCCGGTTACAGAGACATCATAATACGAGCCTTGCGGCCTGAACGACCAGAGTTGTTCATTGACATCGAAGGCAGGAGCGTACGGCATGTCGACCGTGCCGGCGTCGTACTGGAATCCGCCCAGATCGTAGACCGTCAGATGCCAGTGGGTGTGATTGTGGTCGCGGGTGACGACGAAGTCCGAGAAATCGGGATTAATGCTGGTCTTTGAAACGATGTTTCTGGTGCCGACGGAGGCCTGCGAGGCCTGGTCGTTTACATCGGCGTAGAGCTCCGCCCCGGCGATCCACGAGATCTTCTCGTTGGGGCTGACGACTTGGTTTTTCTCGATGTCGGTGATCGTGTAATCCCGGCTGACCTCGAAATGGAGCGTCAACTGCCCGGGGCCGCCCTGGTCCACGTAACTACGTTCCTTGAGGGAGAGGGTCGGATCGCCCAGATTGATCTCCAAGATCTTCGTCGAAACGGTCGGGCCGAATCCGGGGACCGAGAACCGCACGCGGAAGAGGGGGGCGGCCGGTCCGACGTTCCCGAGCATCATCTCTTGCTGACCTTGGATGTTCTGGCCGCCGGAGGAAGGCGCTCGGTAAGGAGAGAGGGAGGCGAGGGGACAGGTTCCGACGATCGATCCCCTGCCGTCAGCCCGTGTCTTCGAGAGGTTTCCGAATTTACATCCGGAGATGACCGCCTGCGAGCCCGGGATTGCGTGTTCGTAATCGATCCAGAAAGAAACGTTGGCTTCGCCCGCTGTGTTAGTCCGGATTCCGGCGTT
>CAZWYB010000009.1:18483-25980 GCA_964637745.1 uncultured Pseudomonadota bacterium
AAAAACGGGGCACAGGGCAACAGGATCCGGCGGGACCACGGAATCGGCCTCGACCTCAAGGGCGGGCGCCGGGCCACGCTCGAGGTTGCGCTCGGGCTCGCCGAACGTGGGACGGCCCTGGACGAATGCGACGCGGAGGCGAGTCACGGCTCCTTTCATCGAACTCAGGTACGGAGATCATGGAACCCGAGGGCAGCCTACCACGTAGCGCTTGGGTCGAGAGTCCAAGGAGGCCGGCATGTCGATGAGGTTTGCCTTTTCCACGAGGGCGTTCGCGTCCGACTTTTTCTTGCCCACCAAGACGAATTGCGATTGGACGGCGCGGACATCGGTGTAGAAACCTCCGCTCCATCCGCCTTTGGTTAAGGATTCCGTCAGATCGACGCGGCAGTTTTCCGGTTCGCCGGGAGAGGCCTGATACCCTTCGCAGAAGTCCGGGGCCCCCGCGGCCGCGTTCTCATCGCACTTCACGACGTGATCCATGAAGGCCTTATTCTGGGCGTAGATCGGGGCGGCGGGATTGATCGCATTGCCGTACAGATCGACGATCGGGCTGACGGTCGAACAATTCTGGCCCATGGGACCATAGACATAGAGAGATTCGACTTCGGAGGCGTCATTGTAGCCCGACGCGGAGAGGTCCATCCGGACCACGCCCAAGACGTTCTTCGAGGGCGTGGCCTTGATGGAGACGGCGAAGGGGGCCGCAACCGTCGGAAGGGTGGGAGCGGCGGGCGAGGTCGAAGTCGGCAAGGAGGATTCGATGCAGGCGCCGGAGGGCTTGTCGCAGGTCTTGCCGGCGACGCAATCCGTTTCGTCGAAGCAGGCCGCAGTGTTTGCTTGAGGCGCGGTCTCTCCGCCCTGCGTCACGTTGTCCGTCGTTCCGGTACGTGGGGAGATCGTGATATTTTTTTGGAGGATGACGGGCTCATCCGATCCGCAGCGGAAGATCAAATCTCCCGTGCCGGCGATCGAAGGGGCCGTGACTTGAAGGCCGTTTTCGACTTCCTGGCAATCGACGAAGAGTTCGCGCTGTCCCTCATCTAGAAAACAACGGCAGTCTTTCGAAAAGTTTTCCGGTTTCTCGCAGAGGATCGGGTCGCCCGCGGAGGCCTGGGTCGGATTGCAGGCGGACCCAGAAAGCGCGACGCCGTTCTTTTCGGCCTTTTTAGAGGAACAAGCGGAGACGAAGAAGATCGAAGCCGTCAAGATCACGATCAAAATGGATCGAAAAAAGTGTTTCATCATTTCCCCCGATTTGATGATTGGAATTACTTCATTGCGATTCGGCGCTGGCCTCCGTCCAAAGGCCTTGCGGAGTTCTTTCCGATGTCGAATGCGCGTTGATCCGAGGCACGCACACGGCCTTCAACGTGGAATTTTGGAAAATTCCTGGCTATGAGGGTACACTGCATGGGTTGATCCTTCAGGAACTGCTTCGAAAAGGAGATGGTCTGTGTCGAGTGGTGCAGGACGAAATCAACTTTGCCGTCGTTGTCGATGTCGACTCTCGTGTCACCTTTGGCGCCGCCGGAAGAGACACTGACGGAATTTGCGCGGATCACGGTCGTGTAAACTTCTTTGATTGCGGTCATAAAAACTCCCTTTTTGTTTTTAGTGATGTTGGTTTTTGTTATTTCTTTTGAACGGAAACGTCGGTGACGAGAGACCGAGAGCCCAGCTGAAGGACTCTGAATTCCCCGATCCTGCTGTTTTGGATGAAGTAGCTCTGCTGTCCGCGCTTCTCCTCAATATTGACCTTTTGTGAGAACTCGCCGGACTTAGTTGTGCTGGCGGGGAAGGTCTTTGTTTCTCCCCCTACGGTGATCGCGATCGCTCTGTTGCCATTGATTGTATTTTCCATATATCCCCCTTGTGATTGGATTATTGAGCAATAGAGATGCCAAATTTAAATATTTTAAATTACTTATATTTTAATTCAATAGTATTTATATGTTACAAGATAGGAAGCGTATTATGTGTTGATAGATTCACATAATCGGAATATAATCTCTGCGTGGCCAAGAATTGGAAGATCATCGATCAGATAGCTTCCGGTGGGGCGGGGGAAGTCTATATGGCCCATTCGCCGGAAGGGGGAAAGGTTGCGGTCAAGGTCTTTTCGATTCCTGGGGAAGAGGCGCGATCCTCTTTCGAGCATCAGGTCAGGTTGTTGTCTCGGCTCTCTCACCCCTCTATCGTTGGCTTAAAGGGTTATCTTCTGAAGAGTGATCCGATCTTCGTAGAAGATCGAGGCCCCTGCTATTGGATGGAGTACGTCGAAGGTGACGATGTCCTCTCGGCCTCTCGTCGAACGGATGTTTTGCAAATTCTAAAATGGTTTCGAGACGCGTTGGGCGCCTTGCAGTATGTGCATGCTCAAGGCGTCGTTCATGGCGACCTTTCGCCGAAAAATATCCTGATCGATTCAAAGGGCAGGGTTCGCATCCTCGATTTCAGCGTTTTGTCTGGATCCGCTGTTTCGGCGGCGCTCGCAACTCTTCCCTACATGGCGCCGGAGCGAATCGACGGGCGATGGGCGCCTTCAGGCGATCTCTTCTCTCTCGGCACGATCTTCTACGAGGCGCTTTCAGGAAAACATCCGCGGGCCGGGTGCCGTACGGTCCAGGAGTTGATTCACGCCCTCCCGGTTCCGCTCTTGAAGGCGGCGCCGAGGCTCAAGTCCTCCGCCATCGAAACGCGCGTGATCGACCGACTGATTCAGGCGGAGCCGCAGGGACGCCTGTCCGATGCGGGAAAGATTTTGGAAATGCTGAGCCAAGGGCATTGGCATGAACCTGTAGAAGGGGAAGCCGATTTTTTCCCGATCCGTATGATCGGTGCGGGCTTGCAATTCTCCGCATTCGAAGACGCCTTGAAGCATGTTGGGGAACGATCCACGACCTTCGGTCTTCATGGGCCGTCGGGCGTGGGCAAGACCCGCTTCTTAAGGGAGATCGGTTTTGAAGCCGCGATGAAGGGAGTCGAGCTTAGGGTTTTTGAAGGGCTTCATCGGGCGACGGCGGAGGAACATTCAAAACTCCTTTCGACGATTCTTTCCCTCCCTTCCGCCGGAGCGATCGCCGTCCTGGAGTGGAACGACGATCGCCTGAGCGAAGAGGGAAGCCGCTTCTTCAACGAACTGGTTTCTTCGAAGTCAATTCAAGAGCTTCGATTGCAAAATTTGGACGTCGATGAGACCTCTCCCTTTCTCGGTGGAGCCATTGATGCCGCAGAACTGAGGGAAGCGGCCGGTGTTTTTCATCGGAAGACCCAAGGCAATCCTCAGGCCCTGTTGAAGGCGATCCAAAGACTCCGGGCGGAAAAGAAGCTCAGAGGCCGATCTCTACTTCCCGGTTGGACGGACCTCCTTAGGGATTTTAATTCCACGGAAGAATTGCTGAGGGCGAAGCTTGGAGGCACATCGCCCGAAGTTCTGAAGCAAGGCGTTCCGGACTTAGTGGAGGATCTCCGCAAGGAGGGGAGGGGGCGAGAGGCGATCGAGGTGATCGACTTCACCTGCCCCCTCCTACAAGACCCTGCGGACGTCTCGCGACTCCTCCGCACGAAGACCAACATTTTAAAAGACATGGGGCGGTTTGAGGAGGCGATCGCCTGCTGTGACCGTTGGTTTGCCTTGGCCGCCGCGGACGAGCCGATGCCTTTGAAGACGGTCAAATATTGGCTGGTGACGGGCCTCTACCATCAAAGCCTGGATCGTTTTGAGGAGGCGGAAAAGCGCCTCAAGCGTTGCTTGGAAGAAGGGGCGAAGGCGCCGGAGGACCAGAGCCTCTTGCCTTATCGAATTCGGGCGTTCTCGATGTTGGGTTTGCAGGAAGCGAAACGGGGCAACCATACGACTGCCAAGAAAAATTTTGAGAAGGGATTGGAGATCGCCGGGTCTCACGGCTGGAGGCGGGCGGAAATTTGTAGAAATTTGGCGGTCGTTCTTTCTCAGGAAGGTGATTGGGGAGGAGTCAAACGGGTTTTGGACGAGGCGAAATCCCTTTATCCCGAGGAAAAACACGTGGAAAGGGGAATTCTCCACTTTCCTTCAGGAAGGGAATCTCGCGGCGGAGCGCAAGGATCTGCCAGCGGCCGAAGCCGCCTATGGGGAGGCCGAAAAAATCGCGCGAAGGATGGCGTCCGACATCAAGCTCGCCGTCATCTGGAACAATTTTGGGTATTTGGAGAGGATCCGAAGCCGCTTCGGTCGGGCCTTGGATTTTCTCTATCGGGCCCACGAAATCTTTCGCTTTCTCGGGAACGCGAACGACCTTCGCGATAACCTCAGGCAGCTCGCCATCGCCGAGGCGTCCGTGGGGCGCTTCGAAAGGGCCGACGTCTACCTGAACGAATTGAAGGAGCCGGGCTCGGAGACCGAACGGATCGTCACGGATTTGCGCGAGGGGAACTCGGCCGGATCTCCGGAAGAGGTCCGGAGATACCTCCACGAGACCTACCGACAACTGCCCCCTGAACTTCAGATCACCTTTGTCGAACGCGGGGATTATCGGAGGTGGATCACCCCCGAGACCCGCAAGTCGGAGGAGGAAGGTATGCAAGGCCTCAAGGATGTTCTGCCCGCATTGCAATCTCTTAACCGGGAGCTTTTGCGGGAAGAAGACATGGCTCGCGTCTTGAACCGTCTTATGGATACGGCGATGCGGATCGCGCGCGCCGAAAACGGGTTCTTGGTTTTAAAGAGCGACCACCCGTCGGCCGCCTCGGGTTTCTTGCCGGGATACGAGGTCGCCATCGCCCGCAACGTGACCGGAGAACAGATCGCGAGCGACACCTATGCCTTCAGTCTTTCGGCGGTTCGTCGAGCCCTTCAGACCGGCGAGCCGACAGTCACCGACAATGCGCTTCTCGATCCCTTCTTCAAGGAAGCGAGAAGCGTCCACTTGAGGCAATTGAAATCCATTCTCGCCTTGCCTGTCATTGGTGAAGGGGGTGAGGGGGGCGTCGTCCTGGGGGTTTTCTATTTGGACCATCGGTTGGAAGAAGGGCTCTTTGAAGGCGGTCTTTTGGAAATCCTAAAAACGTTCGCCGGCGTTGCGGCGTTGGCCCTTCAAAAAGGTCGGATGATCGATCATTTGAAGCAGTCCAAAGAGTCTTTGGAAAGGCGCGTCGAGATTCAAGGGGGGGAGGCGCGTTTGCTCGAACGCGAGGTGAAGCAGTCCCGTCTGCTTCTCAAGAACGAATACGGCGACATCATCGGCCGCTCTCCAAAGATGGTCGAGGTCTTGTCGATGGTGGACAAGATCACGGATTCAAAAGTTCCCGTGTGGGTCTTTGGGGAATCCGGAACGGGTAAGGAGGCGATCGCGCGTTCCCTGCACTTCAACAGCGGTCGCGCCAAAAAGCCCTTTGTCTCCGAAAATTGCGGCGCGCTGCCCGAGAGCCTCCTCGAATCCGAACTCTTCGGCCACAAGAAGGGATCCTTCACGCATGCGACGACGGATAAGAAGGGGATGCTGCACTATGCGGACGGCGGAACCGTCTTTCTCGACGAGATCGCCGATATGAGCGTCGCCCTTCAGGGAAAGCTTTTGCGATTTCTTCAGGAGGGAGAAGTGCGTCCGATCGGATCCAATGAGAGCATTAAGGTGGATGTCCGTGTGGTCTCGGCGAGCAATCGCGATTTGGCCCGGTTGGTGGAGGAGGGGGCCTTTCGGCAGGACCTTTACTATCGTTTAAACGGCGTGACCGTGACGCTTCCTCCGCTTCGGGAGCGAAAAGAAGACATTCCGCTGCTGACCGAACACTTCCTGCATCGGATTACGGAGAGAGAGAAGAAGAAGTCTGCGATCCATCCGATGACTCTCCAGATCTTCATGGACTACGATTGGCCCGGAAATATCCGTGAATTGCAGAACACCTTGGAGACGGCTGTCTTGTTTTCGGAAAACGGGGTCATTGTCCCCAAATCGCTCCAATTCAAGCCGTCTCTTTTTGGAGATCAAAAAATGTCGGTCAGCGCCAAGCCGGTTCGCCCGGATTGGAAGCCTTCACAGGTTCTGGACCCCGTTTTAGAAAAGACGCTCCTCGCCATTCGGGACAATTGCTATCACAAAGGCATGGCGGCCAAGGCCTTGGGGATTTCGCGCCGGGCCCTTTATGCACGGTTGCAGAAATTCGGTTTGTCGACGGATCTGCCGACGATCAGGGCACGTATCGAGGCCGCTCTTGGGTTGTAGGCGCCGCCGGAGGAGGTGACGGTTTCCTCATCATATCGACGCGCTGAGGGACCGTGATCTTGAAGGCTCCGACGAATCGTCTCGCCGTTGCGTTTTCATTCTCCAAAAACCTGGTCCCGTTGTCCCAGAACGCGTCAAAGGCGTCTTTGTTGGCGAACTTGACGAAGTCGCCGGGGTTGAAGTCAGACGTGGTTTCGTATCCGGGCGGCGGTGGGAGGATGCCTTTTCCGAAAGGGTCCGTGACGCTGGCATGGGGCTTCTCGATGACGAAGAAATGCAGGACGCCGGATTCCGTAGGATGAAGACCTGCAAAGGAAACGTTATAACCTTCGTGTGTTTTGAAGATGACGGCATCGCTATACTTCGCCTGCCATTGAGAGCGGCCTGTGGGCAGGAGGAGAACGCGTATTTGAGGTCCGTCCTCCTGCGGTAGCCAGCCATAATCAGGGGGAACGTGGAGAGGATCGGGCGATTCTTTGATGACGACGTTGTTCTCGAGCAGTAGTTTCATGTCGAGCGACCCATCGTCATTCAGAGGCCATTCCGTCAGGGGCCATTCCGCCGTATCCGTGTAGCCATCTTCGTTGATGAGAGCGAAGTTGGGGCCGTAGCGGAAACGTGTATGACGTCTTCCTACCTGAACCGCTTCTCCATCGGGTTTGGTCCCGATGGGGTTGGTACCCGTCCCCGTCTGGGCATAGAACGCCCTATTCTGTTGGTTGTCCGTCCCTTGATTCACCATGGCTCGGTTGGCTTGGTTGCCTGTGTTGGGATTGGGATTGGGAATCGTATGCGTGTCCGGCGGAGCCACATCATTGCGCCCCGTCGATTCCGAGTCGGGTTTCGGATCGATGGTGGCGGGACCTTGGGCGACAACCCTGTTTTGCGTGTTATCGGTGGAGCCGTCCATCCCGCCGGATTTGTCCGTCTGTTCGGAGGATGAAGTCGTGGAGTTGGCCGCGTTAAACGTCCCCGGTGTCAACATCTGAGAGGCCGACTGGCAGCCGGTCAAAAGGAAGAACACTGATAGCGTGAGAAGAAGACGTTTCATGGTGTTTTAGACTTATCGGTGCTCCAACACTTCCAGTTCTCTAAACAAGCATTCTTCGTGCCAAGTGCCTGGAGAGAGGCGAAATTGGAAAAACCATTTATTATCGTGGTATAGCAGAGATTGAACCATCTGATCTTGAGACCCACACACTATCATATTGAGAATCATTATCATTTTGAGAGGCAAATATGGTCCGAACCGGATTCATAGGTAACAGAAAAGACCGGATACATGGGTGACACT
>CAZWYB010000010.1:0-25956 GCA_964637745.1 uncultured Pseudomonadota bacterium
CCGGAGTTTACCAACGTGTTCGCCGTGCCTTCCGATTCCACGATCAGGCAAAAATCGATCTTCTTCTTGGCCTTGAGCTTGAGGCTCTGCGGCCGGTTCTTCGGTTGGAACGGAGAGGTGCCGAGCGTCGAGAGGTCGATCGTGGCCTTGCCGCCGTCGGGGAGGGTCTCGACCACCACCAACTGTTGGCTGTAGGTCTGGCCGCCGCGGTCATTGGGGAAGCAGTTTAAGTCCTCGCGGTAACACTCCATCATCTCGCCGATGAAGTCGATGATGGCGTCGCTCTCGTCCTGATCGGCGAAGTCCAGGGGCTTTAAGGCGGCGTTGTGTTTAATCTCGCCCTTGCTGATGTAGTAGAGCTCGCGCTTCGTGTTCGTGGCGCCGACCTCCAGGTTCCTCAAGATCAGCTCCAGCATGAAGATGGCTCGGGACATCTTTTGGACGGAGCTGACGTTCAATTCCGTCGCCACCTTTTTGTCGCCGGGGGTTAAGTAGCCCACCTTCGGGTTATAGAAGGAGTTGTCGAGAGAGCACTTAGTGGCCTCCAAGACGGGGCGCTTGGCCTTTTCTAAGTCCCGGAGGAGTTGTTCGCACATTTCGACCGATAGTTTTTTGACGTCGACGTCGGTGGCCATAAAAATTTCCTCTTATTTCGTCGAAAAGAGCTCCGCTTGGGCCTTCGCCTTGGCGGGAGGCTTGGCCGCCTTTTCCTTCTTGGGCTTCTTGTCTTGCTTGCCCTTGCCGTTCGATTTCTTTTTGGGTGTTTCCGCGGGGGCGGTCTCGGTCTCCGACCCTTCCGCAGGGGCCTCGGCGACGCCGGGGAGGATGCCGGTCGTGGCCGCCATCTTTTGCAGTGCCTCCTCGGCGTGTTCCGTGGCGACCTCCAGTTCCTTCTCAGCCATGGCGGCGTCGCGGCCCAGGATTTTTGCCAAACCCTCGAGGGCCTTGGCACGTCGGGTTTTTGGTGACTTCGTGATCCGGCAGGCACCATCGACCAAGATCGGGGCGAATTGTTCGATGTGCTGACGCTTCTTTTCGAGGTCCAACTCCTTTGCTTCGCGGCGGATATGTTTCGAGAGGCGCTGGCCGGCCTGAATCAGAGTTCGGCGAATCTCTTCAACCAGTTCGTCCGAGGCGTCGACCGTCTCTTTCGAGGCGTTCTTGAACTTGATGAAGGGCGAGACGACACTGACGGCGATGATGTAGGGCCCCAGCGGCAGACTGCCTTTGGGTTGATTCAAACCGTAAGAGCGCCAGTTCACCGACTCCGCGGCCTTGGTCATCGCGCAGGCGGATTTGTCGAACTGCAACGGGACGCGGTTGGCGAAACGGAGGAGGGTGGACGTTTCTTCCTCCGACGCCGTGCCCTTATCGAGCAGGCGGGCGATGGCCACTTCCACCAAGACGGGCTTAAAGTCGCAGATCGTCGGTTTCCGCGAGACGACGGAGAAGAAATCCACCTGGCCGACACGCTGGATGCTCTTGGCGAGCGAGGCCTCGCCGATCGAGAGAACGCTCTTCGTGGACGGGGCCATCAGTTGAACTTTTTGGAGGGCGCCGAAGACCTTTTTGAAATGCTCTTCGGTGGCGCTGTCGACGCTCATGTCCAGGAGCGTCTTGGTGACGCCGCCTTCCTTCTTTAATTGATCCAGCACACCGTCGGAGACGCGGGAAAATCCCTTCTTCAGCCATGCCCCAATCGAGACGCGCCCGAAGAGGTGCGAGTGGGCGATGAATTCGCCCAACTTCATCGTGTGCGGGTGCGGTTCGATCGCGTCGGGGATCTCGGGGATCTGGTCGGTGACGCGCGCGATCTCCATCCAGTCGTTCGGCTCCATCCCGCTGATCTTGTATTTAAGGGTCAGATGGGGATTGACCAGAGTCGTTCCGTTCAAATACGCGAGCAGACCGCCTTCACCGTTGAGTTGAATCCGGGCGTCGATCATGAATTCGCAGGAGACGCCGCTCTCGCGGTCCCAGTCGACGGTCTCTTTTTCCTTCAGGACGCCCTTGTTGTGCTTGATGTCGACCTCGACCACGCACTTGACGGCCTTCCGCATCTTTTTCGTCTTGGTGATGACGGTGGCACCCCGGGCGCTGGTCAACTGGGCCCACGTGGTGACGGTCGAGATGCCGATGCCCTGCTGGCCCCGGCTGCAGCGGCCGCGGCCGAACTTCGAGCTCGCCAGGTATTCGCCGAAAACTTTGACGACGTCGTCAGCCTCGAGACCGGGGCCGTTGTCTTCCACACGGATCTTGATCGCGTCCGAGTTCTTCGCCGTGCCTTCACCGACCTTTTCGATCAAGACCGAGACTTCGGGTAGGATGCCGGCGTCTTCGCAGGCGTCCAGAGAGTTATCGATGGCCTCTTTGATGGTCGTCAGCGCGGCCTTCGTGTAGGACGAGAATCCGACTTGTTGGAGGTTTTTTGAAAAATACTCCGCGCTTGAGGCGGAGGTGATGGTTTGTTGTTTGGCCATGTAAGTTCCGAATCTTGTCAGAGCTTGGCGATGATTTCAAGAAGTCTCACGAAGTGCATGCGGGGCAGGGGCACATTTTTCTTAAATAGTCCCAGCCGTAGATGCCGCTGTCGTGGCCGTCGCCCCATCGGAATCCCAGGGCATAGCGGCCGACCTTGAACATGTCTTTCGCCTCGAAGGCGTTGGGTGGGAGGTTGATCACCGGCAGGGCTAAGGGATTTTGATCGAGAGGGGTTCGCTCGCCCTTGCAGAGCGCACACGGACAGGCCTTGCGCAGGTACGGGAACGGATAGGTCGCTTTGTGGCCGTCGTCCCATTCAATGATGATGCCTTTGGGGTCTTGGGAGAGGGTGATCGATTTTGGTGATGTCATGACGGATTTCTTATGATGAAATCGAAGGCCGATCAAGGTCCCAGTCGGAAGTCCTTTAAAAGGAGGATGATATGCCCATCACCAATTCACAATCCGGAACGAGGATCGATGAGATCGCCCCAGGTGTTTATCGCATCAGCACGCCGGTTGCTCCCAGCGTCATTCCGGGAGGATTTTCCTTCAATCAGTTCCTGATTGTCGACGACCAACCGCTTTTGTTCCACACCGGTCCTCGCAAGATGTTTCCCCTTGTGAAAGAGGCCGTGGCGGCCGTTCTTCCCGTGGAAAAATTACGCTACATTTCCTGTTCTCACTTTGAATCGGACGAGTGCGGGTCTTTAAATGAATGGCTGGCGACAGCGTCTCAAGCGGTTCCGCTCGGAGGCAGTTTGTTGACGATGATCTCTTTGAACGACGTCGCCGATCGTCCTGCGAGAACACTGAAGCACGGCGAGACCCTTTCCTTGGGGAGGCATTCGGTCACGTGGTTCGATGCGGCCCATCTACCACATGCTTGGGAGTGCGGCTTTTTGATGGAAAACCAAACCAAGACCCTGTTCTGTGGGGATCTCTTCACGCAAGGGGGAGACAAGCTGCAGGTGATGACCGAGTCGGATATTTTGGAGCCCAGCGAAGCCTTTCGAAAGAAAATGGATTATTTTTCGCACACGACACATGTCTCGCGGCTGATGGAACCGTTGATCGTCGCAAAACCGACTACGCTCGCCTGCATGCACGGAAGCGCCTGGAGGGGAGACGGACCGAAACTGCTGAAGGAATTGGCCGGTCGATTGGATGAGAGGGACTGACTATGCGGTCTCGCCTTTTCGGCGCAACGGGGGTTTCCGTCTCCGAAATCGGCTTCGGGACATGGGGTTTTGGCGGCATGTGGGGCCCACGTGACGACGGAGCGGCCGTCGAGGCGCTGAACTTCGCCCTGGATCTGGGCGTGAATTTCTTCGACACGGCCGCCGTTTACGGCGAAGGACATAGCGAGACACTGATCGGGAACGTCTTGAGGAAGAGAAAGCGGCGCGATCAGTCTTTTATCGCGACGAAAGTTCCCCCCAAAGATTTTCAGTGGCCCGCCAAAGCGGGGAGTGACGTCTCGAAAATCTTTCCCGGCGAATGGATCCGCTCCTTCACCGAAAAGAGCTTAAAACATCTCCAGACCGACGTGATCGATCTCCAACAACTCCACGTTTGGGCGGCGAATTGGCAGAATCAGGGAGATTGGCTCCAGGAGTTGCAGAAGCTCAAACAGGAGGGGAAGATTCGATTCATTGGGATTTCCCTGAACGATCATGAGCCCGATACGGGGTTGGAACTTGTGCGGAGCGGGGTCGTCGATTCGATTCAGGTGATCTTTAATCTTTTCGATCAGACGCCGGCGGAGCGATTGTTGCCATTATGCCGGGAGAAAAATGTCGCCGTCATTGCGCGTGTCCCTTTCGACGAAGGCGGACTCACGGGGACGCTCACGCCGGAGACGGAGTTTCCGAAGAAGGACTGGCGCCGTCATTACTTCAGCGGCAATCGGCTCAAAGAAACCTGTGAGCGGGCGGAAAAATTAAAAGTGTTCTTGAAAGAGGAGGCGCAGACCTTGACGGAACTGGCGCTCCGGTTTTGCCTGAGCCACCCGGCCGTCTCGACGGTCATTCCCGGGATGCGTCGCCGCGAACATGTCGGAAAAAACTGCGCCGTCTCCGATGGCAAGGCGCTTTCGGAAAAGACACTTGAGGCCTTGAAGACCCACGCCTGGCAGAGAAATTTTTATTCGTGGGACTAGGGAGCAGATTTATCCTTCCGTCTCACATAGATATGCTTTTTGACGGACACGCAGACATCACCGTTTTCATCCATGCCATCCACCAGGAATTCGTGGACGGTCTTTCCCTTCTCTTGAAGTGCAGCCTCGATCCGTTTCAGGTCGTCGTCCGTGACGACGAATCGGTAGGTGATCTTCGAGCGCACGGGCTTTTTAAAATCGATCTCGGCCCCCTTGTCCCAAACGATGTAGTCTTTGATCCCCAAGATTTGGATCAGCATCAGCATGAGGAAGGGGTCGGTTGCGGCGTAGAGGCTCCCGCCGAAGGTGGTGCCCACGTAGTTGCGCGTGAGGAAACTCTTGGGGAGCTCGACGACCGTCTCGCGCCAGTCAGATGAGATGGATTTCACCTTCGTCCGCGTGAAAAAATACGGCGGATAGACGTTGAGCAGCCAACGCATCTTCGTAGGAGTCATCTTCATGACGAGTTCGGTGTCCTCTTCACCGGTTATTGAGGCTTGTTGGTAACCTGAGGTTTCAGTTGGAGGCCCAAATCCCTCAATTGAGTCGCGTCGACGGTGGAGGGCGCATCGCACATCGGGTCGATGCCTTTTTGCGTCTTGGGGAAGGCGATGACGTCGCGGATGGACTCCTCACCCGTTAAGAGCATGACGATCCGATCGAGCCCGAAGGCCAGACCCCCGTGCGGCGGGGCGCCGAACTCCAGGGCCTCCAGGAGAAAACCGAATCGCTCTTCGGCCTCTTCACGGGTGATTTTTAAAAGATCAAAGACCTTTTGCTGCAGTTCCTTTTGGTGGATACGGATGCTCCCGCCGCCGATCTCGTTGCCGTTCAACACCAGATCATAGGCGAAGGCCTTCGCCTTCTCCGGCGCGCTGTCCATCAGAGGAAGGTCCTGGGTGCGCGGGCTCGTGAAGGGATGGTGGACCGCGACAAGGCGTTTTTCGTTTTCGTCGTAGGCGAACATCGGGAAATCGACCACCCAGACGAAGTTCATCGGCGCAGCCGCACCCGAAAGGTGTTGGTTCCCTGATGTCAGTCCTAACATCGCGCCCAGCTTTTCGCGGAGATTGCCCAGGGCCGCGTTGACGATGTCCGCCTTGTCGGCCCCGAAGAGGATCAGGTCGCCGGTTTGAATCTTGAGTTTTTCGGAGAGATCTTTCTTTTCCTGTTCGGAGAAGAATTTAACGATCGGACTCTGCCATCCGTCCGCCTGGACCTTGATCCACACAAGCCCCTTGGCGCCGTAGATTTTGACGAATTCAGTCAGAGAATCGAGTTCCGCCCTCGAAAAATCGCGTTTGGCGGTCGCTGGATCGACCTTGATCGCCTTGACGATCCCGCCCTTGGACAACGCGTCCTTGAAGACCTTAAAATCGGAATTTTTGAAGACATCCGAGATATCGACGAGTTCGAGACCGAAGCGCGTGTCGGGGGCGTCGAGTCCGTAGCGCATCATCGCTTCGTCGTAGGACATGCGCGGGAAAGGCGTTTTCAATTTTTCGCCGCGCCCGATCTCCCAAATCTTTTGGATCAACCCTTCCATCATCGGAATCACGTCCTCCGGAGTGACGAAGCTCATCTCCAGATCGATCTGAGTGAACTCCGGCTGGCGGTCGGCGCGGAGGTCTTCATCCCGGAAGCAGCGGACGATTTGGAAGTAACGGTCGAATCCCGCCACCATCAAGATCTGTTTAAAGAGCTGCGGCGATTGCGGCAGGGCATAGAATTTCCCATGATAGAGTCTTGAGGGAACGAGAAAGTCGCGAGCCCCTTCGGGAGTGCTCTTGGTGAGATAGGGCGTCTCGACCTCGAGAAAGCCATTCTCCGAAAGATAAGTGCGTGTGGCCTGCATCACGCGATGACGGAGGACCAGATTTTTCTGAAGAGCCGGGCGTCTCAAATCCAGATAGCGGTATTTTAATCGGAGATCTTCGCCGGCCTGGACGTCGTCCTCGAGCAGGAAGGGTGGTGTCTTAGATTTGTTCAACACCTCGAATTCGAGGACCTTGACCTCGATCTCGCCCGTCGGGAGCTTTGCGTTCACCGTCCCTTGCGGGCGTGGTTCGACCTTTCCGCGGATCGCCAGGACCCATTCGGCGCGGAGTTCTTTTCCCAGTTCGTGGGCCTTCTGATCGATCTCCGGATTGAAGACGATTTGGGCGATGCCCTCGCGGTCGCGAAGGTCGACGAAGATCAAGCCTCCGTGGTCGCGGCGGTTGGCGACCCAACCGGAGAGAATTATTTCCTGCCCGACGTGTGATTTTCGGAGCGCGCCGCAGTAGTGCGTTCGTTTGAGCGACATGATCTCAACGACTCTTCATGAAATCGCTAAATCCCGCAAGGTGATTGTTTTTTCTATGGCCCGTGGGGCGCGGGAGCCGGTGCGGTCGGTGCAGGCGCCGGTGGCGGCGTCATCACGGGAGCTGGTGCTGGAGCTGGAGCCACTGGAGCGGGCATGGGAGCAGGCGCTGCCGCAATCGGTGCCGGAGCAGGGGCGGTCGGCGCCGGGGCGGGCGGCGGCGTCATCACCGGAGCCGGTGCAGCCATCACAGGCGCTGGTGCCGGAGCCGCGACTGGTGGCGGTGTTGCCGGCATTGGAGTCGGAGCAGGAGCCGCGGCAACAGGGGCCGAAGCGGGTGGCGGCATCATCGGCATCGGGGCTGGCGCTGGTGCCGGAGCGGGTATGGGTGCCGCCATGGGTGCCGGAGCCGGGACCGGTGGCGGCGTCGCCGGCATCAGGGTCGGAGCGGGGGCTGCGGCAACGGGCGCCGGGGCGGGCGGCGGCGTCATCGGAACGGGGGCCGGTTCCGGGGCGGGCGCTGGGGCAGCGGGTGCCGGTGCTGCCGCTACTTCCGTAATGTGGAATTCGACCCTCCGATTTTTTTCTTGTCCTTCCGAGGTCGCGCTGCTGGCGATCGGATAGCGATCACCCATTCCGACGGATTGCAATCGCGCCGTCGCGACCCCGTCTTGAGTGAGGATGTCGCGGACGCGGTCCGCCCTCTTTTGAGACAGCTCTAAATTGGGTTGATCATATCCGATGCTGTCTGTGTGGCCTTCGATCCGAATGGAAATCTCCAGCCGATTGTTCATGAGATTCGCCAGTTGCTTCAGGGTGTTCACGGACTGAGGTGTCGGCTGGTCGCTGTTGCTGGCGAAACTGATTTTGGGCGTGAAAATCTGTTTCTTATTCAAATCCACCTTCATCGAGGAGGGCGGCATCCATTTGGAGGCGCTCTTGCCGCCATGATGGCCTTCGCCCCTGTGGGTTTCCGAATGCATGGTTTGCCACTCGGAGCCTTCATCCTCGCTTCCCGAAGAAGACGTTGACTTGGACTTCGAGGACTTGGCGGGTTTGGAGCTTGGGGAACTTGCCGAGGAGCTAGACGATTTTGAAGAAGACGACGATTTCGAGGAAGAAGACGAAGAGCCGTGCCTTCCGCGATTCACCGGATCGGACGCGATGGTTGATTTGAGCTCCTCGTCCATTTCGTCTTCGGCGCGCACCGGCGAGATTTTTCCGAAATACGAGAGGGTCACGACGGCAACGAGGAGGGTCAGAAACATGAAAATTTTTCGTTGTGCCATAATGCGTGATATTGTCGTCGAAAAGATTTCCTAAGTCAAGTTATCAATTTAACTAAGGATTTTGCTTTACCCTTTCAGACGCAGCTTGATGTGATCGGGAAGGGAGGCCAAAGGGATGTTTTCTTGGCTTCCGTCGACAAGATCTCGGGCGGCAACGATCTTCTTGGCGAGCTCGTCGGAACCCAAGATGACGACGAATCGAGAGCCGGTTTTGTCGGCCCTTCTCATTTGCGATTTCAAACTCTTCCCTTCGTAATCCAGATCCACCGGAATTCCTTCCTTTCGGATCTGGGCGGCGATTTTCAAGGCCTCTGCCAAGGCCTTGTCGCCCAAAGCGGCGAGGAAGACGCCCTTTCTTGTAGGCGCCTCCGTTTGGGCCCGTTGCGCCTTCAAGACCTCGACCAAGCGCTCCATCCCGAGGGCGAAGCCGAAGCCCGGGATGTTCGGTCCACCCAAGAGTCGGATCAAACCGTCGTAGCGTCCGCCGCCCGCGATGGCGTTTTGGGCGCCCAGGGCCGTGGTCGTGAATTCGAACGTGGTCTTTAGATAATAATCCAACCCTCGGACGATCTTCGGATTCACCTTATACGTGCTGCCCAAGAGGCCCAAGGTTTCCAAGACGCAGTCGAAGTCCTTTTCGCAGACGTCGCAGAGGAAGTCCTGGATGGACGGCCCTTCTTCGGCCACCTTTTGGCATTCCGGTTCCTTACAGTCCAGGACACGGAGGGCGTTCCGTTCCATCCGCCTCTTGCAATCCATGCAGAGCCGGGCCTCGTTCTTGGTCAGGTGATCGAAAAAGGCCCGGAGGAAATTCGGCCGACACATCGGGCAGCCGAGCGAGTTGATCTCCAGTTCATAATCCTTGAGCCCCAAGCTCCGGAAGAAGAGGTCGAGCATGTTGATGACCTCGGCGTCCAGACGCGGACTCGCGATGCCGAAGACTTCGACTCCCAACTGATAGAACTGCCGGAACCGGCCTTTTTGAGGCCGCTCGTAGCGGTACATCGGCCCCATGTAGAAGAAGCGCGCGACGGGGTCTTCGACGAAACATTTGTGTTCGATATAGGCGCGCACCACCGAAGCGGTCCCCTCGGGGCGCATCGCCACCCATTTGGAGTTCCGGTCTTGAAAGACGTACATCTCCTTTTCGACGATGTTCGTCGTGTCGCCGATGGTCCTCGTGAAAAGGGCCATGTCCTCTAAAAGGGGCGTACGGATCTCCTCATACAGGTATCGGCCGAAAAGCTCGCGGGCCTTTTGTTCGATCTCCTGCCACAGGGAGACGTCCGGCGGGAGGACGTCGTTCATTCCTCTCAATGCATGAATAGACATTCGCGCTCCTCTACAAGTGAATCTTGACCGCGTCAACTATCCGTATACTCTTCACGGACCTACATGATGCGTTTCCGGTTTCGGCGACTTCTTAAAAATTGTTGCGTCTTCTCTCTCGTTTTTCTCTTTTTAGGAGGTAACGCGGGATGCCCCGACTCGGGAGGAACAGGGGGGTCATCTAACTCCGGTAGCTCCGGAACAGTGACTCACCGCGAAACGAACGTCTCGGGGAAGCTTGCCGTGGCGTTGGGCGGGACGGCTCCAGGAGCCGACGAGATTGTCATCAGTGAGGTCTTCACGACCCTCGATCTTCAGAACAACGATCCCGATCTTTTCGATTTGAAGCCGCGTTCGGGCTCTTTGACCTTCGCCGGCGGCAAAGGCGCGCGCGTCATTCCGTTAAAATCCGGCATCGGCTATGTGACGCCTGTGGTCAACGGCCGGTCGGAATCCCCGATCGAGGTGACGATTCCCCCGCAATCCTTGATCCAAATCCTGATCGGTGAGGCGCGGGGAGAATTGGCACGCGAAGCCACGCGGGACGGATCGAGCGTAAAGGCTACCAGCGTGAGCGTCACGGGGGACGCGGTCGGGGCGGTCATCCGGAACCGGATAAATCTCATCAATGCCGAAGATTCCCCGTCACTTTTTTCGGCGAAGGCCGAAGATTACACACGTGATCCGCCGGTTTCTTCTTATGACGCGGTGATCGAAGCGAATGAGGGGACGGTCTTTCAGTTCTCCCCCGTGGAGCCGGGAGATCCGTCTCATGGGGCCTATCTGGATGCGGCCTTACGTTCTGATGTCGATCAGTCCCTTCTGATCTCATACGACCAGGCGGTGATCACGGCGGCGGCGGTTTTTAACGGGGACACGAAAGATCCGACGTCAGGGGCCTTTGCTTTTTATTCTCCCACTTCGGCGGAGAATGAGGTATTAAAGGAGGCCCTGCAGAGCGGGACCCAGGATTTGCCGCAGGGCGCCGGGACGTCGGATGCGAATTTCCCGGCCTTGGCGCCGGTGCAGGTGTTGCTATTAACGGAGATCGCCCCTTCCACGGTGGGGGGCGGCGTCCCGTCGTTCGTTTTCGTCCGGTCGAAGAAACCCTTCGACGTGGCCGTAAGTGAAGAACCTTAAGGAGGCAGTATGAAATTGATTGCGACCGCGTTCGGAGTCCTGTTTGGGCTCTCACTCGTTTCACCCAAGGCCGAGGCCTTTTCCGACGGCTTTAAAAAGTATGCGGCCTCGGTGCAGGGCCCGGTGATGCTCAAGGGACAACACTTCAGCGCGGCCGACGCCAAAAAATTCTGGGAGAAATTCGACGAGGAAATCATCTCCCTCATCTCCCAATCCAAGAAGGCGGAGGACTTGGATAAAGCAGGTGCCGCGGAGGAATTGACCTATTTGGACGCGAAGGGCGGCGAACAGGAGATTTTGGAGCTTGGGACCATCGAGGCGAAGTTCTTCGACCTTGATGGCAGTGGCAAGACCTGGCTCGTGGCCCTCTCGAACAGCATGTATGCGGGATCCGACCCATTGCCGACCAGCACGGTACACATTTATCGCGAGAAGGACGGAAAATTTCAGGTGGTCGGGGCCTTGGATGCGATCAAAGGCCCGTGGGACGCCGATAAGACTCTCTTTTCCAACATCCAGGTGCAGGTGATCCGCCAAGCCTCTAAATTAGGGGCCGCGGAGTTCGCCACATTCCACAAACCCGCCTCCAAGTCGGGGAAGGTCAACCGTTCCCAGATCGTGTGGGATTTCGACTCGATCTTGCACCCGGTCATGTATTTCCCGGAAGTGGACTACCACACCGTAGGCGGCCAGCAGGTCGCCGGCCGGGGTGACCCCGTCTTGGTGCAATAGGTCCTATTTTTTCGGCGGAAAATTCATCTTCGAGAGATCGACCATCTCGGTCTTCTCGAAATCCTGTCGGAACTTCGGGGCCACTGAGGTAGGCTCGCCGCCCAGTGTCTTCCGCGTCTCCTCCAGGTCATTCAGATAATCCTGATCGTCGCTGAACTCCTGAAGCGCTCGGCTGTAGATGCGGGCGGCGCGTTCGCCGTCTTTGGCCTCTAGGGTCGACGCGTAGAGCTCTTTGAAGCGCCTCCGGGCCGCGTCCACTTGGTGGTCTTCCAAGAGGGCCTCCGCCCACAATTCCCCCACCTCGAGGTTTTTTTTGATTTCTGCGGGCGAGGCCTCGATCTTCCTCAAGACTTTCTTGAACTCGCGCTTTTCGAAATAAATCCGACAGAGATGAATCAGCATGTCCAGGTTGTCGGGGCGGTAGTAGAGCATCTTTTCGTAGACCTCGACCAACTTGTCTTTATCACGTTGCGAAGACAGGATCTCGGCCGCCTTTTCGTACTCGCGGATCGATTCGTCGGTCTTGCCTTCCGCCTGCATGAGCTCGGCGAGTCGGATGCGCCCGGTCGTGTTGGAGGGATCCACGGCGATGATCTTTTGCCGGACCTCCATCGCCTCCTTCTGTTGGCCCTTGTTGTCGTAGTAGTTCGCGACGATGTAATACTGGTTCAAGGCGTCGTTATCGAGGCCGACGCGGTGATAGAGATCCCCCAGCTTCTCGTTGATCTCGATCAAGGTGGGAGAGAGCTTTAAGATGTTCTTGTAGACCGCGATCGCCTTCAGATGGAAATTGTCCTGGGCGTAATGATCGGCGACCTCGCGGTAGATCTTGATCGCCGTCGGCAGGTCCTTATTCTTGGCGTGGATCTCGCCGATCTTCAACTTGGCCCTCATATCGGAAGGGTCTTCCGCCAGGAGCTTTTGATACTCCTTGATGGCCTTGTCGTATTTGCCCGCTTTATAGAGCTTTTCCGCCGCCTCGATTATTTTTTCTTTTGAGGACATCGCTACCTTTTCTTTTTAGCCGGGAGCATGCGGGCCAGTGCAATGGCCCCTTTTAATCCTAACAGATAGCTGTCCTTTCCGAAACCGAAGACGACGCCTGAGGCTACGGGCGAGATAAACGAGTCTTTTCGAAAGCTTTCACGGGCATGGATGTTCGAGATATGGACTTCGACGACAGGCACGCGGATTGCGGCTACGGCGTCCCGGATGGCGACGCTGGTATGCGTGAAGGCGGCTGGATTGATAACGATGGCCCCATAACGGCCTTCCGCCTCCTGAAGCCGCGTTACGATTTCGCCCTCGTGATTGGATTGAAAGAAGTCGATCTCGACCTTTTCGGTCTTGGCGGCTTTGGCCAATTCCCGATTGATGTCCGCCAGGGTGAGCTTCCCATAGACGGAAGTTTCGCGGCGGCCCAAGAGATTTAAATTCGGTCCGTGGACGACGAGGATCTTCATCGAGACCATTCCTTGCGGAGCTCCAAGGCACGCGGGTCTTGAGGGTTCCGCGAGAGGATGCGATCGACTATTTGCAAGGCGATTTTGGTCTCGCCTTGATCCGCGTAGATCTTCGCCATGGTCGGGTTCTCCCACAGGGAGACCGCGCGTTCCGACTTTTCCGTGACCTCTTCGGAATCGTCATGAGCTTGGGATTTTTCTTCGGATTCTTCGGCACCGCCCATTCTCAGGAGCCGCTGATGAAGTGTTTTGGCCTCCTGCTGGGCCGGATATTCCTCGAGGACAGCTTTGACGAGAGCTTTGGCCTCTCCGGTCTGCTCCAGATCCATCAAAATGCGCGAAAGCATAAGACGGCCGCTGACCGACTGAGGATGGCGTGCCAATCCCTTTTCGCAGATCTGCCGCGCCTCCTCCAACAAGCCATGCTCGCGGCAGATCTGGGCGAGCGGGATGAAGACGATGGAGAGGTCGTTCTTCTGCCAAGTTCGGTAGTAACGCGCAAAATGGGGGTTCCGTTGCAAATCTTCGGGAATATTCATTTGAGAAACTCTTTCACCAAGGTTGCGGGCCGAGTTGGCACGATCGTCACCTGACCGATTCCTTTCGCAAAAACGAAGTGGATCATCCCATCCCGCGACTTTTTGTCAACTTCTAAGGCGCGCGTCCATTCGGAGGGAGCGAACGAAGGCGGCTTCGTGGGCAATCCTAGGGCGCGTACGCCGGTTTCTATTTCCTCCGCATCTTTCTTCGAACAAAAACCCATCTCATGAGATAGCCGCGCCGCGATCGTCATGCCGATGCCGACGGCCTCGCCGTGGAGGTATTTGCGGTAATGCGTCAACCGTTCGATTGCATGGCCGAAAGTGTGCCCGAAGTTTAAGGTCATGCGGAGCGATGATTCCTTCTCGTCTTGACCGACGACCGAAGCCTTCATGGCGGAGGAGCACCGGACGATTTCAAAGAGGAGTTTCGTGTCCCGTTTCAGGATTTTTTCACGTTCCTTTCGAAGCAGCTGAAAGAGGGACGGATCGCCGATGATCCCGTATTTCAACACCTCGGCGAGACCGCCGATCACTTCACGTTCGGGTAAGGTTTTGAGATAGGGCACATGCGAAAAGACGGCGCGCGGTTGCCCGAAGACGCCGGCCAGGTTTTTCCCTTCCGGGAGATCGATCCCCAATTTGCCGCCGATGCTGGAATCGACCTGGGCGACCAAGGTCGTTCCGATCTGTACGAAGGGCACGCCTCGGAGGATCGTCGCCGCGACGAATCCTCCCAAGTCGCCGATCACGCCTCCGCCCAGGAGGAGAACCGGGGTCGAGCGCTCGATGCCCGCCTGCACGAGGGCCGAATAGGCCTTGCCGACGGTTACGAGATTTTTGAACCGCTCGCCGTCGGAGATCATCAAGGCTTGGTTTCGGATCTTCAGCTTGGCGAGATTTCTTCTGAGCTCGGGGAGACAATAACGCGCGACGCGAGGACTCGTGAGGATCAGGCATCGTCCGATGCCGAGCGATTTCAAGGGGCGAAGCCAGTCCCTTTCCTGTCCGGAGATGTGGATGGGGTAGCCGCTTTTCGCTTTTTTGGGGGAACGTTTGGAGAATGTGACGTGAATCGTCTTCATCGGACCCGATCCGCCTAGTTATCAAGGGCCTTAAGGATCTCTTCCACCGTTTCTTCCAGGGCCTTTTTGGTCGTATCGATGATTTTGTCGGCCTGTCGGTAATAAGGAGAGCGATGGGATAGGAGACTTTCGATCTTCTTCATCTGGTCCTTCGATTTAAGAAGCGGGCGCGTATCCATGCCGGTGATTCGCTTCAGGATCGTTTCCGGAGCGGCGGAGAGACCGATGACGATGCCTTTGTCCTTCATGAGTTTCAAGCTTTCGGGGTCGACGATGGCGCCGCCTCCGGTGGCGATCACCACCTTGTCGCGCTCCAGGGCCTTCTTCACCATCTTCTTTTCATGATTCCGAAAAATCGTTTCGCCTTCCTTTTCAAAAATTTCGGTGATGCTTTTGCCGGTCTCTTCTTCGACCATGAGATCCGTGTCGAGGAAGTCGAATTTGAGGCGTTTGGCCAGGCGTTCGCCGACAGCCGTTTTGCCCGTCCCCATGAAGCCGGTTAAAATAATGCGTTTGTGTTTCATCAGTAACCTTTTACCTGCTGTAGATAACCGTCGTAGTTCCTTTGAATCTCCTTTATGGAATCGCCGCCGAATTTTTCCAAAAAGGCCTGGGCGAGGGTGAAGGCCGCGCAATTTTCACCGATGACCGCCGCGGCCGGGACCGCCGTGATGTCCGTCCGCTCGACGGTCGCCTCATAGGTTTCCTTCGTGACGATGTCAACCGACTGCAGGGGTCGATACAGCGTGGAAAGGGGCTTCATCGCGGCGCGGATGACCAACGATTCGCCGTTGGTGATCCCCCCCTCGAGGCCGCCGGCGTTGTTGGTCTTGCGATAAAACTTTTTCTTCGCCTTATCGTAAAAAATCTCGTCGTGAACGGCGGAGCCGAAATGATCGGCCGTTTGAAATCCCATCCCGATCTCCACGCCCTTAATGGCCTGGATGCTCATGAGGGATTGCGCGATCCTTCCGTCCAGCTTCAGGTCCCATTGAATATGGGTGCCCAGCCCGACCGGGAGGCCGTCCACCAGAATTTCGAAGACCCCTCCCAGCGAGTCTCCGTTCTTCCGGGCGAGGTCGATCTTTGCGATCATTTGCTCTTCCGCCTTTTTATCCAGACAGCGCAAAGGGCTCTCTTCGGTGAGATCGAGAATCTTCTTGGCGGAGGCGCGTTCGGCCGAGGTCGTGACGCCTCCCAGATTGACGATGTGTCCCGCGATATGGACGCCGAATTCTTCTAAAAGTCGGCGTGCAACGGCGCCGGCGGCGACCCGTGCCGCGGTCTCACGGGCGCTGGATCGTTCCAAAATGTTCCGGAGGTCGTGATGATCGTACTTGATGCCTCCGGAGAGATCGGTGTGACCCGGTCTCGGATGATGGACGATCTTCGACTGGCCTTCGTCTTCTTGAGAGACGTCCATGATCTTCTGCCAGTTCGCCCAATCCTTATTATCGATCTTCATGGCGATCGGCGAACCGAGGGTCTTGCCGGCGCGGATTCCCGAAAGGATTTCGACGCGGTCCTGTTCGATCTTCATCCGTCCGCCGCGTCCGTAACCCTTTTGACGTCGGGCGAGTTGGTGGTTGATGTCGTCTTCTTTGATCGCCAGTCCGGAAGGCATGCCGTCCATAAGGACGACCAAGGCCTTGCCGTGAGACTCGCCGGCCGTGAGAAAGCGAAGGGGCATGACGAAAAGACCTAATGAGGATGGGGAGAAAAAACAATCAATATTTAGGACTTGGAGAAACGGTCTGATGCCCGGCTAGAGGCCGTCCGGAAAGACTTTGTCTTTTTCGGAGAGTTTGAAACCCATGGCGAGGATGATCTTGCGTTTCGTGTCCATCCGACAATCCTTGCCGGACTCAACGCGGTCGATGGTCAAAGGGGATAAGCCGGCCTTGCGTGCGAGCTTCGCCTTACTCATCAAACGCTCTTCGCGCAGCTTGCGGACGTTGTTTTTTTTGGCGTCAGCCACGGACATGATTTAGCACAAAAGGCAGTCTCTTAGAACAAAAAACTTATAAATGATGAAGATTAATTAACAATTATATATAATTATAATAAATTATATTATATTTTATATAAGTATGGGGTCAGGTTTAAGTACCAGTGAATGAGGGCCTCGCCGAAGAAGAGGTGAACGAGGGCCCCGGCGGCGAGGAAGGGGCCGTAAGGGATCGCTAATTTGAGGCCTTTTCGGAATACGACGATGAGGAGAATTCCAAGGATGGACCCCAAAAGCGAACTGATCAGAAGGATCACGAAGACCCCCTTCCAGCCGAAGAAGGCCCCGAGCATGGCCGCAAGTTTGACGTCCCCTCCGCCGATGCCTTCCTGGTGTCTGAGTTTTTCATAGACCCAACTGACGACGAAGAGCGCTCCGCCTCCGGATAACAGGCCGGTCAATGAGTGGATCAAGGCATTCGGAATCGACATCTGAGAGGTGAGGAGCGTCGTTAGGATTCCGGCGACGATTCCCGGGAGCGTAAAGACATCCGGGATGATGCGATGGTCCAAGTCGATAAAGGCGATGGCAACCAAGGGGGCACAGAGACAGAGAAAATAGAGCCCATAAGAGAGGGGATCTCCGAACTTCCAGTAAACGAGCCAGGAGAGTCCGGCCGTGATCATCTCCACTAAAGGATAGCGTATCGGAATGTGTTTTTTACATTCCCGGCAGCGGCCGCCCAGCCACAAATAGCTCAGGACGGGGACGTTGTCGTACCACCGGATGAAGCGGCCGCAGTCCGTACAATGGGACCGCGGCACGATAACGGATTGTCCGCGGGGGAGGCGGTAGATGCAGACGTTGAGGAAGCTGCCGACCAGAAGACCAAAGACGATGGAGAAAGACAGGAGGAAAGCATCCACGATCTACTCGTAACACGGAGTCACGCTGAAAATAAAATGATAAAGTCTTTCACATCGTAGGTTCTTTCGAGACCTCTTCCGAGCAGGGCTCAGTCGTGATAGAATGCCGATAAATGGTTCGGGTTCTTTTTAAGAAACTCTTTTTGGTGCTGAGTCTCATGACTTGCCTGGTGGGCTGCGCCAAAAGGCAAAGCGCACTTCCTCCCACCAGCCAAAGCCAGGCCATTCCCTCATCGGGGACAGAGACGCCGCCGTCTACGGCCAATGCCCCATCTGATTCGGCGGTCACCCCCGCGTCGCCTCCCACGCCGAGCCCCGGTTCGACGCCGGTTCCCTGTATCCCCAGAACGACCTGTCCCTCCGCCATGAATTGCGGGACGGTCGATGATGGTTGCGGTGGAACTGTCACCTGCGGCTCCTGTGAGGCCTGGCAGACCTGCGGCTACGGAGGGATGGCGAACGTTTGCGGACCATCCTTGCCGCCTCCGCCTACGCCCCCTACGGCCTGCGGGAATTCGACTCTAGACGCCGGGGAGACCTGCGACGACGGCAATACAAGGGCGGGGGACGGCTGCTCTCCCACCTGCCAGGTGGAGAGCGGATGGGATTGCCATGGGATGCCGAGTACCTGTTGCATGACCGATTCGTGTACCGGCTATTGCGGTTACCGGGGACGATCTTGCGCGGGGGCGAGGGTGGTTTGCCCGGAATGTTCGATGCCGGGTGAATTTTGCGGAGCGGGCGGAACGCCGAACGTTTGTGCCGCGGCTCCGGTCTACCGCTTCGGTTTTGTCTCCTATCGGGACGGTTACTCGAACATCTATCTTCAGGACAGCGGAGCGACGCCGCGGACGGTTTCCCTGACGAGCAATCGGGTGAGGATGATTTCCCATAGCCGGCTCTCGTTTCGTCCGGACGGGCAAAGGATCGCCTTTAATGCGTTGTCGACCCTCATCGGTCCACCTCCTTGGGCGATGATCGGGAGGGATTTCGAGACGTCTGCGGCCGTCTTTGGCCCCTTGGATCGCGATCCCGAACATGACGGCGTCGATAATTACATCCCTTATTCCGTGGATTGGAACGAGACCGGTGACAAGATCGCCTTTCTGGCTCAGGACGTAGCCTCCGGAAGAAATGTGTTAATGGTGGATATGTCGGATCCTGAAAATGCGGACCACACGCACGTGGAGGTTCCGAACGACAGAGGGACCCGGGAGTTCGACAAGGTGGTCTGGTGGCATTGGAATGGAGCGGCCGAGACGCGGCTCGTCTTTTCCATGAAAGAGGGCCGTGAGCCCTACGATCTTTATGTGCGGGACATGTCCAATCCCTCCGGTGTTATCCGAAGGATCGATTTTGGGGGAGCCAGCGTTTATGACAAGAAAGACCCTGCCGTAGGGCCATTCGCTCAATTGGCTTACGTCCTGACGACGTCGGCAGGTTCGCATCTCGTAACCTGTAATCTGAATTTCTCCTGGTCTCCTCCTGTCTGCGGCAGTCTGACGTATTATTCCAGGACGTTGGCGGCTCATGTGTCTTCTCCGTCTTGGTCGCCGGACGGCCGTTATCTCTTTTTCGTCTCCGACCATGACGGCAATCCGGAGATTTATATGATGAGCCTGGCCAGCTCCGAGGTGAAGCGTCTCACCGACAACCGCGTTCAGGATTCGGATGTCGCCTGTCTCCCTGCCCCGATGATGTAATGGCCTAGAAGATTGCCGTTCCTTCTTGAACAAGCGGAGGTCTCTATGTTACCTCCTAGCTATGTCTGTTCCTAAACCCTCCCATGAAGAGGAAGAATATTTCGTCCGCGTCGATGCGGAGAAGAAGAAAAAACTTGCCGAAGAGAGGAAGAAAAAACTCTCCGAGGAAGAGAAAACCCACCTTCGGGCGCTTCATTGGATGCATTGTCCCAAGTGCGGGATGGAATTGCATCCGATCCCCTTTAAAGGCGTGACGATCGACAAGTGCTTCTCCTGCCGGGGCGTCTTTTTGGACGGAGGCGAGTTGGAGAAGGTGGCCGGCAAAGAGGGCGGTTTTCTCACCGCCGTCCTCAGCCTATTTAAATCGTAATGAAACTCTCTCGTGAAGAGGTTTTGAAGATCGCCCATCTTGCGCGCCTTGAGTTGTCCTCCGGGGAAGTGGAGACCTATGCATCGCAGCTCTCCGCCATCCTCGATTACGTCGAAAAGCTGAATCGGTTGGACGTCTCGGGCATCGAGCCGACGGCGCACGCGGTCTTGGTTCCCACGCCCTTCCGCAAGGATGAAGTCGTGGCGGATCAAACGATGGAACGATCCCTTGCCAACGCCCCAGGACCGGAAGGCCGGGAAGAAACCTTCTTTAAAGTACCGAAGGTTCTCTAGTGAACGATGGAACTCTTCGATCTCACCATTCATGAATTAGCCGATCTTTTGAGTCAAAAAAAGGTCTCTTCGCGCGAAATCACCCAATCGGTTTTTAAAAGGATTCAGGGCGTCGAGTCGAAGATCCATTCCTATGTGACGTTGACGGAGGAATCGGCCTTGGCCCAGGCGAAGGCGGCGGATGAGAAAATCAGAAAATCGCCGCTACACGGCATCCCTATCGGGATCAAAGATAATTTCTTGATCGAGGGCGTGAAGACCACCTGCTCCTCCAAGATTTTGAGCAATTACATTCCACCCTATACTGCGACGTCGGCCCAAAATCTCATCGACCAAGGCGCCGTTGTCGTCGGCAAGCTGAACCTCGACGAGTTTGCGATGGGCTCCTCGACGGAAAATTCCGCCATGGGTATCACCCGGAACCCGTGGGATCCGGAGCGGATCCCCGGAGGGTCGAGCGGCGGGAGCGCCTCGGCGGTGGCGGCCGGCGAGTGTATTGCGTCGACCGGCACCGACACCGGAGGATCGATTCGATTGCCTGCAGCCCTCACCAATCTTGTGGGAGTGAAACCCACGTACGGACGGGTCTCCCGTTACGGAGTCATCGCCTTCGCCTCATCGTTGGACCAAGTCGGACCCCTGACGAAGGACGTCACCGACGCAGCGATCATGCTCAAAGCCCTGGCGGGGCATGATCCCCGCGATTCGACATCGTTGAACGTCCCCGTTCCCGATTACACGAAGTCGCTGGTGTCCGATGTGAAGGGTTGGAAGATCGGCATCCCGAAAGAGTATTTTATCGCGGGCCTGGATCCCGAGATCGCCAAGGCGATCGACGAGGCCATTGCGATGTTGAAGAAAATGGGCGCCGAATGCCGCGAGGTCACCTTGCCGCATACGGACTACGGCGTTCCGACGTATTACATCCTGGCCACGGCGGAGGCGTCCTCCAATCTCGCGCGTTATGACGGCATCCGCTACGGGCATCGGAACACGGCGGCTAAGAACCTGATCGACCTCTATCAAAAAACCCGAAGCGAAGGCTTCGGTCCGGAGGTGAAGCGCCGGATCATGCTTGGCACCTACGTGCTTTCCGCGGGCTACTACGACGCCTATTATCTGCGGGGCCAAAAGGTGCGGACACTCATCCGCCGGGATTTCGAAGAAGCCTTTAAGACCTGTGATGTGATCTTGACGCCCGTCTCGCCGACGCCCGCCTGGAAGATCGGCGAAAAGATGAGCGATCCCCTCCAGATGTATCTTTCGGATATTTTTACGATCAACGTGAACCTGGCGGGTCTTCCCGGCATGAGCCTCCCGTGCGGATTTACGAGGTCGGGGCTTCCCATCGGGATGCAGCTGATCGCCAAACATTTTGAAGAAGAGAAGATGCTGCGCGCGGCCTATGCGTATGAGCAGGCGACGGAGTGGCATCGGCGGAGACCGAAGTTGTGAATTACGAAACCGTCATTGGATTAGAAGTTCATGCCCAGCTTCTTACGAATACGAAGCTCTTTTGCTCCTGCTCTACCAAATTCGGTCAAGAACCCAACCATAATACCTGTCCCGTTTGTCTGGGTTTGCCGGGCACGTTGCCCGTCTTGAACCGACAGACTGTTGAGTTCGCCATCCGCGCGGGCCTGGCGACCAACTGTTCGATTGAAATGAAGAGCGTCTTCGCCCGAAAGAACTATTTCTACCCCGATCTTCCGAAGGGTTATCAGATCTCGCAATATGAACTGCCGATCTGTCTCAAAGGTCACTTGGATATCGACGTCGACGGCCAGATAAAGCGTATCGGGCTTACGCGCATTCATATGGAAGAAGACGCGGGAAAGCTCGTGCATGAACATCCTGGGACGCGCGCCCACGACGCCTCGTGGGTGGACTTCAATCGCGGCGGCACGCCTCTTTTAGAGATCGTTTCCGAACCGGATATCCGGACGTCGCAGGAGGCCGTGGCCTATCTGAAAAAGCTCCGCCAAATCTTGGTTTATATCGGAGTCAATGACGGCAATATGGAGGAAGGATCCCTCCGCTGCGACGCTAACGTTTCCATCCGTCCGGTCGGTCAGGAAAAGTTCGGGACGAAGGTGGAGTTGAAGAACATGAACTCCTTCCGAAACGTGGAGAAGGCCATCCTCTATGAAGTCGAGCGCCAAAAGGCCGTCTTGGAGGAGGGCGGAAAGATCCGTCAGGAGACGCGTCTGTGGGACGCGGATAAGAACGAAACCCAATCCATGCGCGGGAAGGAAGAGGCGCACGACTATCGCTATTTTCCGGATCCGGATCTTCTTCCCTTGATCCTCGATGAGGGTTGGATTCAGAAGGTTCGTGAGGCCCTGCCCGAGCTTCCGGAGATGAAGAGAGATCGCTTCGTGAAGCAATATCACCTCCAGACCTCCGAGGCGGATATCCTGACCTCGTCGCGCGGCCTCGCAGACTTTTTCGAATCGTGCGTTAAAGAGTATTCGGAGGCGAAGAAGGTTTCGAATTGGGTCATCAATGAATTTTTGCGCATGATCAAGAACGACGAGGCCTTGATCCCGCAGAGCAAACTGAAACCGGCGGATCTGGCCAAGACCCTCCAAATGGTGGATGCGGGAACGGTGAGCGGGTCGGCGGCGAAGACCGTCTTACAAAAGGTTTTCGACACCGGACACAGGCCCGAGGAGATCGTCGAAAAGGAAGGCCTGGGACAGATCTCCGACGAAGGCTCTCTTGAGGCGGCGGTGGATCAGGTGATCGCGTCGAGCCCCAAAGAGGTCGAGCGCTTTAAGGCCGGTAACGACAAGCTCATGGGATTTTTCGTCGGACAAGTGATGAAACAGACCGGGGGCCGGGCGAATCCCGCAAAAGTGAACGAGCTCTTGAAGAAAAAGCTCCAAGGTTAAAAACGGGGGAAGGGCCTTTGCCGTACGATCTCACTCTGATCTTCAAAGCGGCGGTGTTGGGCTTCATGGTGGCGATCCCCGTCGGGCCCGTCGGCGTCCTTCTCATCCAAAGAAGCCTTTCGATCGGATCGTTGGCCGGCATTTTTACCGGCTTGGGCGCGGCCCTTGCGGATGCCCTGTTCGGCTATTTCGCTGCGCTGGGATTGGTTGCGTTGGTGGAACAGCTGGAGGTCGGCCGCCATTTTTGGCGGCCCTTGGGCAGCCTGGCCCTGATTCTCGTCGCCGTTTATTTCATCTTTCAAAAGCCGCCGAAGCTTGAGGCGGAAGAGGTTCTGACGGGGAGATTCCAGCGCCGCTATTGGTGGGACTTGGTCTCCTCTTTTTTTCTGACCCTCCTGAATCCGACGACGATCATCGCTTTCGCGGCCCTCTTCGCCGGCTCGGACTTGATCCCGGAGGATCCGAAGCGCATCCAATACGTCGAAATCGCCCTCGGGATTTTTTCAGGAAGCCTCTTTTGGTGGCTGATTTTGGTGACGATTGCGCGGCCCGTGAAAAGAATGATGTCCCCTCAGAAGGTGCATCGCGTGATGCAGGTGATCGGTGGCGTTCTTTTGGTTTTGGCCTTGATCTCGCTGATTCCGCGTGTCGGCGGCGTCGTTGACAAGATCCACCACCTTATTAAAATGTGAGTATGTCTTTTAAAACAATCGAGTGGAGAGACGACAAGGTCTTCATGATCGACCAGCGGAAGCTGCCGGTCGAGGAGACTTATGTCGAATGCTCCGATTACAAGCAGGTCGCGGATGCGATTAAAAATATGGTCGTTCGCGGCGCTCCTGCGATCGGTGTCGCTGCCGCCATGGGCGTGGCCTTAGGTTCGTTGGGCGTTGATGCGAAGACCTTCGAGGCCTTCGCGCAGAAAATGGAAACGGTCTTTCAAACCTTGATAGAGACGCGTCCGACTGCCGTCAATCTCCGTTGGGGTTTGGAGCGGATGAGGCGCGTCATGAAGGAGAGCGGGTCCTTGCCCATCGCGTCTCTCAAGGAAAGGCTCCGGACGGAGGCCTTGAAAATCTACGAGGAAGATATCTCGATTAATAAGAAGATGGGCCATTTCGGTCAGGAGCTGATCCAGAACGGGGATACAGTGCTTACCCATTGCAACGCCGGTGCCTTGGCGACGGCCGGTTGGGGGACGGCATTAGGCGTTCTTTATTCCGCGGCCGAAGCGGGGAAGAAGTTCGAGGTGATCGCCGACGAGACGAGGCCCTTTCTTCAAGGCGCCCGACTGACCGCCTGGGAGCTCGCCAAGAACAAGATTCCGGTGACGTTGATCACGGACAACATGGCGGCGGCCCTGATGCGTCAGAAAAAGATCCAGCGCGTGATCGTCGGCGCAGACCGGATCGCCGCGAACGGCGATGTAGCGAACAAGATCGGTACCTACGGGGTGGCGGTCTTGGCGCGTCAGCACGACATCCCCTTTTATGTGGCGGCGCCTCTGTCGACAATCGACCTGAGTTGTCCGACCGGTGATCAGATCCCGATCGAGGAACGGAACTCGGAAGAAGTGACGAACTTCTTCCGCCAGAGGGTAGCGCCCGAAGGGATCAAGGTGTGCAATCCGGCTTTCGACGTAACGCCCAATAAGTTTGTGACGGCGATCATTACTGAGAAAGGCATCGTACAAGTGCCCTATATTGAAAATATTAAAAAGCTATTCGCCACTTCATAAAATATCAGTCCACAGATCTTGTAATATTAAAATTTAGCGAACCCACGTCTCGTCTCGGGTCGAAGTGGAAAACGACAACATGCAACCCCAAATGGAGAACTGTATGGTCCGAACGGAGAGGAATATGTCGTCAGCAGCATTCAGCAGGAAAGAGAAGGAACGGTCGATGCCGAAGATCCAACGTTTCCGACGGATCCAGAAACCGGGACGAGGCATTATACGGGGAGCGTTTCGAAATGGATGAAGAGAAATCCTCAAGAAAAGTACCAGTTCGTTTCGCGTGGCGGCTCCTGGTACCACGTTAACCCGGAGCTCTTTGCCGCTTCGCACCGCCTCGTCAGCAACCCCGACTTCTTCAACGACTTTATCGGGTTCGTGGCGGCCGTATCCGCTAGAATCTGACGCTTTACAAAACGTACGATATGTCGTACGTTACCATGATCGAGGTTCTTTATGAGCAGCCTTTCCGCCAGCCATGCCAGGGCGTCTCTGTACAGTCTGATCGACGAAGTGTCCGAATCGCATGAACCCATTGTGATCACCGGCAAAAGAAACAACGGCGTCCTCGTTTCTGAGGAAGATTGGAAATCCATTCAAGAAACGCTGTATCTCATCTCGATTCCAGGCATGCGAGAGTCCATCACCAGAGGGCTCAAGGCCCCCCTCAAAAAGTGCTCCAAAAAATTGAAATGGTAAGTCATGTGGACCCTCGTCTATACGAAAGACGCTCAAAAGGACGCGAAGAAACTCAAACGCTCAGGGTTGAAGGAAAAGGCCGAAAAAATTCTGAACCTTCTGGCCGCCAATCCGTTTCAAAAACCGCCCCCTTACGAAAAACTGCTCGGCGACCTGACGGGCGCATATTCGAGAAGGATCAATATCCAACATCGGCTTGTTTATCAGATATTCAAGGATCAGAAGGTCGTTAAGGTGATCCGGATGTGGACGCATTACGAGTAACGGTCCTCGGACCGGAGTTTGCCTTTTAGAACGTTTGAGAGGAAAGGCCGCTTAGAGTTTCCGATCCGTGTGTCCACAGATCTCGCAAGATAAAAATTTCGCAAAGGCAACCTCAAAAGAAATTACGACAAATATAACCGCCTGATTGGAGCGCTTCTTCATGGGAGCCGCCGAACTTCTTTGCATTACCCCGACGACTCTCTGGCGCAAGAGGACTCGGAATCCCGCTCCGATAACTTTCCTAAGTTTGACGCAAAATCATCTCGACATCCAAAAATCGTCAGCCAAGTTTTTCGACTCGACTTCCCCGGTCTTCGCAAGGTACTTTCAATTCAGTTATTTATTGTTTGAGGTGGCAACGTGCAAAAGACCGAAAAAATCTGGTTGGACGGCAAAATGGTCAAATGGGACGAGGCGAACGTCCATATCCTGACCCACACGCTCCACTACGGACTGGGTGTCTTTGAGGGCATCCGCGCCTATGAAGGCCAAAAGGGGACGGCGGTCTTCCGTTTGAAGGAGCACATCGATCGTCTTTTTGACTCCGCTCACATCTTTATCGTGACAACCCCCTTTCACCCCGTCCCGGTCCTCCACGCCTGC